>JASFVL010000560.1:0-3086 GCA_050049875.1 Anaerolineales bacterium
GATCGGTTATCTCAATGGCATTGAGCACTGCCAAATGATCTTGGTTGTGGGGGGCGATCAAATCGCTGGAAATATAACTCTGCCGGGAGGGTTTTACGAAGTTCGCTACGCGGGCAATGATGTGCACGCCATTTACGAGATAGATCAATCCGCCTTTCCACCGGGGGATGAACCGGTTTTGCCGGACGAATGATAGATAATTTTGAGGAGAAATGAAAATGAACAACCACACAATTCGGAAACCTTGGAAAATCCTGGTCTCTATCCTGTTCATCGTAATCCTGCAGGCATTCACTTTCCAATCGCCAACCGCATCAAACGATGCGCAAGGCGAGCAAGGATTATTTACGGATGCTAGCCAAAGAGCCAGTCTGGATGTGAGCAGCGACCCGACGATCGCCCGCACTCGCTATGTTGAAGTCAACTTCGATATGCTCAACGGCGCCGAAGTGGGCGATACCGTCCTGCTTAACCTCTATGAAGGGTTAGATCTCCTAGCCATACTGGAGAGCAAAGAGTCCCTTCACGGAGGGGGCTATACTTGGCTGGGTCACCTAGAAGGAATAGATTTCAGCCAAGTCATTTTAGTGATCGGGGGTGGACAGATGGCGGGCAACGTAACCATGCCGGGCGGCTTCTACCAGGTGCGCTGGGCTGGCAACGGTGTTCACGCCATCTACACCATCGACCAGTCACAATTCCCCGACGAAGCGGAACCGACGCTGGTGGAGCTGTCGCCAGAGGCGATTGCCGCTGCCGACGAAAATTCGATGCTTGATGATGGCTCGGTTATCGATGTCTTGGTTGTTTACAGCGATGACGCCCGCGCCGCCGCAGGTGGTACTACAGCGATTCAAAACACCATCAACCTAGCCGTCGCCGAAACCAACGTCAGCTACGCCAACAGCAACATCAACACCTCGTTGAACCTGGTTCACATGGAAGAAGTAGCCTATAGCGAGACTGGTGATGTTTGCTCCGACCGCACACGCTTGCGGAACCCCAGTGACGGTCATATCGATAACGTCCACACCTTAAGGGATACCTACAACGCCGATATGGTCGCCTTGATCATCGAAAATGATGTCAACTACTGTGGCTGTGCTTACATCATGGATTCGGTATCGACTGCCTTTGAGAATTACGCCTTCCAGGCTACCAAGCGAACCTGTGCCACTGGTTATTACAGCTTCGGTCACGAATTTGGTCACATCCAGAGCGCCCGCCACGATTGGTACGTAGACGACACAGCCTTCAGCCCCTATAGTTACAACCACGCTTTTGTGTACGTGCCGGGTGATTGGCGCACTGTCATGGCCTACAATAACGAGTGTGCCGATAACGGCACTTACTGCACCCGGCTGCAGTATTGGTCCAATCCCAATATTCTCTACGGTGGCGTAGCCATGGGCGTGCCCGCTGGCACTAGCACCTCCTGTACCGCTGGCTCCCACCCCAACTGCGACGCCGATAACCATTTGACCCTGAACAATACCGCCTATACCGTGGCCAACTTCAGAAGCACAACCTCCCCCGGTCCTATCATATATTGGGGTCGCACGGTGGACGATGACAACCTCGATAACAGCAGCGGCAACGACGATGGCTACATCGATTGCGGCGAGACCATCGAGCTGTATGTCGACCTGTACAATGATGGGGTAGATACAGCAGACAATGTCTACGCTACAATCAGCACGGGTAGTCCCTATGCTACCTTTCTATACAACACCAGCAGCAGTTATGGAAATATCCCCGGCTCGACATCGGCTACCAATGTCGACGATTTTGATTTTTCCGTCGATCCTGGAACCCCTCACGGCACGTATATCAACTTTGACTTGAACATCTCCGCCGCCAACGGGGGCCCATGGAGTAGTTCTTTCAGCGTGCCGGTCTTCTGCCTGTCGCCCGACGCTTATGAGCCGGACAACAGCTCTGCTGCGTCTACGACCATAAACGATGGAGTGGCTCAGACGCACAACATCTACCCAGTGGGTGACGAGGACTGGGTGACTTTCACCCTAGCTCAAGAATCGGGCGTTTTACTCGAAACCTCGGGGCCTTCTGGCGACTCGAGGATGTGGCTGTACGACAGCGGCCTAACTGAGCTTGAATACAACGACGACGGCGGTGCCGGACTCTGGTCGCGCATCGACCGGGTTTGCGGTGTGGATGCCCTGCCAGCTGGTACCTACTACGTTAAAATCGACGAGTACGGCGATAATTACCCAATTGAAGCGTACGATATCAATTACACAATAACCGGACCGTGCGAAACACCCCCCGACATCAACGTCATACCGGCATCGCTTAGCGTTGCTATACCGATCAACGGCAGCACGACAGAATTCTTGACTATCGAGAACCTGGGCGGTGGACCCCTCTCCTACAGCATCAGCGACGAGGAGACCGGCTCACCAGCCCAGAGATTGAGGATTCAACCGGGTGCAGGTGACGGTCCGGATGCACCATCGACTGATGACGTGGGGGCAATCCCGCAACCTGTCCCGGCTTACGGCGCGGATATTGCCGCGCCAGCTGTAAATCCCGTCCTGATCATCCAAGACACGCTGCCCTGGGGGTATGATGCCATCCAGTCAGAGCTCACAGCCAACGGCATTGCTTACGACGAGGTCGATTCGAGCCAGATCGCGACGATAGACCTATCCCCGTATGAAATGGTGGTCATACCAAGTGTTCAGGGTGATGTGTTTTACAACGCCTTAAACGCCAATATCGCCAAGTTCGAATCCTACGTCAATGGTGGTGGCAAGCTGTGGCAATCAACCTGCAACCAGAGTGCAATTGTTGAACCATTAACAGTAGGAGGTGTGCTCAGTGCAGATGACAATGACAGTTACAATGACATCGTAGCGCCAGGGCATCCTTGGGTGAGTGGCGTACCTAATCCTATGGAGGGTAACTGGGCTAGTCACGACAGTTTCACCAACCTTTATCCGGGATCCACTGTCGTAGCCCAGGCACAGACGTCAGGCAATCCCACCCTGGTGGATTATCGTTACGGCGCGGGGCGGGTGTTGATCACCAGTCAGACGCTCGAGATCGCCTGGGGGCTTGGCTGG
>JASFVL010000561.1:0-3080 GCA_050049875.1 Anaerolineales bacterium
ACTTGGAGTTCTCGGCACCAGTCTGTTAATAGGTGGGACGTTGGGATCACTTGTGTCCGGTTGGTTGGGCGATATTCACAGCCATCGGAGGCTCTTAATGGCAGGAGCGGGCTTTCAAATCCTGGGGTTTGCATTATCGCTTTGGGCATCAAACACTCAGATCCTTTTCTTGGGGATGTTTTTACTGGGCTGGAGCTCCTCGAGCATGAGGGTAAATATTCAGCCCCTGGTATACGAATATGCCTCTCCAAGAAGACGCCCCACCTACATTGGCATCTCCTCAACCACGTTTGGTATCGCCGGTATGGTTGCGCCGTTCATTGGGGGCTTGATCGCTCAATTTTTTGAATATGATGCCCTATTTATGATCTCTATTGCGCTATCAATAATAGCCATTTTTATTTATTGGTCATTCGTTGAGGAGCCAAGCGGGCGGGCAGACGCGCTGGGATAAGCACACCAAATGATCAAAAGCGCACTTCAAAAACTGCCCGCCTGATGATTTGGCTAAATTTTGAAGGGAATACACAATGGTAAAAACTGGCAAAGCTGCTTTACTGCACGGCCCTATGAAAGGATTTACGATCGAAGCTGCACCGGTTCCCTCGCCTGGACCTGGTCGTATTATTGTCAGGATCGAACTGTGTGGCATTTGCGGCACAGATGTCCATTTCTATAAAGGGCACCTACCTTCTGAGATCTCTTACCATGAAGGCATTCCTTATCCGCTGGTGCTTGGGCATGAGCCTGCCGCAACCATTGAAGAACTCGGTGATGGGGTCGGGGAGGATTTCACCGGCCGCCCGATCCAACCTGGTGACAGGGTTTTTATCGCCAGCCTAATCAGTTGCAACCGCTGCTACTTCTGTCTGGTCGAATCCCAACCAGCGATGTGTCAGAACCTAAAAAGCTACAGTCACAAACCCTTCCCCGACGAACCGCCTCACTTCCAAGGCGCCTACGCCCAATACATGGACCTGAAGGACAATTTTCACGTGCTGAGGCTGGATGGTGTCGACCCACGAGCTGCGGTCATGCTGGAACCGCTTGCTTGTGGCCTCCACGCAGTGGATAATACCCATTTCAAGAGTCCTGCGTTCGCTGTCATACAAGGTTCTGGACCCATTGGTTTGGCAACAATGGTAGCGGCAAAGGAAAGTGGGGCTTACAAAACCCTTGTGATTGGTGCACCTGCCGAACGCCTAGAAATTGCGAAGACACTAGGCGCTGACTTCACACTGAATATCGACGAAGTAGATAATCCTCAAGAGAGGGTTGAATGGGTCAGAGCCCACACACCTTTTCGGTTGGGTGCGGATGTTGTTTTTGAGGCCACAGGAGCTCCCCAGGCGGTACCCGAAGGCGTCGAGATGCTGCGCGGGTGTGGTCAGTACATCACGCTTGGTCACTTCACGGACAATGGAGATGTGATGATCAACCCCTTCAAGCACTTTACTGCTAATGAGATCACCCTTCGGGGAGTTTGGGGATCCCACCAGGCGCTCTACGTCCGAGCGCGCGAAATCATTGAAAGTCACAAATATCCCCTGGAGGAAATCGTTACACACCAAATCCCCTTAGATAAAATCGAAAATACCTTCCATCAAATGACGGAAGGGTACGCCTTAGACGGAGAGGTTTACACCAAGGTGGCAGTTGCTCCTTGGGATTAGTAACAGCGATTAAAAATCATTAGTAGAGGCGAAGATGGAAATTGAAGGAACGTCCGTGATCGTCACCGGCAGCAGCGGAGGAGTAGGAAGGGGAGTGGCGCGGGCGCTGGCCCGGCACGGCGCACAGGTAGCCTGCGCTGCCCGTAGAGTAGATGAGCTTACCAAGACTGTCCAACAAATCAAGACTGAGGGGGGCAGTGCGCTCGCTATTCCCACGGATATCCGGGACAAGCACAGGGCCACCAACATGGTATCACGAACCATAGAGGCCTTCGGAAAAGTGGATGTCTTGGTCAATAATGCCGCTATTTACCACGCCATAGGCGCACTCTGGGAAGTGAGTGAGGACCTATGGTGGGGAGACGTTTTCACAAACTTATATGGTTCCTTTCTCTGCTGTCGAGCCGTCTTGCCGCACATGATAAAGAAGGAACAGGGCATCATTATCAACATGACCGGCGGGGGTGCGGGCGCCCCGATGTTGGGAGGGTCCGCTTACGGCACCTCAAAGGCAGGCTTGATGCGTATGACAGATTCGCTTGCTTTTGAATTGCAACGCGAAGGATTTGATGGCATTCAGGTTTACGGTTTGAGCCCGGGTTTTGTGCGCTCGGGTATCTCTAAAGGGGTAGCCAGAAGCCCACTTGGGAAAAAATGGCTGCCCTATGTCAAAGAGTGGATCGACACAGGTCATCATCACCCTGCTGAGGATGTTGGCGATGCCGTTATCAAACTATGCCGCATCTCCCATCCCTATCTATCAGGTAGGATTTTTTCCTATAAGGACGACTTTGGCGAAATTGACCGGCGCGCAGAGGAGATTAAGGAAAGGGATCTTCTCCAAATCCGTCCGCGAGCACTTGAATGAAGAAACCTGCAATTGAAGACGCTATTCTCGTTTTTGCACGATTAAAACAACTCGGTCAGAATGTTAAGGCGTTAGCTAGGCACAATGGTTTGGTAGCTCGAATAATCCAAAGAGTACAACAAGTTCAAGCCAAGGAGGTACAAGATTCGTTTCACAATTCCACTTACAGACAATTTTGGCGATAATTTTTCCACAAAACCTGGTTTTGACCCCGCGTTTTATAACTAAAACACCTATGAAAGCTACATGCTTTACCCATCTTTAGATCCATTCCAAGCGCGATAAGGAGACCAAAATGAAAACAACAAAGCGTTTTTTCCCTCCATACCTGAGACACGCCACTTGGCGCAAATTTGAAGCCCAAGGGTATTCAAAGCCGGTCACCGGTGTGATTTATCGAGGAGACCCTCGACCCACCTGTGGGGTGCCGTTGGGAGGCCTTGACACTGGTTGTATTGATATTGAACCCAACGGGATGCTAGGATACAGCACGATTTTTAATCACCTCATCAATCCCCGACTGCTGCTGAACCTTCCCT
>JASFVL010000562.1:0-3078 GCA_050049875.1 Anaerolineales bacterium
ATTTCCCTTATTGATACTCTTCACTAGTCAGGTTCTAAAACGGTTATCTTTGACCGCTCCATTGTGTATTATTAAAGATTCAACTTTCCGTGTATAATGATCAAGAGAAGGTTTATATACGAGTGGTCTCTCGCTCAACAACCCGTTAGCGGAACAATACCATCATGGAAACAGTAGCCGAAACATACAAAAAGCTAGATACAGCGCTACGAAAAGCATCGATTTCACAAATCGGTGGTTTCCGACCTCCTGAAAATAGAATTACTTCGTGGTTTGGTGGTAGTGGAGTTGGTCTGGAAGGCGAAGTGCTTCCTCGGTATATGGGAAAAGATATGTTTTGTCTTCTGCAAGTTAAGGTAAGTGAGCTGCCATACATTCCACCTGAGTTAGAAAGCATCGATTTCTTGGTTGTGTTCTTTAATCGCGATGAAATTCCTTTTGATAAACCGCACGGCGAAGGTTGGTTGATAAGAGAATACAAATCTTTAGATGGGTTGCGTCCTCTTCCATCATCCAGTGAGCCTGAAATGGTGAAAGAGTTTCCGATCAAGTGGAATCTTGTAGAAGATGACGCACCAGGCTGGGAAAATGCCTCGGAAATAGTGGACATGACACCATTTAACGAAACTGAAGGGGCGTTAGACAGATTTTTCTACGAATACAATCGGTATCCAAACACCAAATTCGGCGGCTTTCCTTACGAAATTCAGCATGGCGCTGCACTCGAAGGTTATGTCTTCCAAATAGGAAGCGAAGAAAAGCCTAAATGGATGTGGGTAGACAATGGTGTTGTTTACTTTAACAAGACCAAGAACGGAGAGTGGAGCTTTGACTGCCAGTTCTGCTAGAACATCCGCTAACAATCGCATGCACTCGGACAGCAAAAAGCAGAGCGACGAGGAACGAGGAGCGTCGCTTTTTGTTGTCGGTGATGCGAGGCGTTAGGCGGGCAATCGCAGGTGTCATTCAGTAGGAAATTAGGAGGATGAAAATGGAAAAAATAGGTCAGGGCTACCGACTCGGTATATGGGCTGTATATCCAGAAAAAGCTGATGAATTCATTGAAGCATGGCAATCTCTATCTGAATGGCTCGCTCAACATCTGCCTGATGAGAGAGGTGCTATTCTACTTGAAGATACAACTGATCCCACTCGGTTCATATCCTTTTCTCCGATAGATAATCCAACAAAAGTTGATGAGGTAATGTCAGAACCAGAGTGTCAGGATCTTATGTCGAAAGTGATGGAGACTTGCGATACTCTCAAACCTAATAGCATGCGAGTCGCCGGAGCAGTTAAGGTCCAACCTGATACTGAGGGATGAAATCTGTTCACAAATGTTGGCCGATATGCCGATGGCGGATTTGACAGTCATTGCTGGAGAAAATTATGACGAAAGGAGATTAATCTCATGGCTTATAAAACGAAATCTGCAACTCTGTGGTGTGACAGAAAACGAAAATCTTTGTGGTGTGTATGTATTGCGCAGACTTGAAAGTGCAATCGGGATAGCAGATTTCTGATCGTAAGCAATGCTTTTCTTGGCATAAGCGATAGAGAATAATATTCTTATATTTCGATGATTGTTTTGCTAGTAGATGTTGATCAATTTTTAGCCCGCCTAACCCAGCATAAAGCTGACGGGGCTCCGCCCCGCGGGTAAGCGGCCGCGAATTTGGTCTGTTTGGTGTCTTGCTAAAAAAGGTTTCGAGCGCAACCCACCCCGCACCTTATGCAAATCGTTAGGCGGCGAAACTGGTGAAAAAATGCTAGTTCAGGGGAGTTCTCTGTGGATTCTAGCAAGACCGAAGTTCGTCAAGCAGTCCAATCAGACGGAAACAGGATTAAGGTAGAGGGGCCCTGGTTCTCATTGAAGAGCTAGGACTTCATTATGAGGCAATGGTGATATGAAATTCAGAACGCTTTTCAAACTCATCGCCGGCGCGGAGGCCAAGCTACTGACTAGCATCATCGGTGATGCACGCAAGTTCTACCGCATATCCTTTGTTGCTACGGCACACAAGGAGGGCATTTATCGAGCGATCGGAAATGATAGTGCCAGCGCAGAAGTGATTGCAGAGTCGCTAGGGATCGAGGAAAACCTTACAGGGCTTAAGGCTTGGCTTGATCTTGGGGTTAGCCTCGGCGAGTTGTCTCACAGTGTGAACGGCTATCGAGTTGCTGGACGATTGTCCAGGCAGCTGCTTTCTCCGGCATACGATTCATCGCTAGCTTTTCTTCAGGAAATAGCAGACCTTCACGATCTCTATATCAGGCGGACACCGAGTCTCCTCCGGGAGGGTCGCCGACTTCCACTAGCAACGATCGATGGCCCCCTAATTGCGCGGTCTTCGCGAACTCTGGAACCCCTGGTCAGCGAGGCGGTGGAGCAAGCGGTGCCGAGACATGGAGATATGCGTCTTTTGGAAATTGGCTGCGGGAGCGCCATCTATATCCGGCAAGCATGTGAGCTCAATCCCACCCTCACAGCCCTGGGACTGGAGTCTGATCCCGAGGTAGCAGAATTGGCGCGGCGAAATGTCGACGATTGGGGGCTGAATGATCGCGTGAAGATCGCTGCTAAATCCATCTTGGACTATGAGTGCAGCGAACCTTTTGAGCTTGCTACGCTTCATAACAATATCTACTATTTTCCGGCCAGTGACCGTGTTGGCCTACTTCGAACGCTCTTTGGCCTGTTGAAACCAGGCGGTCAGCTGCTGATTACCACTGGATGCCAGGATGGCAATCCTGTAATGCACGCCTTGAACATCACAGGAGCCATGACGGAAGGTATGGATGTTCTTCTGGATGTCGATGGACTACTTCGCCAGCTTGAAATGGCGGGGTTCACCAACGCGCGCGGCAAGAGACTAATACCTATTGCTAGCTACTACGCCTTCCAAGGAGAACCTGGGCGAGAGCCCTAAGGCAATCGGGCCAGCATCGTCTGACCCGCGAGATTCTGCCGCCTACCGATAAAAACTCGCTGGTGTGTCCTGAAAGCTATCGTCTGCTAGCCGGTGAAAGTCCGGTCCTGGTAATGGTCAGGCAGCCAGGTAGCAGGCATCCAGTGCA
>JASFVL010000563.1:0-3077 GCA_050049875.1 Anaerolineales bacterium
GAGCGAATGCCGGCCACAATCTGGTGCAGGAAACGGGTGCGGTTCTCAAAACTCCCACCGTATGGACCGGGGCGCGAGCGGGCGCTGAGGAACTCGTGGCCCAGGTAGCCGTGACAGTGCTTGATATCGACGAAATCAAAACCGATTTGGTGGGCGCTTTTTGCTGCCCGTACGAATTCGGCGATCAGGTCTTCGATTTGCGCGTCGCTGAGCACGGGCAAATTGGGATCGACGTTGTAAATTTCTTCCAGCAAGGGATGGTGGTACAGGATCATCGGCTCCAGAGTGGTCTTCTCGTTGGGGCGGGCAAAGCGCCCGGAATGGGTCAACTGCAATCCGACCAACAGATCACTGCTGCTGCCGAAGTGCGCCCGGTGGGTTTCCACCAGCGCTTGGCGCAGCCTCTCCAGACCTTTGAGGGTGTGCTCCTGAATCACCAATTGGTTGGGGTTGGCGCGCCCGTCGTGGCGCACCGCCACCGCTTCGCCGCCCCAGATCAGCTTGGCCCCACTGCGGCCGAAGTTGGTCCAGCGCCGCTCCGTTTTATCGCTGGGTCTACCGTCCTCGGTTCCGTCCCAGCCCTCCATCGGCAGGATGCAGAAGCGATTGCCGATCACGCGCCCATCTTTGAGGCTGTAGGGCTGTCCTAGGGGCGCTGCGTCCCCACTTTTCACCTGGGCGTCGAAGAGCAGGTTGACCCCTAATTTTTGCGTATAGTCTACAAAGTCTTGAGCGGTTCGCAGGCGGGCTATCCGGGTGTACTTTCTGCGCATATTACCTCCACAATCTATTACCTATTAATAAAACAGGGGATGTTCCGCCCGAATTTCCTGAATCCAAGCCAGGGTTTGGGCAGCGGTATCCCGGATGGTGTCGAAGTCGCCGGCCGCGACCAGGTCTTTGCGCACCAATTTGCTGCCCATGCCGACGCAGGCCACGCCCGCCTCGAACCAGGCACGCATGTTCTCCTCGGTTGGAGCCACACCGCCTGTGGGCATGATGTAAGTCCAGGGCATTGGGCCGCGAATCGCTTTGACGAAGGCTGGGCCGCCCACCTGGGTACCGGGGAAGATTTTAACGATTTCCACACCCAGCTCCTCGGCCGCGGAGATCTCGCTTGCGCTGCCGCATCCTGGCGAGTAGGCTACCTTTCTGCGGTTGCATATCCGGGCCACCTCGGGGTTGAGCACCGGACCGACCACAAAGTTGGCACCTAATTGGACATACTGACCGGCGCTGATGGGGTCGATGACCGAGCCGATGCCCAGAATCAATTGGTCGTTGTCCTGGAAGCGGCGCGCCAGCTCGCCGAAGACGAGGTATGCCCGGTCGCCGCGGTTGGTGAATTCGACGCAGCGCACGCCGGCCTCCAGCAGGGTCCCGACGATCTTGGTGGCGACCTCCATATCAGCGTTGTAGAATACCGGCACCAGACCGGTTTCGATCATTGTGTTAAGCACGCGCAGACGACTGTATTTCGCCATTTTTTTAATCCTTATATCGCTACTCTAGAATCCTGGCAATTCTGGGGGCTCGCTCAATTGGCGTGTCCCTGGGGTAAATGCCAGCTAGCGGCTGACCCGTCCGGAGACGTCGCCGCCCATGATTTTCTCCACTTCGGGGACGCTGACGAGGTTGAAGTCCCCAAAAATGGTGTGCTTGAGCGCTGAGGCAGCCACGGCGAAGTCCAGCGCTTTCTGCCGTTGCTCTCCGAAGGTGATCAGACCGTAGATCAAGCCGGCCATAAAGCTGTCCCCGCCGCCGACCCGATCAACGATGTGGGTGATGTCGTAATGCGGACCGAAGAGCAATTCCCCATCGTTCCAGAGCACGGCGCTCCAAGTGTTGTGGCTGGCCGAGAGCGAGCCGCGCAGGGTAATGGCGATGGCTTTTAGATTGGGGAAGCGCTCGGACAGCTCTTTGCACACAAAGCGGTACTTTTCAGCCTCCAATTGTCCGGAGGTCACGTCGGTGTCGGGGGCGTGGATGCCGAAGACTTTGGCGGCGTCCTCCTCGTTGCCGATGGCCACATCGCAGTAGGGGACCAGTTCCCCCATGACCTGCTCGGGTTCCTTACCCCATTTCCACAGCTTTGAGCGGTAGTTGAGGTCGGTGGACACGGTCAGGTCGTGTTCTCGGGCGGCTTTGACCGCTTCCAAACAAACCGCGGCAGCGCCCTCGGAGATCGCCGGGGTGATCCCCGTCCAGTGGAACCAGGTCGCCCCTGAGAAGGCCGCCTCCCAATCGACCATACCGGGTTGGATGGTGGCCAAAGCGGATCCGGCGCGGTCGTAAATCACTTTGCTGCCGCGGTGCACCGCGCCGTGTTCCAGGAAGTAAATCCCCAGGCGCTCCCCGCCACGCACGATGTGACGCGTGCCCACGCCAAACTGCCGCAGGTAGTTTTGGCAGGCCTCCCCAATCTCATTCTGCGGGAGCCGGGTGACGTAGTCGGTTTCAACCCCAAAGTGGGCCAGGGAGACCGCCACGTTCGACTCACCCCCACCGTAGATGATATCGAAGCTGCGAGCTTGCGTAAAGCGCAGGTGATCCGGCGGAGATAGCCGCAGCATAATTTCGCCGAAGGTAACCACGCGTGTCATCATTTTGCTCCTTTCGTCACAGCCGGTGGAGGTGAAAACCCCCATCGACGTTGATCACTTCTCCGGTTGAGAAGGGCAGCAGGCCCTCGGCGATGGCGACCACAGCCTTACCGATATCCTCGGGTTGCCCCCACCGCTGGAGCGGCGTTATGCCTTCATCCAGTATCAGGCGGTCGTATTTATCTTTAACCACCGAGGTCAGGTCGGTCATGACGATGCCGGGGCGGATTTCGTATACGTTAATCCCGTATTCAGCCAAGCGGTCCGCCCACAGCTTGGTCGTCATGCTCATGCCGGCTTTGCTGATGCAGTATTCCGCTCGCGAGGGGCTGCTGGTGTAAGCGCTGATCGAGCTGATGTTGACGATTTTCGGCGCTTGGGCGGCGCCGCTTTTCAGCAGAGCGATCATCTCATTGGCGACTCGCTGGGTGAGGAAGAAGGCGCCTTTGAGGTTGATTGCCATGACTTCATTGT
>JASFVL010000564.1:0-3067 GCA_050049875.1 Anaerolineales bacterium
TAACCCCTTGCATATGAGGGGGTGATTTGCCAAGGGCCGCCTTGCAGGCGAAGCCCGAAGCGTTGTGCCGCTGATTTGAATGGCTGGGGACGAGGCCGGAGGTTGTTCATGCTGAGAAAGATTCTGTTGCTTTTTATTGGTTTATGGTTAACGGGGTGCACACCGGATGAGGGCAGCACGTCGCAAGCAGTTGTCTGGGTGCAGGAAAATGCTATCCCGATCAGTACCACCCAACCCGGTTCGAGTTTTGCTGACCTGCAGCCGCTGAAGGCGATCATCGGAGAGGCGCGCCTCGTGTCCTTGGGTGAGGCCACTCATGGGACCCACGAATTCTTTCAGATGAAACACCGCTTGGTTGAATTCCTGGTTGAGGAAATGGGCTTCACGGAGCTCGCTATTGAAGCCTACTGGCCGCAAGCCGACTTGATCAACGACTACGTACACACTGGGCGGGGGGATATCGAGGAATTAATAGCCGGCTTGGGGTACTGGCCTTGGAGGACTGAGGAGATGCGTAACCTGATTGAATGGATGCGGGATTACAACGCCCGGCGCGGTGAAGCGCCCCCCATCAGTTTCTCCGGCTTTGACATGCAGAACGTGAAACTGGCGCTCAACATGGTCGTTGCCTATTTTGAGACGGTCGCCCCTGAGTCGGCGGATTGGGCTTGGGGACAGTACGATTGCTACCGCCCGTACCAGGATTACACTTGGCAGCAGGTCAGCTATGGCCAGCAGCCTGCGGAAACCAAGGCTGCCTGTCGCCAGAATTTGCAGGCGGTGCACGATAACCTGTCGGATCACCGAGTAGCCTACGAAGGGCGTTCTTCGCCTGAGGCGTTTGCGAACGCCCTTCAGGGGGCCCGCCTAGTGCTCCAGAACGAAGCCATGGCCGCGGTGACCGAAGAGGGCGATTTCATGACCCGCGAGCGGATCAATCGGCGCGATCAAGCCATGGCTGAGAATGTGAGCTGGCTGCTGGATCAGGCCGGCTCTAGCGCCAAGATTATTCTCTGGGCACACAACGCCCACATCCAGACTACCGAGTGGGTATTTCGAGGGGTGTCCTATACACCAATGGGTGTTCACTTGCGGGAGGTTTATGCTGAGGAGATGCTCGTTTTTGGTTTCAGCTTTTATACGGGCTCCTTCAATGCTTATGACTATGATATGGAAACGGGGGACTACAATGGTCTCAAATCCCATCCAGCGGATCATCCTCCATCGGACAGTTATGAGGAGGCTTTCCACTGGGCAGGAGTGCCGCGCTTCTTTCTGGATTTAGGTCAGATTACGGGTGGTGCGTCGGGGGGCAACTGGCTGCTAATCCCTCATTGGCTGCGCCTTGTGGGGGCCGAGTACGACCGGGACAGCCAGCCGGAGGACAATGCCTACCTGCTGAGCTTGCCGGAGGCGTTCGGTGTGCTGGTTTATATCGACGAAACTACGCCTTCTATGCTGTTGCCTTGAGGGCCAACGAGGAAGCGCTCAAATATTGTCAGAAAGGGTAATGAATTATAATGACATGCGGGGTCCCTTGAGTTTCGAAAAAGGAGAAAAATTTTATGCGATCAGATGCCTCTAGCGTGGAGGAATACCTAGCCGAACTGCCTGAGGAGCGCCGTGAGGCGGTCGACACGGTTCGTCAAGTTATTTTGGAGAATCTCCCTGAGGGTTATGAGGAGGCGATGAATTGGGGGATGATCAGCTATCAAGTCCCCCTGGAAACCTATGCGGATACGTATAATCGCAAGCCGTTGATGTACGCAGCCTTGGCCTCGCAGAAAAATCATATGTCGGTCTACTTAACTGGGATCTATATGGATGAGGAAGCGAAACGAGATTTTGAAGCGGCGTACAAGTCAACAGGCAAGCGCTATGATGTGGGTAAATCGTGCGTGCGCTTCAGAAAGCTGGACGATCTCCCTTTGGAACTGATCGGCGACAGCATTGCCTCCCTGGGCGTGGAGGATTTTGTGGCGCGCGTTAAAGAAGCTGGTTCTGTGCGCAAGAGCAGGAGCAGTTGATCCATTGACCCATATGAACCGATACATCGCATTTCTGCGAGCGATTAACGTTGGCGGTCATTTCGTCAAGATGGACGACCTGCGCCAGGCGTTTGAATCGCTCGGTTTCTCTAACGTTGAGACCTACATCCAGTCCGGCAATGTGCTCTTCGAATCCCCATCCACGAATACAGGGCGTTTGGAAAGCGAGATCGAGGCGCACCTGGAGAAAACGTTCGGTTTCCAGGTCCCGGCATTCATCAGGTCGGACGCTGAGCTGCTCGAAATCGCGGAATACTGGCCCTTCAAAGATGGTGAGCAGGGGGATGGTTTCACCCTATACATCTCTTTCTTGCGCGATGAACCCAGCGACGAGCTGCAGCGCGAGTTAATCTCCTGCTCGAACGAGATCGATGAGTTCCATGTACATAAGCGCCAAGTATACTGGTTGAGGCGGAGATATCTCGGCAAATCGACCTTCACGAATGCGATGATTGAAAAAACCCTCGCCACCCAGGCGACCCGGCGCAACGCCAACACCGTGCGCAAGATCGTGAAGAAATATTTATCGAACAGCACTTGAGATAAATCCGCTAAGATATTGAGGAATTGGCCATGGCCACGGTGTTCATGAAATGGCTGGAAAACAGCCCCGAGGACTATGACCGGGGTATCCGGGTTCTCACCCTGGGACGGTTGCAGCGCGTTAAAGAGAGAATCGTCCGCGATTACATTGCGGAGGGGACCCGCGTTCTGGAGATTGGCTGCGGCACGGGAGCGCTCACAGCTATGATGGCGGCGCAGGGGGCGATCGTGACGGGGATTGACGCCTCTCCCGCTATGCTGGCTGAGGCCAAGAAGCGGATTGCTATCGAGGGCCTGGAGGAGCGCGTCCGCCTGAAGTATATGGACGCAGCCCTGATTGGGGAGCGCTTTGCGGCCGCCTCTTTCGACGTTATCGTTTCCACACTGGTCTTCAGCGAGCTACCCCCCGACGAACAGCGTTTCGTCCTGGAGGCCTGTGCGGCGCTGCTGGCCCCTGGCGGCTGGCTTCTGATCGC
>JASFVL010000565.1:0-3062 GCA_050049875.1 Anaerolineales bacterium
TGACCTTAATCTCACTAGCGATTAGTGTAGCCTTTATATACAGTCTTGCGATTTTGGTTTTCCCGACAGGGGGGAAGACGTTTTTCTGGGAGTTGGTTACCTTGATCGATGTAATGTTGTTGGGTCATTGGTTGGAGATGCGCAGTGTTCGCCAAGCTTCAGGAGCTTTAGATGAGTTGGCAAAATTAATGCCCGATACTGCAGAGCGATTTCGAGAGGATGGTGAGATTGAAGAGGTTCCGATAGGTGAACTTCGCAGTGGTGACTTGTTGTTGATCCGACCGGGGTCTAGTGTTCCTGCAGACGGTGAAGTCGAAGAAGGCGATTCGGATGTTAATGAATCCATGATCACAGGGGAATCGAAACCAGTAGAAAAAGAACCTGGTGATCAGGTTATTGGCGGGACGATTAATGGGGATGGCAGCCTCAGAGTCAGGGTTACAGCAACGGGTGATGATACTGCTCTTGCTGGAATTATGCGCTTGGTGGAGGACGCCCAACAGAGCAAATCCGATACCCAGATTTTGGCAGATAAGGCTGCTGGATGGTTGTTTTACATCGCTTTAGGTGTTGCTGCGCTCACTGCGGTTGCTTGGGTTTTAGCTGTTGGGTTTGATGTTGATGTGATTGCCCGGGTTGCTACTGTGCTTGTGATTGCATGTCCCCACGCTTTAGGGCTAGCTGTACCTCTAGTAGTATCTATCACCACCGCTATGGGAGCAAACAATGGCATCTTGGTCCGTGATCGTTTAGCGTTAGAACAGGCTCGTGAAATTGATATGGTCATTTTTGACAAGACTGGTACTTTAACGAAGGGCGAGTTTGGTGTAGTGGATATTTCATCTATAGGAGATTGGGATGATAGCGATGCTTTGGCGTTGGCTGCGGCTATCGAAGGGGATTCGGAGCATACGATCGCTAAGGGTTTCCGCCAAGCTGTTGAAGAACGTGGTCTTGAATTACCAAAAGTTGGCGATTTTGAAGCTATCAAAGGTCATGGGGTCAAAGCTGTCCATGACGGTCATCCTGTTTATGTTGGGGGTCCCAGGATGCTGGAGAAAATAGAATTAAATGTCCCTGAAGGCCTCCAACCGATAACAGATCAAGCGAACTCAAGAGGTCAGAGTCTTGTATACTTGATTGTAGATCATCAGGTTGTCGCTGGATTTGCTCTGGCTGATGTGATCCGCCCCGAAAGCAAGGAAACCATCCGAAAATTACATGATCTGGGTGTGGAGATCGCTATGCTGACCGGTGACAGCCAGGCAGTAGCCAAGTCTGTTGCCGAGGAATTGGGTATTGACCAGTACTTTGCTGAGGTTTTGCCTGAGCATAAAGACCAAAAGGTCGCTGAACTTCAAAAACAAGGCAAAGAAGTTGCCATGATCGGCGATGGGGTAAATGATGCTCCTGCATTGACCCGTGCTGATGTGGGAGTCGCAATCGGAGGTGGCACTGATGTGGCGATTGAGTCTGCTGGCATCATCTTAGTGAAGAGCAATCCCCTGGATGTTGTAAAGATCTTCTCATTGAGCAGAGCCAGTTACACCAAAATGATTCAAAACTTGTGGTGGGCAACCGGATACAATTTGATTGCTCTGCCGTTAGCGGCGGGTATTTTAGCCCCTTGGGGGATCGTGCTGTCACCTGCTGTTGGGGCTTTATTAATGTCCTTGAGCACGGTCATTGTCGCAGTCAATGCTCAGTTGTTGCGCCAGACCGATTTATCAGTCTAATGGGTGGGTAATAAAAATAAGCCACCTGGCTAAAGCCACATTTGCCCCAGATGCCCGATGTGTCTGGGGCTTTCATCATATAAACTTAGTGTGATCCCCCAGCGAATCCCCTAAGTTGGGGATGACAGTTCACCCTTTATTTCGATATCCTGTTATGGGAAGGAGAAATTGAAGGAAGGTACGGACTTGAATGGCAAGGGGGTTGGGCGGGCACCGCCCGCCCAATCTCGCCTTCATTCTGGAATGAAGGCGAGGCAAAAGGAGGCTGCAATGCTTACCCCAAGCACTTTTCGGATGGCAAAAGCACATCAGGATCGATTGTTGATAACTGCAACTTCATATAGGTCCAATGGAAGTTTGTCCAGGATTAAGATAAAAGTTCAAAGTTTTACGATGCTATTGATGCAGCGCGAACGCGAAATGCGGTCAGGACCTAAAAAATCAAACGCTCCCACTGAGCATGTTCATTTACGGGTCCGGTAGCTTGTCAAAACTATAGATGCATTCACACATTTTAGACTTGATACGGTATATGCCTTCTCTTGGATTCGTGCGTCCTGAGGATGAATATACCCAAATCTAACAATCCAATCTTTCTGATGAATGGTCATAAGATCATTCCAATTATTTTTGAATTATTTAGTCGGGTATTATGGGGGAAATGAGCTGTGTGATAATATCATAACCCCATCACATCCTGGAAACATCTTAATCCAGGCTCGACATTCACCATTATCTAGATATAGGAGAATGTAATGGCGCAGATCAGGATTTCTCAACTCGAGGGAGACGAGATGCTGAAGGTTATGTACCCATTGAATGCTTATGCATTTCGTCCCTCTCCACCATTATTTGATAGAGAAGATTGGATGAATGCCGTACGGGGTCGAAAAGGAGTGATGTATTTCGCATTATTTGAAAATGACAACCCGGTTGCTGGTGTCGCTAGCTCCTCGATGACCCAAATGGTGCGGGGAAAAAGTTTTCCAATGGGCGGCATCTGGGGTGTAGCGACACATCCCGGTTCTCGGCGTAAAGGATACTCAAGGCAGCTTATGTCTGAACTGTTGGCTGCTCTGCGTGAGGCTGGTATTCCTCTATCAGGACTCTACCCTTTTCGCGAATCATTCTACGAACGCTTGGGTTACATTGCCTTTCCGCAGTCTCTCAAAGCGAGATTTCCCACTGCTGCTTTAGATTCTTTAGTAAAAAGAGATCTTAAAGGGGATGTTGAGATTCAGCCTATTGCAGAGGCTTTTGATATATATCAAGAATATCTTGGGATGATCCAGAAGCACATTCATGGCATGGCGATGTTCAATTTCC
>JASFVL010000567.1:0-3052 GCA_050049875.1 Anaerolineales bacterium
GAAGAGCTAACTCGCGGATGTATGCTCGTTTACCAAGAACCCACCCCTCAAAATCTGGGGCATCGCGTATGTAAAAATCTTCTAAAAAATCCCCCTGATAGAGTGCAGCAGCCTGTTCCATTTGACCAAGTAGCGATGCGCGAATCTCATCCACCACTTTGACCTGCTTGGCAACATCCTGGAGGGCAGCAACATCGATCCAGTGAGGGGCATCGCTCTTAAAAGCCGCCTGCTGACGAGTGATGGTGAGGTGATCGCCAACCTGCTGGCGAAGTTGTTTCAACGCCTTACGCAGGTTCATCAGGGCGTTGCTCTCCGGCATGTCTCCCCATAGTAGCCCTGCCAAAGTAAGACGAGAGTGAGGCTGACCCGTCACAGCCAAATAACAAAGCAGAGCACGGGCTTTTTGGGAGGTTAACTCAACAATTGATTCACCGTCGCGCTGAACCTCAAGACCGCCCAAAAATGTCAGTTGTAGCTCGGTTGATGCCAACTTGTTTCTCTACAGTCACGCTCTAGGCACGGAAAAGCCACGTCGCTGTGCTAGAGTAGGGTCATGTTCTGAGTATACCATGACAATTTTGGTCCGCTTTTCCAACCCATTTCCATGACAAACTCTGACTGGGTGCCGCGTTATCACATATACCTCCTGACTATTTGGGAAGAGCGTAACCAGGATGCCGGTGCAGAGGCTGTCTTACGCTTCCGGTTGGAGAACCCAAGCAGCGGCCAACAGCGAGGTTTCACCAGCCTGGAGCCGCTGGTAGCAGCCTTGGAGCAGGAATTGGCTGATTGGTCGCATAAAGACCCAACAAAATAATACAGAGGAGAGATAAACATGTTTTGGAACTTCATGACTAGATTTCGACCACTTGCGCTTATGCTGGCGCTATTATTCCTTGTCACCGCGTGTGGTCCATCAGCGCGGCCTACTGCCACAATGACACCCTCGCCAACAGATGTATCAACCTCAACACCCACACAGATCTCAACAACCGTGCCATCCGCTACGCCCGCTCCGACCTCGACACCCCTACCTGAAATCGCTTTGGATATTGACCTGCCGGAAGGAGATCCTCAAAAGGGGTTTACTACAGCAATTGTTAGAGGCTGCTACGGCTGCCACGTGGACGAAGCGTATCCCACGTCTGGCCCACGGTTTGTATCCACGGCAGAGCTGCCACACATTCTGGAGCGAGGTGAGATGCGTATCGCACTCCCCGACTATAAAGGTAAGGCAACAACAAATCAGGAATACATTATCGAGTCAATTTTTCTTCCCGAAGCCTATATCGTCCCAGGCGACTGGAAATTAGCGATGCCGGCGCATCTCGGTGGACTCATGACGGATCAAGATCTAGCTGATGTCCTCGCCTGGATAGCCACATTAGAATAGTGTCTCAAGGGACGCCGGCCTCTTCCGGTCAACCTGTAAAAAATTGGCAGCAGAACCGGGTCATCCAGCGGGCATCGGGGTTTAATCCCTCGCCGGTCATTCCAACATTCAAATTATTCAAAACCCAGCCGCAGCTTCGCACCGACTCCAAGGAAACGACCCAGATCATCAACCCGTCGTTCGATGGCCCGCCAAGTCTCTTCCCCAAGATCATCGACGCCAACTTCTATACTGCCACTGCGCCGCTGGATTTTCCACACCCCCATAGCGGCTCCAGCAACATTTACAGTTGGGCGAAGAGACCATGCAGACGAATAGCCATTTATGGCCCAATTTATTCCGCTAACAGCCCCTCGCCGAGCTCCTTGAGCTTGGCGAACACGATGTCAATGTCCTCAAGGGTGGTCCGGTGTGAGCAAATGGACAGCCTCAGCACCGTACGCCCATACACCTTAGTGGTCATCAGGAATGCTAAGCCGCTCAGCTGGATCTCATCAGCGATCTGTTGGTTCAGGCGATCCAGATAAGTGTTGATTTCCTCCTCTTTCTCCGCGGACTCGCCGGCCGCGGAGCGCAGGTCTTTCGGCGCGTAGCGAAAGGAATAGATGAAGAGTGTAGGATCGTGCAAAGCCTCGAAATCCTCCGTAGCGCGAACCAGGCGGTCTAAGTGCTTTGCGCACACAACGTTCTGGTGGAGAAGCCTGCGATAACCCTCAACACCGTAATGCTTCAGGCTCATCCAAACCTTCAGCGCTCTGAAACCGCGCGACATCTGGGGACCGTATTCAAAGTAATCCAGGCCCGTATATTCCGTAGGCAGCGCCCCGCGCAGATAGGGTGCCGTCATGGAGAACGCCCGCCGCAGTTTCTCAGGGTTCTTGACTAACACGCAACCACATTCATACGGTATGTAGAGCCACTTGTGAGGGTCAAGCGTGACCGAATCAGCCTGCTCCAAGCCTTTGTAGAGCGGGCGCATCTCGGGCAGCATCGCTCCCACCGCACCGCAGGCTCCATCCGCGTGGAACCAAAGCCCGCGTTCTTGGCATACACGCGCAATCTCCTCCAACGGGTCGATTGCACCGACGTTGATCGACCCTACCTGTCCGACCACGCAGAAGGGAACCTCGCCCGCGGCGATATCCTTATCGAGCATGCCCTCGAGAGCTTGGACATCCATCCTGAAATCGTCGTGGCTTGGCACTCGCCGAATAGCCTCACGACCCAGGTTTAACAGGTCAGCCACACGCGTGATCGAGACATGGCCTTCATGGTCCGACATATAGACGGTAAATCTGCCTTGATGGCCCTGCCTCTGCAAGCCTTCGACGGTGGTGTCGTATGGGGCGGTGTTGCGCAGGGCGGTTAGCAAGGCAGTAAAGTTGGCCATCGTGCCGCCGCTGGTGAAAATTCCCCCGCATTGGGTTGGGTACCCGATCAATTCAGCAATCCAGGCGATGGTGCGGCGCTCAATCTCAGTGGCTGATGGAGCGGGCTTCCACGCTCCCGAGTTCATGTTGACAGCCGCAGCCAGCGCCTCCGCCAAGGTGGCGATCATCGTCCCAGAACCGTTGACGAATCCAAAATAGCGCGGCGAGCCCAGGTGAGTGGCGTTGGGCAGCACCTTCGTGCGCCACTCGTCCAGAACCTCCGCTG
>JASFVL010000566.1:0-3052 GCA_050049875.1 Anaerolineales bacterium
CGGTATGAGTGCATACACAAACGATTTAACCGGGGCTATTGCATTGATATCTGTGCAGGGTCCACGTTCACGGGATTTTTTACAGACTCAACTTAAAGAAGCCGATCTAGAAGCTCTGAAATTCTTTTGGTTTACCCAGGGATTAATCGAAGAGACCGAACTACTCGTCTCCAGAACAGGTTACACTGGGGAACTGGGCTACGAGCTATATATCCCAGCTGAAGAAGCAGCGGCAATGTGGGAGCACTTGGAAAAGACTGGCAAGGAATTCGGTCTTCTCCCATATGGAGTTGCGGCGATGCAGAGCTTGCGTATTGAAAAGGCTTTCCCGCTTTATGGTCCCGATATTGACGAGAGCCGAAATCCCTTTGAAGCTGGGCTAAACCGCTGGATTAAATTCGAAAAACGCAAATTCATCGGTCGTGAAGCGCTCTTACAAATTCAAGATATGGGCATAAGCGAACGCTGGACTGGTCTGACCTTGGTCAGCGAAATGCCGGCAAAAACGGGTGACCGCATCTTTAGTATTTCCGATATCGCCACCTACCGCGAAAAAATGTTCACTGGAAGTGAAGCTGGTGAGAGTTTTGACATAGAAAGTGTTGGCGAATATGTAGGTGAAGTGACATCGAGCGCTAATGGATACTCTGTTGAGAAGACTCTCGCTCTTGGTTATATTCAGGTGACTCACTCCTGGCCTGGTGCGCGCTTGTTGGTGGAAGTAAACGATCGACCAACCCTTGCCGAAGTAGTCACGACACCCTTTATCGACCCGAGTGGTGTCCGCCTTCGAGCCATAGGTCCAAGGAAGGTCTAAGATGACTAGTTACTCAACACATTTCAACACCATAGTCATCGGCGTTGGTGGTATGGGAAGCGCGACATGTTATCAATTGGCTCGCCGCGGGAAACGTGTTTTGGGGATTGAACGCTTCGACATTCCTCATGACCTGGGTTCTTCTCACGGGTATACGCGCATCATTCGATTAGCCTACTACGAACATCCATCCTACGTGATGCTATTAAAACGTGCCTATGAGCTGTGGGATGATATTGAGCGTCGCAGTGGGGAAAGGATTCTATTTAAAACCGGCTCCATTGATGCGGGACCCGCTGAAAGTTGGGTTTTTAAAGGATCTCTACAATCCTGTGTTGAGCACGACTTACCACATGAGGTTCTCACTGGAATGGAAATTAATCAGCGTTTTCCTGGTTACCAACTTCCTCAGGAGCTGTTGGGAGTTTTTCAACCCGATGGCGGATTCGTACTTCCTGAGCGCAGCATTGTCTCTTTCGTTGAAGCAGCTCACGCTTTTGGTGCGGTAATACATGGACGGGAACATGTACTTGAATGGGAACCTTTGGGTGACGGAGTTCGCGTCATAACGGATCGTGATGAGTACACCGCAGATTCCATGGTGATCACAGCTGGGTCTTGGAATTACGACCTGCTTCCTTTTTTGCGCGGTTTCGCAGTGCCAGAAAGACAGGTGCTGGCTTGGCTGCAACCTGAACGACCGTCTTTTTTCAAGCCTGAAACCTTCCCAGTTTTCAACGTTTTGGTGCCTGAAGGACGTTATTACGGTTTCCCCGTTCATGCCGTGCCTGGATTTAAGTTCGGCAAATACCATCATTTTGAAGAATATGTCAATCCCGATTACTATGAACGAGAACCGAACATTCAGGATGAGGAGATATTGCGAGAATTTGCCTCCCGCTATTTCCCAACTGGCGCCGGACCAACAATGACACTGAAGGCCTGCATGTTCACCAATACCCCTGATAAACATTTCATTATCGATCTCCATCCCGAGTATCCCCAAATATCTTATGCGGCCGGATTCAGTGGTCATGGCTACAAATTCGCCAGTGTGATAGGGGAAATTATGGCGGATTTGGCTGAACGGCAGGAAACCCGCCACGATATTAGTCTTTTTAGTGTGGAACGTCTGACCGGCATGGTCAGCGACCTTTACCGGGATCACCCCGGTCGGCGAGCGACTCAGGTTCGCAGAAAACCTCTCAGACCAATACTCGATCGACCGCGCGTTCGCCAAGTCGTTAGACACCAACAATTCAGGAGACAGCATCTTCATCGTCCAAGAATACCCAATCGTCGGGTACAAAGACTTAATCGTAGAAACCAGAGATTGACTCCGAGAAGGCCAAATCAAGCACAGTACTATTACCCCGATAGCACTGACCCGAGGTATTGGTCTCAAGAGGATATTCATCCTTTCTGGCTATAAGATTGGAAGGGGTTGGAATTGGCAGGCTAAAAACCGCCTAATCCGCTGCTTACTAATCCAACTGTGTTATATCTGAATGATATAGGAGAAACCATGCAAAAAAATGCGAAACTGGTCATCATCGGCGCTGGTATCGTCGGTACCAGTGCAGCATATCACCTGAGTGAATTGGGTTGGCGGGATATCGTTGTTTTAGACCAAGGGCCCCTATATGAGACTGGAGGGTCCACTTCCCACGCGCCGGGGTTGGTCTTCCAAACCAACTCCTCAAAGATGATGACTGAATTCGCAAAATATACCGTTGAGCTATTCAACGGTTTGGAATACCAAGGTGAACCATGCTGGTATTCAGTAGGGGGTGTCGAAGTGGCTTATACAAAGGATCGTTGGCAAGACTTGAAGCGTAAACATGGTTGGTCAAAATCATATAATCTGGAATCCCACCTGATCACCCCAGACGAGGTGAAAGAGATGATCCCCATCATCAACCCAGATGTGATTCAGGGAGGCTATTACGTGCCCTCAGACGGTGACGCTCGAGCTTGGCAAGCCGCGGCTGTCCTTGCGGAGATGACCGAGGTCGCTGGCACAGCAAAATATTTTGGTGATACCCAGGTAACCGATATAGAGATGAATAAAGGTCGAGTGAAAACTGTAGTGACCGATAAAGGTCGTATTGATACCGAATTCGTTCTCCTGTGTACCAATATTTGGGCGCCAGTGCTTGCTGGGAAAGTAGGGGTTGACATACCCTTAATGTCTGTCGAACACCAATATCTGATATCCGATCCATTACCTGAGCT
>JASFVL010000129.1:0-9672 GCA_050049875.1 Anaerolineales bacterium
TCTTACGCGGCGCGCGAAGTGGGTATTCCAGCGACGGTTTGCCTTTCAGAAGAGGTACCTGAAAATAAAGTGATGGCTATAGAAGCACTGGGCGCTGAAGTTGTGATCTACGGCGAAAGTCAAGATGCCGCCTACGACCGGGCTTTGGAATTGCATGCGGAACGAGGGCTGATCATGGTTCCGCCGTTTGATGACCCCCATGTGATCGCTGGACAGGGCACGATTGGGTTGGAATTGTTGGAACAACTTCCTGATTTGGACACCGCGCTGGTGCCTCTCTCAGGCGGTGGTTTGATCTCCGGGATCGCCTTGGCGCTGAAATCTGCCAGCCCCGGCATTCGTGTGCTCGGCGTTTCGATGGCGCGCGCGCCCGTGATGTATCACAGCCTAAAAGCGGGGAAACCCATCCAAATGGACGAGCAGGATACCTTGGCGGACAGCTTGCGCGGGGGAATCGGATTAAATAATCAATACACCTTTCCGATGGTTCAGGAACTTGTGGATGACGTCATCCTGGTTTCGGAAGACGAGATCGCTGCAGCGATGTCGTTCGCCTTTTACGAGCACCACTTGGTATTAGAAGGCGCCGGAGCGGTCGGCATCGCTGCCTTACTTTCGCAGAGAGTAAAGA
The DNA here is from genome assembly GCA_050049875.1 of Anaerolineales bacterium. Taxonomy (GTDB): domain Bacteria; phylum Chloroflexota; class Anaerolineae; order Anaerolineales; family UBA11858; genus JASFVL01. Next base: position 632 of record JASFVL010000129.1, read on the forward strand.
ATACAAAAGGAAACATCGCCGTCATATTGAGCGGCGGCAATGTAGCGATCGATTCATTCCTGGAACTCATCCATCCACATTGAATCACCCAAATTAAATCTAAAACTCCCCAAACAAAGCGCTCGGGGAGTTTATAAAAATTCCGCTCGGGGAAATATTATTGATTAGGTGAGCTGTGCCCGCCTATCCACCCAAACTTATCCCTGAGGGAATGGCCCTAGCCTGATTGCTACACTTACACCTGCATCCCCAGTTGCATAGCGCTCGCTCTCCGGTATGCGAAAGCGGCGATGACCGTGTCTTGCATCCCCGTTCCGGTAAGGTCACAAACTGTGATTTGTTCGTCGCTTGTGCGCCCCAATTGCTGACCGGAGGTGATTTCCCCCAATTCGAGAGCCTCTTCTGGCGAAGAGAGCACCCCAGCCTCCAGGCCGTGGTGGCATTCGCCCAAACGGAAAGCCTGGGATCTGCGGTCGCAAACCAGCAGGTCCGCCCGACCCAACGCCTCGGCGTGCAGCTCTTGTTTCCCTTCGGCATCCGCTCCCATCGCGGTGATGTGCAGGCCTGGGTGCAGCCATTCAGCCTTCAAGTATGGCTGTTTGGAGGGCGTAGTTGTGACCAGGATTTCACTCCCTTTGACCACCGCCTCCGCGCTCTCCATCGGCAGCACTTCAACACCCAGAACATCGGGCATCTCCTCTACATAAGATTCCATCCCCGCTAGGCTGTATACCAGAACGCGTTGAAAATCACGCACCTGCTTGAGACCCATCATCTGATAGCGAGCCTGGGCGCCAGCGCCAATCACACCGACCGTTTCAACCCCCTCGCGGGCTAAATAGCGGGCAGCGACCGCTCCAGCTGCCCCGGTGCGAACATCGGTCAGGAAGCCATTATCCAGTAACACCGCTTCGGGGACACCCGTCTTAGCGCTGAAGGACATCATCATACCACTCAAACTAGGCATTCCCAGCTTGTAATTGTCGAAAAAACCGGAAGAAACTTTTATGGCGAAGCTATCCAGTCCGCTCACGGCGGCGCTCTTCACATCCACTTCGCCGTTGACCTCGGGGAAATCGATGCGCATAATTGGCGGCATAGTGACCTGGTCTTGTGACAGGCTGCTGAAACCATTTTCAATAGCAGCGATGATTTCAAGATCGAGGCTAACGCATTCGCGCAGTTCGCTCTCGGTGAGGATCGTGATAGGCATATCTTTCTCCACTGATTTGTTTTGTTCCATTTCTATCTCTCGGTTATTAATATGGATTAAGCGGTGCAGCCCCAAAAGCTTTCCCGTTCAACCGCGTTTGTTCAATCTATAATTCTTCCCTGTAGCGCGAAGCCTCCTCGCCGATTGCATCAGGTGGGGCCTCCCGCCAGCGGAATCTATCCAAATCTGGGTTAAGAATCCCTTCCAGGGTATCCCCAACCCACGCCCCCAGGAGGGGAGCGAATTTGAACGCGTGTCCGCTGCCGCCCGCTGCCACGATTAAGCCCTTGGTTTGCGGATGCCGATCAATCCAGAAATGTTCATCAAAAGTATCGCAATAGAGGCAGCGGCGGGTGTATACAATCGGGGCATCAGACAACTTGGGCATGAAGGAAACCAACATCTGGCGCAATTTCTCGATTTCTCCTTCCCTGACCCTGCGTTCGTCCTCGACCGGGTCTACCGGCACCCCTTGCCCATGATGGGCAATTTTTAGGACCCCTTCACGAGGGTGCAGGGGAAATCCATACCAACCCGTCTGCGACACATCGACACTAAAAACCGGCAATTTGGGAGGTTGAAAGAGACTAGGGTCTGCCGGCTTCAGGTGGTAAACAGGCAGCCCGACAGAACGCATCGCCGGTCTAAGTTCCGGCAAGAGCGAGATTGTCCAAGCCCCAGCCGCGACCACGACCCATTCACTGTCGATCGATACGCCATTCGCCGTCCCCACGCCGAGGACCTTTCCGGATTGGATGCGGATCGACGACACCAATTCACCCGTCATCATCCTGATCCCCTCGGTGCGCGCCCGAGCAGCGAGGGTGGCAACCACGCGCCCGCTTTCGGCGTACCCCCCATGAGGGCTATAGTGACCCTCAACAAACACCTCGGGGTTGAACGCTGGGAAACGTTCGGCGATCGACTGGCTGTCAAGCCGTTCTATTGGGTGCCCGCGCTCGCGCAGGGAATGATAATTTTCATATTCGAAAACACCCGGCGCCATGGGAGTGCGGGTGACCATGACGATGCCCACTTCGTGATAGAGTTCTTCCCCAAGCTCCTCATTCCAACGCAGCCAACCCTCACGAGAGTTTTCGGCATGTCGAGTATACGCTTCATCGCCCCCATATTCGAGACGCACAACCTTGCTGATATCCGTCGAGGAGGCTAAGGGGTGAGGCACAGTACCTTGATCCACCAACGCTACGCAATAGCCACGCCGGTTCAGTTCCAATGCGGAGGTAACCCCAAAAATCCCCCCACCGATCACGACGACATCAAATCTGGAACTCATCCTGCTATACCATCCTCAATAAATCAATCGTTGTGCCAAGGACAATGCGCGCGCAGGTCAGCAGGGCACCCACTGGGACAAACTCATCGGGCTTATGGCACACCCGGAAGTCGCCCGCTCCGAAAATGACGGTTGGGATAGCTGCGTCATAGACGAAATTGCGCATATCGCAACCATAGGGCGGCCCCCAAATTTCGGGCTCAATACCCTCGATTTCTTCTATGTTCTTTGCTAAGGTCTTGATAAGCGGGGAATCAAGCGCGGTCTCCGTCGGTTCGTTCCAACGCATAAATTCCAATTCATAAGCGTACTCGGGGGCATTCCCTAAGACCTGCTCGACAATCTGGCGGATTTCCTCCGTGACCTGTTCGATCGTTTCACCGGGGATCATACGACGGTCGACCACTAATTCGCAACACCCGACAATGTCATTGTGCACGCCTCCTGCGCGCACATCAGTGACCCTGAATCCCGGGCTGGGGATGAGGTGGTGGGGGCGAGAGGAAATATCCCGATGGTAAGATTCGAAAGCGGACAGCAAGTTGGCGAACTGGTACATCAAGTCGGGTGCCTCGGGTTCTGCCAGCCCACAGTGCACGGAAGGCCCGCTTAGGGTGATTTTATGCCAAGTGACGCCGCGCGTGCCCGCACCGATACGCAAATCGGTCGGTTCCAGCACCAGAGCGCAGTCGCCAGTATATCCCTCTTTGAGCAGGGTACGCGTGCCCTCTTCATCCATCTCCTCTCCCATCACGGCCTGGAACATGAGCGTGCCCGGAAATATCGCGCCCGCGTCGTTCAAAGTTTTCAGGATCGTCATGGCGATGGCCAATGATCCCTTCATGTCGCAAGTCCCGCGGCCGTAAAGGCGATCATCAACCCGGGTGGCTTCAAAGGGTGGGTAGCGCCATTTGGAGGCGTTTCCCTCCCCAACCGTGTCGATGTGGCCATTGAGGATCACGGTCGGGCCACCCCCGGTTCCCCGGTGCCAAGCCACAACCTGCGGGCGTTCGGGATCGGGCTCGGAGATCATCTCGGCTTCAATCCCCCACTCTTGGAAGCGACCAAGGACAAACTCTGCACCAGTTTTTTCTTCCCCGGGTGGGTTGCGGGTGGGGATAGCGACCATGTCGCTCGTCAGTTCGATAATCAGGTCTTCGGGTAGGGACTGAATAAGACTGGCTTTTTGAGTCATGGGGACTTTTTCCTATCTAACCGCACGACGAGGTGAGAAGTGCGTGGAGGTGCGAGGGCCAACTCAGGGAGGAGGTATGTAAGGCTTAGTGTTGAAGCACTGCCCGGAGGAATTCTTGGGTACGCTCCTCTTGAGGATCCCGTAATATCTGCTCAGGGGGGCCTTGCTCGACAATTTTGCCATTGTCGAAGAAAAGGATCCGGTCAGCGACCTCGTTGGCAAAGCCCATCTCGTGGGTGACGATCAGCATGGTCATCTCTCCCTCACGGGCTAATTTGCGCATCACGTTGAGCACCTCGCCCACCAGCTCAGGGTCCAGAGCCGAGGTGACCTCGTCGAAGAGCATAACCTTGGGACGCATGGCTAGCGCTCTGGCGATGGCGACGCGCTGTTTCTGCCCGCCTGAGAGTTGCGAGGGATAGGCGCTCAATTTGTCCCCTAAACCCACCATCTCCAACAGCTCGATGGCTTGGGTTTCCGCTTTAAGCTTTGGAACGCTGTTGACATAGATGGGCGCCTCCGTGACGTTGCGCAGCGCGGTCATGTGTGGAAAGAGGTTGAAATGCTGGAACACCATGCCGATCTTGGCGCGTACTTTGCGCAAGTGTTTTTCATCCGCCTTGACCAGCTTACCATCGACCTCCTTATGCCACAGCGGTTCCCCGTCCACATAGATCACCCCTGCGTTGAGTTTTTCCAGCGTCATCAGAACTCGCAGGATGGTAGTCTTACCAGAACCGCTAGGCCCGATGATTGCGATCTTTTCGCCGGGGTCAACATTTAAATCCAGTTCCCGCAGGACGACCAAGTCGCCGAAGGCTTTGGTCACTTTATCAAAGCGGACAATGGGTTCCCTTTCCAGGTTTTGAAGTTCAGTTTCGTTTTGCATATCGGGCCTCCAATCTTTGCACAATTAACGAGGAAGGATAACTAAGCGCGAAGAACAATAAACCTGCCAAGGTAATCGGTTCCAAGAAACGGAATGAGCGTGTGCCGATGGTACGCGCCGTGAGCAGCATTTCCACAACGGTTATGGCCGCCAGTTGGGCGGTTTCCTTAAATATCCCGATTAAGTAGTTGCCCAATGCGGGTACCATCGGGGGTAAGGCTTGGGGGAGAATGATGCGCGTCCAGGTATGTTGTGCATTGAAATTGAGCGATTTAGCCGCTTCCCATTGGCCGCGACCAATGGCGTCAATCCCAGCCCGGTAGACCTCCGACGTGTACGTGCCGTAATGCAATCCCAACACGGTCACACCAACGATGAACGCCGGCAAGCGCAGCCCGTACTGCGGCAGAACGTAGAAGAAGAAAAATAATTGGACCAGGAGCGGGGTGCTGCGGATGAATTCAACCAGCGCGCCAACAGGCTCAGATAGCCATACGGACTCCGAACGGCGAGCCAAGGCCATCAACAATCCAATCACCGCTGCCAGCACGAATGCGACGATTGAAGCCTGGACGGTCGTCACCAAACCCTCCAGCATATCAGGCAAAATCTCTAGGGCAAAATCCCAATCGAAAAACATAAGGGCCTCCTATCGTGTATGTCCCGGTCATCCCCATTGGCGTCGGCGCTCAATCCAACGGACACCAAGGGTGAGCGGATAAGCTATCAGAAAGTAAATTACCAGCAAAACTGAGAATATCTCGGCTGTCCTGCCGACAGTTTGCCGCAGGGTAAGCGCTCGCAAAGTCACGTCAGAAAGCGTGATTAATGATGCCAACGCGGTCGCCTTGAGCAGCTCGATCAATAGATTCCCAAACGGCGGTAGGATGCGTGTGAGAGCCTGAGGGACAATCACACGCCGCAGCATCAAGGAACGCGACATGTTCAGCGCTGTAGCTGCTTCGATCTGTCCTCGTGGGGTTGCTTTTATCGCACCCCGCACAACCTCAGCCCCGTACGCCCCGACGTTCAACCCCAAGGCAAGAATGCCAGCCTGCATTGGGGTGAGGGTGATCTCGAAGGGCGGCAGTGGAAGCACGAAAAAGATCCAAAACATCTGCACCAAGACCGAGGTACCCCGGAAAACTTCAACATAGAAACCGGATACGCCCCGTATCAGGATAGAGTTGGAGGACCGGGCTATTCCAACCAGCATCGCAACCAAAAACGCCAGCGCTGCACCGCCCAGGGTCAATTCGATGGTGACCGCCAGGCCGCGCAGCAAGGTTGGGAGCAGGTCGAAAGGGTGCGCTTCGGGGGGATTGACGATCATTTCAACCCCAAACGCGACCCCAATCGTCAAAATCGCGATGACGAGGAAGGTGATATTTTTTATTCGATCCGTTGATCTCATAGTTTGATTTACCATAGGTTCACTTCTCCTTTTCCCGAATTGGTATACGCAGGACGAACGGACACTTGACTCTCTGGCGACATCAGTTATAGTTTCACAAGGATTGAACCGTCGCAACCCATTATCCCCAGGAGGGTTTGTCATGCCTGAAGCACCCTTTTTTCCCGACGAAGAGTACAACCGGCGTCTTCAGCGCCTCCGAGGGGGGATGGCGAAACGAGACCTGGACGCCTGTTTAATCTCAGGCCCGGAAAATATTTACTACCTGACCGGTCTGAGCCATCAGGGCTTCTTCGCCTACCACATCCTGATCGTGCCTCAAGCGGGTGAGATGCACTTGATCGCGCGCGCCATGGAGCGCCCAACCGTAGAAGCTCTGGTCAGGAACGCCAAATTTATCGGCTACGCTGACAGCGATGATCCGAGCAAGGTTACACACAAGCTCCTGAAGCAGATGGGATTGTCATCCGCTCGCATAGGGCTGGAAAAAAGCAGCCTCTTTTTGCCAGTTCGCATCGCCGAGGGGATCTCCGCTGAGTTGCCTGAGGTTTACTGGTCTGACATCTCCAACCTGCTTGCCAATCTTCGCCTGATCAAATCCCCTTTAGAACAAAAGTATGTCCGTCAGGCAGCCGCGGTAAGCGATGCCATGCTCCAAGCTGCCCTTAGTATCGCCCAAGCTGGGGTCAGTGAACGCGAAATCGCAGCTGAAGTCTATCGAGCGATGGTGTTGGCGGGTGGTGAGTACCCAGGCTTCCATCCCTTCATTCGGTCAACCCGCAGTTTAGGACGCGAGCATGAAACCTGGAGTGATTACGTACTTAAAGATGGCGACATGCTCTTCCTGGAGATGGCTGGCTGTGTACGCCGTTATCATGCACCTCTGGGACGGCTCATCTTTGTAGGTCAGGTGCCGCTGGAATCCCGGCAAATTGAGACGGTGTGCTTAGAAGCGTTCGAGAATGTTGTTCAAGCTATTCAACCAGGCGTCAAAGCGGGGGGGGTGTACCAGGCATGGCAGGAGCGGGTCGATGCTGCTGGCCTCTCCCATTACCGCCGTCACCACTGCGGCTACCTGGTGGGTATCGGTTTCCCGCCAAGTTGGACCGGGGGAGTGGGCGTCATAGGCTTACGCCACGACAGCGAATTGATCCTTCAACCCGGTATGGTCTTTCACTTGATGTCATGGCTTATGGGGAGCGGTCGCGGTGATTATTTCGTCTCAGACACTGCCCTGCTCACCGAAACCGGCTGCCAAGTGCTGACCACCGTCCCGCAGCACTTGCAGGTCGTTTAGACCAAATCCCGCTTGATATCTAAATCGGCCAACCCAACAATAATGGTAGTGTCATTGCGAGCCGGGCGCCTTACGCCCGGCGTGGCATCGCGGAGCGAAGCGGAGCACTCTAGAAGGGAGATCTCACCCAACGAAAGGAAAACCCCTTCGCCACCTCCAGTGGCTAGCAGTGATAACATCAAAAAATACCAGCTAGCGAATACCTATAAGTAAGTTAAAGTACAGTGCTTCGATATCGTTCAATATACCGACCGAAAAAACTACCTCCAAAACTAGCCCTGGAAGGATTGGGTAAATGAGGTGTATATCGCCTCAAGTTCATCGCTAGCCTCAGGAGGTAACGGCTCCGGTTGGTGTATCTCCAGCAGATCGGCAACCCGCTCGCGAGCGCGCTGCTCTACCTTTTTACCGCCTGCGGCTTTCCATAAGTCATACTTTTCCCGCACCATTAAGGATGGCATAAACTGTTCCTTGCGAAAGTGCTCATAAGTATGCTCGGTTCCCAGGAAATCGCCCTGTGGGCCGACCTCTTTAATCACCTCGAAACCTAGGGTCTCGGGTGTCACATCAATGCCGCGAGCAATGCGGCGCGCCATGCGGATGATCTCCTCATCCACAAGCAGTTTCTCATAGCTAACCGCTAATGTATTCTCCAGTTCACCGGCGCCGTGAAGCACGAAACTACTGCCTGCCAAAATCGATAGCAGGGTGCTCAGCAAGCTGTCGACACCAGCCTGCATCCCCAATGCATTGGCATCCGAGGACCCTCCTGTCGTGCGCGCCGGGATACCGTAATAACGCGCCATCTGAACAGTAGCGATACCCAGCAGATCCGCCTCCGGCGCCCCATAAGGCAGCATCATCTTCTGCATATCGAAGACACTCGATACCGTCCCGTATATGACCGGCGTGCCCGGATGGACAATTTGCGCCAGGACAGCATGTCCGAGAAACTCAGCGGTCTGCTGGACCATGGTGCCAGCCAAGGTGGCTGGACCGGTCGCACCAGCTTGAACTTCGGGTGAGATGGCGATCGGCAGCCCTAAACGCAAGTAAACCAGCATCCCGTCAAGCTGTTCGGGGGTGTTGAACAGCGGGCTGACCGGGTTGGTGATGATGGTTATGGGCAGCTGGCCTTCGGGCAGCTCACAGCAATCGGCCACAACCTCCGCCATATGCAGGATCATATTCGAAACCGCCTCACTTCGGCAGACGCCAAAAACGGGCTTGCTGCATTGGTTGAACATAGTTTTGGTGTGCCAAGCCTCCAGAACTCCGGCGGGCATCTCCGGCGGCGTAACCCCTGTGGAGGCGATTGCCATTTCGGGTAGAGCATCGCACAGCCGACAGATATCCTCACCGTCTTCAGCCGTTCCGGGGCGATGATCTCCTTCCAGGTCGATGATGTTGATCGCCGAGTCGGGGAATGAAAAATGGGTTTTTGAGCCGTCCATCTCCAGCGAGTTGTCTGGATTGCGGGCGTGCCACGTGAAACCAGGAGGAAACTTGCGGATGTTCTCTTCCACCATGTCCGCTGGAAGGCGAACTTTTTGGTCCTTAAAATCTACCTGCGCGCCTGCCTCGTGGTAGGTTGCCAAGATCTCTTGATGTGGCAACCATAACCCCACCTCTTCAAGCACGCGCAGAGCGGTCTCATGGATCAAACCCACCTGTTCTTGGGTCAATATCTCATAATACCGCTGGGATGCTGGCATCCACCTTCTCCTTCTAGGTTA
>JASFVL010000130.1:0-9645 GCA_050049875.1 Anaerolineales bacterium
TAACTCGGAATATTTCGCACAAGCGCTGGAAAAAGAACTAGTCCGATCTAACCGATACCAGCGCCCACTTAGTGTAGTTTTCGCCGATCTGGATCTGTTGAGAAATATTAACAATACCTACGGACATTTGGCTGGGGACGTGGTGTTGCACGGTGTGGCTGAAATTCTGCAAGACCAATTTCCCGCACCAGATGTGGTGGCACGATTCGGTGGAGAAGAATTCGCCATCCTGATCCCAGAAACAAAACCAAAAGAAGCCTTAGAGAGGGTCGAAGCGACCCGGGAAGCGATAGAAGCTGCAAACTTCGATGTCTCGACCAGCGTTACCCCCATCAAAGTCACGATTAGTTTTGGGATCAGCGGTCGTAATGGATCCCATGAGACCTTCAGCGCGGATGAATTAGTTCACAACGCTGATGTAGCCCTTTACGAATCCAAGATCAGTGGGCGCAATACAATCCGAATATATACAGGTGAAGGCGTTGATAATCTCTTTCAAGTATATGGTGACAAAAAAATCCACCAGTTGGGTTTGAGTGATCACCTCCACAGCTCACCGCAGGTCGCATCCGCACCATCGAAACCTCTAACAAGCAACTGGGAAGCAAAACCAAACCAAAAGATAAAAAACAAAATTAAATCAACAAGTGCAAAATCAGATAAAAAAGTCAGATGGATGATTGCATTAATGGCTCTGTTCGCATTTAGCCTGCTTTTGCCAATCTTTCACGTTGACGATACTATAGACTGGGTCGGGATTGCTGCCTTTGCCCTTATTGTAATCATCGCTGAAGGGTTCTCTATCGATATCTATGTTAAAGACACTTCGATATCCACATCCACCGCTCCGTTCATCGCAGGATTGCTGCTCTTTGGGCCTGCTGCTGTACCCGTACTCAGCTTTGCTCTTGCTGGCACAGCTATGGTCAAACACAGAAGCCCAATCAAACGCTTCTTATTCAATTTCAGCAATTATCTTGTTGCAGGAACACTTTGTGTTTGGCTCATCTGGCTCAGCCCTTATCCATTTGTTGATCACCCTGTCATCGTGCAAATCTCATTTGCAATGTTTTCCGGGGTTATTCTGTTCGTCAGCAGTACCACCTTGTTGGCTAAAGGTATAAGTTTCTCGATGGAGAAGAACGGATTCAAATTGTGGTCACAGCATTTTAGCTGGCTATGGCCTTATCACATGGCGTTCGGATTCACCGCATACGCGTTTAACTTGGGTTATTACTACGCAGGAGTTCCTGGGATTCTCGCACTACTAGTACCACTTTGGCTGCTGCGCCAAAGCCAATCGCAACACCTCAGACATACTGAAGGCTTGGTATCACAACTGCAAGACAATAACAAGGAATTGGAGGGACAACGCGACACAATCGAAGCGCTCAACGAGGGATTGCTGCTCTCTTTAGCTAACGCCATTGATCTGCGTGACCCATTCACCTACGGTCACTCCAGGAATGTATCGAGATATGCATCCTTGATAGCAAAAGAAATTGGTTTGGAAAAAGAACATATTAATCGCATCAGTAAGGCTAGCTTGCTACACGATATCGGAAAATTAGGGATCCCAGAGATGATTCTCTTCAAAGACGGTCCGCTTTCACCCGTCGAGAGAAAGATCATCCAAGAACACCCCGAATTGGGAACTGAGATAATTCGCGCTTGCCCTTCTATGGACGACCTCATACCAGCGATTTTGCACCATCATGAGCGTTTTGATGGTACCGGCTACCCTAATCGTCTTGCTGGAGAAGAAATACCCATGGAAGCACGAATCATCGGTTTAGCTGATGCAATTGAAGCGATGACATCCGATAGACCCTACCGACGGGGTTTAAATTTTGAGGAATTAATTGGGGAGCTCCGCAAAGCCTCAGGAAAACAATTCGATCCTTTAGCAGTCAAAGCCTTTATGAGGATCGCTCAGAGGAAGGGGGAAGCTTTGATCGTGAACTCGGGACGTATCGTAGCTTCTGATAATCCAACTTCGCTTGAAATCCTCTCGATGTACTCTAATAAAATTGGGGGAACCCATGCTGATCAGCCAATTGATTTTATGGAATACGAGATGACATAGGTATCTATTTTAAGCGTAGATCACGTACTGACGTAAAAACTTCTCCACGGCTTTGTAGAAAATTTCGACGGTCTCTGTTTTGCGAAAACCGTGACCCTCGCCCGGGTAGAGATGGTACTCGTGAGGTATCCCATTGCGTTGAAGGGCAGCCACAATCTCATCTGATTGCGATCGCGGCACTACCTTGTCATCCTCCCCCTGGAAAATAGCAATCGGATCTTGAATCTTATCGGCGTAGAAAAGTGGAGAACGCTCCCGGTAACGTTGAGCGGTTTCAGGTAATGGACCAAGTAGGGACTCTGAGTAGCGTTCCTCAAACTTATGCGTATCCGCAACCAAAGCGAACTGGTTAGCAACACCATATAAGCAAACACCTGCTTTGAAGAAACCGGGATAATCTTCCAGCGCTTTTAGCACGGTAAATCCCCCAGCACTGCCGCCCATAATAACAAGTTTATCAGCATCCACAATGCCCTGTTCAACCAGATGGCGTGATCCACTGACTGCATCTTCTACGTCATAAATACCCCAGTTAGTTTTAAGCTTATCGCGGTAATCTCTACCGTATCCAGTACTGCCACGATAGTTGACCTGAAGCACAGCGTACCCCCGACTGGTGAAGAATTGGGCCAATGCGTCAAAATGGGCACCGCGCTGACTGGTCGGTCCTCCGTGGATCAAGGTAATCAATGGAGGAGTCCCGACTCCTTCAAAGTCTTCGTTGGAGGGTGGATAGAAGATTCCATGCACAAGCCCATCATCCATCTCGCGCCAGGTGAGCGCCTGGGGAAGCGAATACGCTCCCGGGGGTAAATTCTCCGGAAGGGAACGCCGTAAGATACGTGTTCCATTTTCCAACGAATAGGAAATTACCCGATGCGGTGTACTGCCGCCAGAAGCGATCATGGCTACCTCGCGTCCATCCGCCGAGACTGCGATCTGTTCCAACCACGTGTACTGCTCACCGAGTGGCAATTTCTCTTGGACTCCAGATGTTATTTCCACTCTCCACAAGTGTTTAAATCCATTTTGATTCCGAATGAAAAAGATTTCGCCACCATCCGGGCTGAAGGTATAAGTTCGCATCCCCTGCGCCCATGCCGGATTCCCGTGTTCGGCCTTGCCTTCTGTGATCCGTCTGTGCTGCCCAGTTTCTAAGGAATAAAGGTAAACATGCCACCAGCCGCTGTCATCAGAAACATAAGCTAAGTGGCGTCTATCAGGGGAAAACTCAGGTTGGAAAATGGAGGTATTCTCATCACCGGCAATAAGCGTTGTTTTACTAATCTCAGGCAAATTAGGAGCTTGTTGGTCTAATGTCGCTAGGTATAAGCGCGTTCCATCCCACGGCATATTTGGGTGATTCCACGAGATCCAGGCTATTTGATCCCCATCAGGATGCCAACAAGGCTGCATGTAGAAATCATCCCCAAAGACTAATTTCTGAGGCCAACTCTCCCCATTGGATTTTACAATACCCAAAATATCTTGCCGTTCATAGGTATGGACGAAAAGCAGATACTGCCTATCTGGAGATGGTGTAGGGGAGGCATACTTGCCAAAAGCCGGTGTAATAGCTTTTGCAACCCCTGGATAGATGGACTGTCGGAAAAACCGACCTGTCTCGGCATCAACGAAAAATACTTGACCATTTTTTACTGCAAAATCACCGCCACCATAACCCACACCTGCCCTCACCGAGTAATCAGCATTCAAATCCCGGAACGCTTGACCATCAGGTGGTTGGATGACGATGACTCCACGGTCGGAACGTGCCTCACGCCAGACCAATGTTCCATCAGTATCCCAAACCAGATCACTAAAGCTCAAGCCTCGAGCCATACTCGCTGGGGAAATGGGGCTATCCCAGAGCCCAAATTGTTTCCTTGTTTTCTCCTTAGACATATTAACTCCTCAGCCCCCTTGGTGTTGGCTGTTGAAAGTCCGCATCGGTGCGAAACTCAATCGATGAACGGGTGATGGTCCAAACCGGTCAATCGCTTCACGGTGTGCTCGGGTTCCATAGCCTTTATTAGCCGCAAATCCATACTCGGGGTAGTGAGCGTCCAAATCACAAAGATGAGCATCGCGAGCAACTTTTGCCAGCACCGATGCTCCTGCTATACTAAGGGAGCGCTGATCGCCCTTCATCAAGGAGGTCTGCGGATTCGGAAAATCTGGTACAAAAAGGTAGTCGAGCAAAAGGTGGTCAGGCTGAATTTTAAGCGTTTCTAAGGCTCTCCAAGCAGCTAAGCGGGTTGCAGGGACGATTCCCAGCATGTCAATTTCCTGTGGTGAGGCAAATCCAATTCCCCAATCCCATGCTACCTCCTGAATACAGTGGAACCATGTATTTCTTTGAGACACTGTTAATTCTTTTGAGTCTTTCAAGCCCTTTAATTTGTGCGTGGTTTTCCCATCTGGTTTCATAATGACCGCCGCTGCTGCCACTGGACCTGCCAGCGCACCTCGACCTGCCTCATCTATCCCAGCGATATGCCGGTAACCTACTCTCCAAAAAGAACCCTCCATCTTCAAATCTGGTGTATCAGGGATCAAGGAGGGATCCAACCTAGGACTCATACAAACACCCCCAAGCGTTGCGGTGGATTGTAAGGATATCCAACCCCATTCGAATGGCGTCTCTTACAGGGTTTAGTTTGGTCTCAGGGTTGAAATACCATGGAATGGGAATCTCAACGATACGGTAAGCGCGCAACTTGGCAATGTAAAGAATTTCAATATCAAAAGACCAGCCTTGGAGAGTTTGATGGCTGAACAAATCTTCAGCGACTGAGGCGCGAAAGCATTTAAATCCGCATTGAGTATCATGTAAATCAGGTATGGCTAGGACGCGAATCATCGTGTTAACCGCGCGACCGCCTAAATGTCGATAAGATGGTTCGTTGTAACGTACAGAACCCGGAGCTTCACGCGATGCGATCGCAATATCAACATCGGTCAGGGTTGGTGGAAGGAAACGGTTAACTTCTGCAATTGGCATTGAGAGGTCGGCATCGCACATGAAGCGATATTCTCCTCGAGCCGCCAGCATGCCACTCCGGACAGCCAGACCTTTTCCCTTATCATCCTCATGAATTACTCTTAAGTGCGGATATAGATGGGTGTATCGCTCAGCTACTTGATAGGTCTTATCTTGGCTACCATTCTCCACCACGAGCACCTCAGCAGAATAGGGCTGATCCTCCAAAAACTCAAACACCCGCTCCAAGGTATGTGGCAGACGTTTTTCCTCGTTATGGGCAGGGATGATAATGGATAGAAAAAAAGAGGATGTCATTATGAATCTCAAAGGGGCAGCGTATGGTCAGCATACACCCAAAAACTGCAAATCATGCAGTTGTAGACATTTTAACCTATCAAGAGGATAGGAAAATAATTATGATGAAGATGATCAGGATGATCACTTCCGCCACAATGGCTGTAAGTAAGATGAGCCACTGTCGTGGGGTGAAGTTGAAGGTCCTTTGAAGCTTTGACAAAACCCCCTCTACACGATTTTCAGCAGTTCTGATTGATGTCCTCGCCTCCCTAGCGAGAGCCCCTCTCTCCTGCTCCTTCTCTTCCAGAACTGCTTCATGAGCAGTTGTGAATTTATCCACTAGGCGTTGAATTTCCACTTGGTCAAGGATATCAGGTTGAGATGATATCTGAGTGGCTAAACGTTCAATGGCATCCCTTAGAACCACTCTAACCGCAGGACGGTTTGATTCAACGTGCGTTCCTGGGTGCGTCATAACGAGAACACCTTCGACTTCCAAGACAAAATCCTCACGACTTACAAAGGACGCTGCCGCTCTGGACATCATTAGCGTTCGCGTTATCAGGTTTGGATGAGCATCTTTGAATCCTTGGCCGCGACTCTCCAACTCCAACCAAGTCTCTGATTTAGCATGATAGACTCCTTTATTTCCTTCGGCATAAATCACGCTGACACCAGGGGGACCTACCAAAATGAAGGGTACTGAGATGTCCAGATCTGGTAATCTGATATTCCGCAAGAGGACATACTCTTTGCCTAAAATTCTGTTCAACCGATTAATAACGAACTGCTGTGACTGCATCTCTCGGTACCAAGCAAAACCATACCTTAAGGTTCCACGCACCCGGTTTTCTAATGAATAGTTACCATCTTCAGCCTTAATCGGAGAAAAATCTCTAATTTTCATCTTTGACTCCTGAGACTTGTTTCATTCCCCACCATTTTCTTGATTGCTGATACTAAGGACTCTGTCATCATCCCACATTCTATCCTTGCTCATCTTTGTTGTTGGTTATCTGATCGTGATAAATCTCGAGATATTGAACTACGCGTTCACGTTGGCGGCTCGCCTCATCCATCTCTATTTGGGCTCGACGTGCGTTGAAGCGATCAAACACCTCCTGCTGCACACCTGCGGGGTTATGCACACCCATAAAATCGAATCTGGCCTCACCCACATTGATGGCGACAGTTCCATAGTTTAGCACTCGCTGCAAAATGTTTTCCCTTTGATAATCCAAGCTCAAAATATTCTCCAATGGGGCAGATTTTTTGACCTCCCGACCTAATGGCTTACGTTCAATGTCAAAGATATGTTTATCTGTGACTTGATAAATATCATTTCGCCAGTCTACATACTCGTAGAGCCACCATGGCAAGGTCACGAGGATGAAAGCCCCGAGGACTTTAAAAGTCGTTCCGAGAGCCGGAAAACCGATCAGGCCAAAGACTCTAGCAAATGCGTAAATAACTAGGAAAAAGAGAATCAGAGCGGGGGTTGCTAAACGGCTGATCAGCACAAACCAGTGCTTTCGATATGTTACCGTATTGCCCTCTTCATAGCGCATCTTGAGGAAGTTGCCAAAGATGCGTTCGATAATACTCGGTTTTGTACCCTTTCCATCATCAGGTGGAGGTTGTACTGGCATAGGCTGCGTAGGGATAGGTTCTTCCTGTAATACCTGCTGCCTTTGCTCAAAACCAAGGCGCTCTCGGATCACTTGGGCAGCTAATTCCAATTCCTCTTCTTCTTTGCGCTCGAGAGCACGATGCCAGTATTCTTCTACCATGGTTGCGAATTGATTCGGATGGTCCACGTTGCGCATGACGATACTGCCTGTGTACGTACGTACAATCACGTCTCCATAACCGAAGATTCTCTGAATCTGATTAGTTGAGACGTTCACTGAGAGAATTGTGCTCAGAGGTGCCTCTTGACGGCTATCATAAAGCAAGAGGATCTGTTCTAACCAAACAACGCGTTGATCTGTAACAATATAATAATCATTCCCCCAATCGATCCACTTCCAGACACCCCAAAGAAGTGCTGCCATCGCTATCAGCGCGGCGGAAAATTCCATCAAGGTGGCTATAGGTCCTGCCCCTAATCCCATCCCACTGAAAAACAACCAAGCTGAAAGAAAACCTAGAATTGTGGAAGGTAAAAGCGCCGGGAAGAGCAGTAGAAAATGTTTTCTGGCGATCATGTGAACGACTTCATCCGTTCCCAGCCAGTTGAGATGCTTACGGCGGGCAAGACGATAGCTCGCTGCCAGCCTTTTTAATCCTTTTTTCACCTCAGGATATTCGCTCAACATCCACTTAAAATCCCCTTTGTTCAAAACCAGCAAGCGCGTATCCTCTACAGCTATTGCGGTGGCTGAGCGCGATCGATTAGCCATTAAAGCTTCCTCCCCAAAGAAATCGACGGAGTTCAGCGTACCGATATCCTTTTTTCGTTTTCCGTCACCCCGACTGAGATGAATTTTCCCTGTAACAATGATGTAAAAAGCTCGGGAAGGTTCGCCCTCCGAAAATAGATGTTCACTACTCCGAAGAGATTGGTCATCAAACTTGGTTGCCAAACGAGAGAGATGACCCTCATCAAGGTTGCGGAACACAAGGACATTCTTCAAAAACTCTATTACTTCTTCCGGGGACATGGGTCCATTTTAGCACGAACTTAGTGATAGAATCAGCACTTAGACGAATTATTGATTGTGTTTCAGTTTTTCTACAATTTGCGGATGAAATCTCACAATTCACAGAAAAATCGCTGCATAAACAAATTATAACCACCATGGAGCAAGATTTATGCCCATTCACTTTGGAACTGATGGATGGAGAGCTGTCATTTCTGACACATTCACCTTTCACAATTTACGATTGGTAGCTCAAGCCATTGCCGACGCAGTTGGTTCTGGTTACTGGAACGACATCGAACCTGTTGACGGGGATGTCGACCCTCGAAAAATAGTAGTTGGTTTCGATACCCGCTTCCTCTCCGATCGTTATGCAGCCGACGTTTCCCGAGTGCTAGCAGCCAACGGCTATACTGTTTTCTTGACTCAGTCGGATGCACCAACGCCGGCAATATCTTACACAGTACAAAATATGAAAGCCATCGCCGGAATCGTGATCACCGCATCTCACAACGCTCCTCGATACAACGGTATCAAGTTGAAAGCCCATTATGGTGGCTCTGCTTTACCAGAACAATCCCGGCGCGTTGAAATCTACCTTAACGATAACGAAGAGCGCGCTCGCGGACCTAATTTGATGGACCTCGATCAAGCCCGCGAGATGGGCCTGATTAAACGCTTCAATCCAATTCCCGATTATTATGACCATCTCCGGACCTTGATTAATTTCGACATCATCGCAGAGAACCCCCCTCGAGTTGTTGTTGATTCTATGCACGGTTCAGGACGTGGAGTGATCAAGGGGATCCTTCAAGGTACCGGTTGCGAGGTTCACGAGATTCGTGGTGAGATGAATCCCGGATTTGGGGGAGTACACCCCGAACCGATTGGTCGCCAGCTAGGAGCGCTTGCTGGAGCAATAAGCACTGGGTTGGGCGACATTGGACTAGCAACGGACGGGGACGCTGATCGAATTGGGGCTATGGATGGGCGCGGCAACTATATCGATCCGCACAAAATTATGTCCTTAGCTCTACGATATCTTGTGGAAGAGCGAGATTGGCGTGGCTCCGTTGTGCGCACTGTTTCTACAACCCGGATGGTAGATCGGCTAGCTGAACGCTATGGACTAAGCGTGCATGAAACCCCAGTGGGATTTAACCATATCGCTGATCTCATCCTCAAGGAAGATGTGTTGATCGGTGGAGAGGAATCAGGGGGAATAACTTTTAAAGGACACATCCCAGAAGGGGACGGTTTACTGATGGGATTGTTATTGGTAGAGATCGTCGCCACATCCGGCGGATCGCTTTATGAACTTGTCAACGATCTCCTTAAGGACGTTGGACCTGCATATTATGAACGAAACGATCTGCGTCTACGTCACCCAATTGCAAAAAAAACCATGACCCAGAGACTGCTTGATGAAGTCCCTGGGCATATTGGTGGTGAACAAATTAGAGATGTGGTCTCAGTTGATGGGGTGAAATATTTATTAGCAGATGACTCGTGGCTTCTAATCCGTCCTTCTGGCACTGAACCAGTTCTGCGCGTATACGCTGAGGGGAGAACCCAAACTATGGTTCAGGCTCTACTGAATTATGGTGAGCAGGTGGCAGCCAACATTACATAAT
>JASFVL010000568.1:0-3037 GCA_050049875.1 Anaerolineales bacterium
CGGTAATCCTCCTCGCTGTCCTTCAGCTGATATCCTATCAGTCGCATCAAGCGCAGATAGCGCCAGGCGTAGTCCAGAATTTCGCGCTCGGTATCCTCTTATGCTTCTACTACCCCAAGTTAATCCACCAGATCTAGAGGTTTTTAATGATTTCGTTTGGGTTCTTCAGCATCTCCTTTGAAACTCAAGATGGTTTTTTTCGGAAACTTGTTGTGTCCCCAAGTGTTATAATTCGACTATGGAATCATCTAAAATTCGTGCTTACTTGAACCGATGGGAAGCAGTAGAAACTGTTGAGCGTGAGGAAGCGTTATCCACAAGTATCGAAGTTCGCTGGCGTCAACTCAATGCGCTTTACGGGATGGCGTTATCCTTGGGAATTGTCAATATGGAGGAATCTGTTGACGAAGAAGTTGTCAGACAGCGTTGGGCGACTCTCAGGGCCTCTGGATGATAGAGGAGAGTCACCTCACCCCATTGTTGGCACCACTTGCAGCGCTCCAGTGTCTCCTGGACAGGTATGCAGGAAGAGGGGTAATCATTGGCGGTATCGCCGCAAGCCTGATTGGAAAGCCACGTCTTACTGCTGATCTAGATGCCTTAATCCTGTTGCCAATTGAAGAGCTTCCTGAATTCTATGAAGCGGCAACAGCAGAGGGGCTTGTGGGACGGATTTCCGAACCCTTAGAATTTGCCCGTCAGAATCACGCCTTGTTACTCCGTCATACTGAAAGTTACACAAATATTGATATTTCCCTCGGACTATTACCTTTCGAACAAGAAATGATTAAACGGAGCAACTTGCATCACGTTGCAGGATTGACGCTTAACCTTCCAACACCAGAAGATTTGATCATCATGAAAGCGGTTGCACACCGTCCAAAGGATTTGCTGGATATCGAGGGCATCGTACAAAGTCAGCCGACATTGGATAAGGAACGAATTGGCTTCTGGGTAAAGCAGTTTGCCGATCTTCTGGAACGGCCTGAATTATGGGATGATATTGTTGATTTGCTAGGATAACCGGATTTGCCTAGCAGTCAGTGGGGTTGGAATGGCGGTTTGAGATCACGAATCCTCTCGTTCATCTAAGGCAAGTCTGTTCATCCCTCGGGAGCAAAATGGCCTGAAGTACTGCTGCGCCGTTTGTTCTTTGACCGCGATATAACTTCCCCCCTGATTGGATCAACCGCCAACCTGATTCGGCGTGATCTAAAGCCTCGAATGGGGATGATGCGAGGTTCGCTCAAGATTATGTTCTCTTAGGGCGGAAAGCCACCACCGGCACCAACCGCGCCAAGGCCCGGTAATCTTGCTCGCTGTCCTCCAGTTGGTAGCCCATTAACCGAGCCAGGGCGCGCAGCAAGCGCGGATAGCGTCGAGCGTAGTCCAGGATTTCGCGCTCAGCATCCTCCTGGGATAAACGCTCTGCAACGGCTTCCACTCGCTTGCGCCCCACTTGAACGATCACTTGGGGGGTCTTCTTAATGTTGCGGTACCAGTCTGATTTCTCACCCCACGCGGAGACCACCACATAAGCGTCCCCTTTTTTGTCGTGACGGATGATTTCTAGCACAGTCTGGCGGGGCGCGCCGCTCACTCGCCCAGTGTGGATGAGCAGAAGAAAGCGATCCCCCAGCAGCCATCCTAGACGGAGGCGGTAAAGCAAGATCGGCAGGCGGTAAAGGATACGGTTCAAACCCCGTGGAGGCTGAACCTCCTTGATTTTTGTGGGCATCAAGACATCAAAGATTCAATCTTTTTGCTGATTTACCCCCCGTCACTCAAGCGGTTATATAAGCGTATTCCTTCTGCTACGGCACGTTCAAGAAAATGATTTCCTCCAGCACGCATACGCTCAAACTCTGACCGGGTGTAAGCTAACACGTCCACTCCGATCCCACAAGACTCCGGCTGATAATGAGCTGAGCGATCTAGAAACGGCAATCGGCTATCTGAGAGCACGACCAATATGTCTGCGTCGCTCCCCGGGACCGCATCGCCCCGAGCCAGAGAGCCGAATAGCCAAATTTGCTCAATTTCAGGATTCTCCCGCGCCAAGACCAGAACCGCTTCCTTCAGACGCGCCCTAGCCTCATCCAGATTCAGCCAGAACACTCTTACAGAAGTCGAGGATGTCTGTTGTATGAGCGACGGCGCGTTCGGCTTCGCTTTTTGTGTAGTACTCAAAAGGTGCTCCTTCAGGATAAGAGTTCGGATAACGGGGTGGAATGTAATGCTTGTCCAACTCTTTACCCGCGTCAACGAGCGCTTTTGTAGCCCTCCAAGGATCCGGTAGTTGATCCAGTAAACTAGCGACAGAGTGTCCCCACGCATCGCGGTTGAGTTTCAAGTACAGCGCCTTAACCCCTTTTTCTGCACTCTGTTGAGCGGCAAAACACGCCCACTCGTAGTGTTCATCGTTCAACGCCTTTTCAGCGTGTTCCAAATCCCTCTGCGCCTGGCGCAACCAATCCTTGTATCTAACGGGCATATATTCCGCTCCAATTAAAACATTTGTAGTGATTATATCACCCTGATCAACGCATTTAACCTCTTTAATAACTCAGGTTTGGAGGCTGCTTTACAGAGCTATGTAAGGGTGCCGGCTGTCCAACCGCGCATAGCGACCATATCCCCTCTTTAAAAAGAACGAGACGAAGCCCTCTGAACCTCGCCTCTACACATCCGGGAGTCGAACCCTACAACCGTTTGCCTCTAACGTTCCAGATCTCTAGCATATAACTGACTAACATCAACAGTGACCTAATGGTATGGAGAACGCAGCTTTTCGCCAGTAATTCCGTACTTGTTTTCCTCTCTCGGTTTGCCTACAACCAGTAGTTTGGATATGATAATTTCATTCTAGCACCCTACCAAAGGCATGTCAAGGCCAATTTCGGTAGGTGGTCACCTTCTGACGTTTCTTTTGATTGCGCTTCTTGCGTCGCGATTTCTCCGCGGAGGTTTCATCCTTTTGGGGCCTGTCACCAACCTCTAAGGCCTCCCCACTGAGCGGGTCAACCACCATGTTTTC
>JASFVL010000570.1:0-3036 GCA_050049875.1 Anaerolineales bacterium
CGAGTCAAACATCATAATAGTTTATAGCGGGATTTTTTCATACCCCAGCGATCATTATACACAATTTTCTTTAATAAAAAAATCGAGGGTTATGTATGAGATTAGGCAACACAACCCCCGATTGAGAGTCTAGGGTAGTAGCTTTATTTGGGAATTATATTAACTTTACGCTTTGGTTGTTCACCAAAACTCTCTGTATAAACATCAGGATGGTCTCTTAATTCTATGTGGACGATCCTGCGTTCGTTTGCAGGCATGGGTTCTAAAGCATGTCTCCTACCAGTATTTGCGACTTGTTCGGCAACACGCTTTGCGAGTTGTCTCAATTCTCTTTCACGACGTTTTCGGTAACCTTGAACATCAACGACCAGAGGTATGTGGCGGCTTAATTCTTTACCCACGATCAAACTAACGATGTACTGCAGCGCGTTTAAGGTTTCAGCCCGTCGACCGATGAGAATCGATAAGTCATCTCCATTTATGTCCACATGCAGAGGGATTTTACTGTCTTCATCATCAGCGACGCCATAATATGCACTGACTTCAGCATTGATTTTCATTTTATCAAGCAATTCCTCAGCGGTTTCTTTGGCGATTTGAAGGATCTTTTGGCTATCCTCCAGGTCTTCACCCAATTCTTCTAAAGGGGTCGTTATTGCTTCATCTCCAGTTTCGGGCATTTGTGATTCTTCGTCTGTTTCTTTGTCTTGAGGCTCGCTTTTTTCGGGTTCCTCCTCTGTTGTCTGTGGGGCTTTTACTGTAAGACGAACGCGCGCTTGCCTAGACCCAAGACCAAAAAGTCCACGACTTCCTTCATCTAGCACCTCTGTTTCAACATCATTCCGAGACAATCCCAATTCCTTCAGCCCATTTTCTATAGCTTCTTCAATAGAAGGTGCTATTACCTCTAAAGTAGCTCTTGTTTCATCCATAGCTGCACTGTCCTTTTTTATGAACTTGCTCTTTTTGGAAGCAAATTTCGGAAGTCTAGTCTACCCATAATAGCGTATTGTAGAATTGTTGTGAGATTGCTAACTACGAAATATAGTGCCAAACCGGATGAGAAACTATACGCTAGCCAACCCATAAAAATTGGCATGTACAAATTCATTGCTCTGCTCATTTGTGCCCCCTGATCGCTACCTCCTGTCGTTGGCGTCATCAATTTAGATTGCAAGAAGGTCGTGATTACAACTACAATCGCTAATACTGGGATGCCAATACCAAATAGTGTTAGTCTTTCGGGTTGACTTAAGTCCATCCAAAGGAAATCGCTGTCCAGAGGTATTAATGAAGCTGTATTGCCGTTGTTAATGTGTTTTGAAAGATTTAATAATTGTAGAGGGGTTACAGCCAGAGCCCTAATGATAGCTTGATAGAGACCAATGATAATTGGGAATTGAATCAACATTGGCAAACAGGAACCGAAAGGACTTACACCCATTTCTTGGTAAAGTTTCATTTGCTCTTGGGCAAGTTTTTCACGATCGTTTTTATATTTCTTTTGGATATCTTTCCACTTTTTCGATTCCTGCATTTCCTGCATGGCTTTTGTGCTTTTCATTTGTTGAGCGTTCAAGGGGTAAGTGAGCAGACGCACCAAAATAGTGAACAAAATGATCGCCAAGCCAAAGTTTCCCCCAATGAAATCATATATAAACAAAAGGATATTGATCATCAAACTTACAAATGCATTCCACATAAGCTTTTTTCCCTTAGTTGGTAGGGGTTTCCCTTTCTAAATTTTTTGATGGGTTTACAACCTCTGTTTATTGTTCCTGTGCGAATACCCATTTCTGGACACCGTTCTCGTCAAGTGCGATGACTAAGGATTGAATCTGAGATGTTGGGACGAGGATTAAATCATTAGCTTGTACAGGACCTGCGTGCAAATTTCCTTCTATTGTTTGGTTCCAACGTGGAGTTCCATCCTCAGAAACAGATACAATTGAGCCGTCCTCAGTGGTGAAATATATACCCTCTTCGGTCACCAAGGGCTTGCCAACAATAGCACCCCCTGGCTGAATTTTCCAATCCAATTCGCCGGAACTTCGCTTTAAGGCATAAAATGTACCACTCAAATCGCCAAAATAGAGATGTTGGCCATCTAACGTTGGTCCAGCCCATACCCAATCTTCTGTTGGAAAACGCCAAACTATTTCTCCATTGAGTGTGTCTAACGCCAGCATTTCGTTCTCAAAGGTGCCCACGTACAAAACTCCGTCGTCACTAACTTCTGGAGTACCAACAATCGCACCACCCAAGTCTTGTGTTTTCCAAATCATCCCTCCAGTACTTGTATCTATAGCGTATACGCGATGGTCCATGGAGGGTAAGTAGATACAATCGCAATTATTCCCAACAGCCGGTGTGGACCAAAGGGGTTGTTCAGTTTCAAATGGTTGCCAAAGACGCTCCCCATTGAAATCCACTGCATACAAATTTTTATCAGCTGATGGGGAAAAGATGCCATTTTCTGTGACCTTAGGTCCGGCAATATATCGGTTTTGGGATTCTTCAAATGTCCAATTTAATCCAGCATTCGTGGGATCTAGACTGTACAGATTGTTGTCGTATCCACCAACAATTAACTGGTTATCGGGAGTAAGTGCTGGCGCAGCGAAAAAAGTGATATTATTATCCGGCTCCGCGGGGTAGTGCCAACGCTCAATTCCATTGGTTAAATTTATCGCGTACACGTGATTGTTGTAAGCCAGGTACGCGTTTTCCTCATCGGCGATAACACTTGCCCATCCGGTGGCAGTTCCAGCACGACCGCTGCACGCACTGAGAGTGATACCGATGAAAATAATCGATAAGAGAGTGGTTAATATTTTCCAATTCATGCTTTTGCGATGATTCTTGTAATCTTCAATGTTTTTCTGGTACAGGATCGTACCCTCCAGGATTGAATGGGTTACAGCGTAATACTCTCCAAATTGCCATCATGCTCCCCCTAAATGCGCCATGTAAAAAGATGGCTTTGTAACCGTAATGGGAACAAGAAGGATAAAAACGACAAGTATTCGCTGGTAA
>JASFVL010000569.1:0-3036 GCA_050049875.1 Anaerolineales bacterium
GACCGCCAAAGCGGACGAAGGGTCTCCTTTACACAAGGCAAGGTCTGCCTCTGCGAACAAGACGGGCAAGTAAAAGACCACCCACGATTCCCGGTATGGATCCTTATGCCCCTCCTTGATGGTCGCTTCCGCCCTAACCAAGTTGCCCTGCAAAATCTGTAACCGCGCCAGGACACCCAGTCCCTGCACGATATGTGTTGGTATGTGAGCTTGGGAAAATTTCAGTGCCTCTTGAACCAATTGGAAAGCCTTATCCAAAGATCCCAAATCCATATAGGTTTGGGCTAATTTAACCCGCGTATAGGTTTGAGAAGCGAAAAAACCAGCCCGCTTCCCTAGGCAAATACATTCTTCCATCGCCTCAATCGCCCGGCTGAATTCCCCCCGCTCGGCAAAAGCATCACCGATCGTCCACCGGCTGTAGGACTGGCCCCAAAGATTTTTTATAGATGAACTGAGCTGATAGGCTTCCTGCGAGTAAGCAACTGCCTGGTCAAAATCGCCAGAATAGACATGGGCGACACAAGAGCCGCTAAGGCTATCAGCGAGCATGGGTGTGTTCCCAAGGTCACGCCACAGATCATTGGCCTCTTGAAGGGCTTCTCTTGCCGAGTCGATCCTTCCACTGTATAGATAAATGAACCCACCCAAATCGTTGAGCGTTTGAGCCGTTTGCTCGCACAGATCATTTCGGCGCGCCAGTGCTAGAGAGCGCTCACCGTAGTCAACGGCATCCTCCAACCGGCTCGAGAAGAAATTAGCGATTGAAAGGCTCCACAGGATTTTGGCCTTAGACACGGGATCATCCAATTCGCTGGCCAGCACAAGGGCACGTTCTCCAAACCCGCGGGCTCGTTTCGGACCATGAACTGCGGTGGGGACGGACAGGATCGTGATGCGCGCCATCAAAGAGGCCAGTTCCATGACACGATTTCCGCGTTGAATTGCCAATCTTCCCAATTCTTCATAGATTTCCAGTGCCCGATTGAAGGATGATTCCAGTTCCAGCGCTCGGCCCAATCGAGTGTAAAGGGAGGATATGTCATCATCACTTAGATTAACACGCTCTGACAGATGGATCGCTTGACTGAAATGGACAGTCGCCTCTGCATTGGCATACACGCGGGCGGCATTCTCACCAGCCTGTTTCAAATATTCAATAGCTTTCTCAATTACTCCGGCTTCTTGGAAGTGTCGCGCCAGATGTATGGCAATTTCCTCTGTCCGGCCATGGTAAAGCTTCTCTAGAGCGTTGCCAATTGCCTCGTGTTGATAGACTCGTTCTACCGCGTCCAAGGTGCTGTAAAAGTACTTCTGGAACAAGTTATGCCTGAACTGATAATGGGAGATGCGCTTATCGTCTATTTGCTCAACTTGGCGTGCCCGCACCAAGTTGTGCCGTTTTGCTAGGTCCCCGCTCAACATCGCGACCATAGCTTCTTCATCGATCCCTTGCGCCTGGGCGATCACCTCCGCGGTGAATTCCTCCCCCTCAACACTAGCAGTGACAAGCACCTCCCGTAATCGGCGATCTAAACGATTGACTCGTTTTTCAATCACTCCCTCCACTCGCCCTGGAATGGAATCCCAGATAATGGTTGGGCTTTCGATCCAGCGATCGGCTTCATCTTGGTATACATCCCCACGTTCCTTCATCTCCTGTAACATCTCAACGGTAAAGAGGGGATGCCCCCCGGTATTGTGGGCCAACTGCTCGCGGAAATCACCGCTCAGACGATTGGGTTCTACATCGAGCAGGGCGTCCACAAACTGACGATCTTCTTCAAATCTGTCTTGATCCAGATACAGCCAGGTATCCCCAAACAACCTTTTAAACTCTCTCAACACACTCTCCAGGGGATGCTCTTTCCCCTCCCTACCCGAATAGATCTCCTCAGGCCGGTAGGCGCACAGGACCAAAATAGGGGTGCTCATCAATCGCTGGCCTAAGTGGAAGAGTAGGTTAATCGAAGAAGCATCGGCCCAATGCAAGTCGTCCAGGATCAGTAGCAGCGGTGATTTTTTTGAAATCTCTCTGAGCACATCTGTGTACTCTTCAAAGATACGCTCTTGACTAACACCAGCAGCCTGCCTGTGGCTGATCAGATCTTGCAACTGGTGGGTCAACTCCGGGCTGATCGATTCATGCGCAAAGGTTCGTTTTTGCAGCGCTTCTCCCGACACAAAGGTGTCAACCAGATTGCGACCTCGCGTTGTGAGGGCTTCGAGCGCGGACGGCAGCAGATTCCATATACGCAGGGCGTGACTGCGGGTGATGGCGCCGGCGGCCCATTTCCATTCGACATCCCCACAGAGCATACGCAATATCTCGCGGAAGGGCAAATAAGGATCGCCAGTCCCCGTGTAGGTGGTGCAAATACCACTCGCAACGATTAGATCAGGGTATATCTCCTGGGCACGACATGAGAAATTAGCCAGCAGGCTGGTCTTCCCCCATCCAGCCTCAGCGCTAACAAATGCCACCCTACCTCGTCCTGCCCGGCTGTCTTCTAAATACTCCACCAACCGAGATAGCTGAGCCTCCCGACCGACAAAAAGCCGCTCAGATCCGTCCATGCCTGTGTTGTCTTCATCCAGAAAGGCCGGTCGGTGAGCCTTGATATATGAATGGTGGGATGGAGGCCTGAGATCGTCCCTTTGAATAGACCGGTAAAGCTTTTGGGTCTCCTCGGATGGGTCCACACCGAATTCTTCTTGTAGGATGAGCCGGCAGGCCTCGTACTGAGCCAGGGCTGCTCCGCGTTGTCCCGTGTAGGCCAACAGCCGGATTAAGTCCCGATGAGCTCCTTCACGCCAGGGTTCCAAACTTAAAAAGCGTCTGGTGAACTCGATCGCCGATTTGTAGTGCCCCTGCCTGGTGTGCTCGGAGGCAGCCACGTGCATCAACTGAAGAGCTAACTCGCGGATGTATGCTCGTTTACCAAGAACCCACCCCTCAAAATCTGGGGCATCGCGTATGTAAAAATCTTCTAAAAAATCCCCCTGATAGAGTGCAGCAGCCTGTTCCATTTGACC
>JASFVL010000131.1:0-9626 GCA_050049875.1 Anaerolineales bacterium
TGGTTTCAACCAATGGCTGATAGGCCAAGTGCTTTGAAAACGCTCTGCACGGCTGGGTGGGCGGTTGCCCTCATATCCCCCCGACCCCCTTTTATCCCATATCTATGAGAAAAGGGGGTGCGTTGCGAGCACGATTGGCGAGGAAAAACCCCTCTCCCAGGATGTGGGAGAGGGGCCGGGGTGAGGGCGGATAGAATCATCTCTGACATTTGTCCCTCTCCCGCTTCGTTCACTGCAGGTATGCAGTATGTCGCTACGCTGATCATATGATTCAAGCTTTGGGTTTGCTGCGCGATCCTGTCGTACAAACGCCAATGGTTGAAATCACGCGTTAAAAGAAAATGGACGGGTGAAAACCCGTCCATCAATGATTGATAGCTTGCTGAATTTCAGGCAGTCTGAGCGTGAAGCGCAGGGCGGAATTTGTAGCCGTAGAGCAAAAGACCGCGTTCGTTGTCCCCATCGGAGCGCAGGCGACGGGTGACCATTTCCACCGGCATACCGACTTTCACCGAGCTTCCATTCAGATCGGTTAACTGCGCCGTCACCACCGGGCCTTCCTCGAGTTTTACCAGCGCCACCGTATAGGGGGCAGTTTCCTGGTATCCCTCCGGAGCGTTGTAGACCGTAGTGTACGAATAAACCTCTCCGCGGCCGCTGAACGTATAGGTGGTCTTGGCCTCCCCACCGCACTCGGGACAAATGTCCCGCGGGGGAAACAATTTGGCCTGACAATGGGGGCATACTTCGCCCACGAGGGAGTAGCGTTGTTTCTTCAAGCGCCAATGACGAGGTATTTCCATTATTGATTCACTCCTGTAATTCAGATCGGGTCATTGTAAAGAGTAAAAAAGGGACCAAATCTGGATTTAACACGCATTTCTAGCAATTTCAGCCCCAGTATACAGGGGGTAGACTATCAGGAACTATCAAAATGCTCGAACCTTTCCAAAATGTGGGTCACTGCGGTGGAGGCGGGCCCGCCCAAGGATTGCACCAAGGCGCGCCGGGCGCCTTGAATTTGATTTTTGCCAGCCTGACCGCGCAGCTGCAGGACGGATTCCACCACCTGGTAGACGCCTGTAGCCCCCCAGGGGTTACCGCGCGCTTTAAGCCCCCCCATGGTGGCGATGGGAACCGTTCCGGTCAGGGAAATCTCGCCATTTTGTGCCAACTGCCAGCCCTGACCGCGTCTGGCAAAACCAGCGGCTTCCAAGGAGAGCGCTGCGTAGATGGAGTAAGCGTCGTATAACTCGAAAAAGTCCGCCTGGTCTGGGGTGATTCCCGCTTGGCTGCAAGCGCGTTCGACGGAGAGACGCGCGGCGCGGAAATCCAGCGGGTCGGGGCGGTCGTGAAGGGCGAGCGTGTCGGTGGTCAGGCTGGAGCCGGAAACCCGCACCATGGGGTGGGGGCTGTCCGGTGGCAGCAGGTCAGAGCGGGTCAGGATCAGCGCCGCGGCGCCATCGGCGTCGGGGGCGGCGTCGAACATATTGATCGGCTCGCTGACCATTCCTGCCCGCTGGTAAAGGGATGGCTTGATCGACCTGCGGAACATGGCGTTGGGGTTGCCCTCGCCGTTGGTGTGAGCGGTGATCGGGAAGCCCGCGAAAGCCTCCCGGGGAGGATCGAACTCCAGCAGATAACGGCGCATCAACAGCGCCGCTTGTGCGGTGGGGGTCAGCCCGTGAATAGCTTCGTAATCGCTATCCAGGGTGGCGGAGACCGCGCTCTCCACAGGCGCGCCAATTTTGTCGGTGATCTTCTCGACTCCCAGCACCATGACCACATCGACTGCCCCGGATTTGATCGCTAGGTAGCCGAGGCGCAGCGCGGCGCCACCGCTAGCCCCTGCTGCTTCCACGCTCAGGGCTTCAATGCCCCGCAGCCCGGCGAAGTCCGCCAGCAGCGCGCCGGTATGAGCCTGCCCGGAGAGCGCAGGGGCGAAGACATTGCCCACAAATAAGGCTTGAGGCTGCAATCCAGCAGCGTCCGTTCGAGCGGCTTCCATTGCCCCCAACGCTAATTCTCGTAGAGAGAGATCCCAATGTTCTCGTACAGTAGTTTGTCCGATTCCGGCGATGATTACTTCAGTCATATTACAGAGAGCCTCATTTCATCACTAATTTCCCCCGCAGACGGGCGTAGGTGGCGTAATCAATTGCTGTCCGACGGGCGATGTAATCGGAGGTCTTGGGGGCCAAGTCGTGGCGTTCGAGCAGACCTTCGGTGACGCGCAGGGCGAAGGCGTCGGAGCCGGCTCCCGAGCCGAAGGTGACCATCAGGATACGATCTTCGGGTTGGGCGACGTCCAAAGTGGCGGTCAGACCGATTAAAGCCGCCCCTGCGTAGGTGTTGCCGATCTTCGGAGCCAGCAGTCCCGCTTCGAATTGTTCCTTACTGAAGCCTAACTGGGCGGCGACCCGGGAGGGGAATTTGGTGTTTGGCTGGTGGAAAATGGCGTAGCGGTAATCCTCCGGGGTGGTGCTGGTGGCTTCCATCAGGGTCTCAGCCGCTGCGGTAATGTGCCGGAAGTAAGCCGGCTCCCCGGTGAAGCGCTGACCGTGCTCGGGATATTTCTGGTAGGCTCGCCGCCAAAAGTCGGGGGTATCCGTGACGAAAGAGTAGCAGGCTTCGATGACCGTCAGGGACTCCTCGGCAGGGCCGAGCAAAAAGGCGGCGCCTCCGGCTGCAGCGGTGTACTCCAGTGCGTCGCCCGGGCGACCTTGAGCGGTGTCCATCCCCAGAGCTAAGGCGTAGTCCGCCATTTTGGAACCGACCAAGCCGATCGCGGCGACCATCGCCTCGCTGCCGGCTTTGCAGGCGAACTCCCAATCGGCAGCTAAGGTGTGGGGAACGATCCCCAGCGCCTCAGCCACCAGGGTCGAGCTGGGCTTGACGGCGTAGGGGTGCGATTCCGACCCCACCCAGACGGCGCGAATGTCCTCCGGGGGGACGCCCGCCCGATTCAAAGCATTACGGGCGGCCTCGATGGACATGGTGACCACGTCCTCGTCCAGACCGGGGACGGATTTTTCCTCGACGGGGCTGCCAGCCGCTCCGCCAGTCCAGATGCGGGACACCTCGCTGGCGGGAAGCCGGTAGCGGGGCACGTAGGATCCGTAGCCCACGATCCCGACGGGGCGGGAGGGTTTCAGTAGAAGTTGGGAATTGTTGTTCATATTTGTTTTTGGTAGTTGATAGAGACGTTCTTAGCGGCCTTAATCGTTAAAGACTTTTATTCTTTTTCCATGTCGCCATGATCTCTTCCGCGCGGTCGATGCGTACAGTTTTCTCGGCGACCAACTGCTCTGCCAGGCGCTCGATAGCATCTCCCTGGGCACCTGCTGCGATGGCGACCTGACGAGCGTGCAGGCTCATATGACCGCGCTGGATGCCTTCGGTTGCCAGGGCACGCAAAGCAGCCAAATTTTGTGCCAGCCCCACGGAGACGACGATCTCGGCCAGCTCACGAGCAGTGCTTACACCCATCAGTTTCAGCGCTGCACGTGCTGTGGGGTGAACTTTCGTGGCGCCGCCGACGATTCCCAATGCCAAAGGCATCTCCAGGGAGCCGACTAGATTTCCATCGGTATCGCGCCCCCAGGTGCTCAGCGAAGTGTAGCGCCCACCCCGGGCGGCGTAGGCATGGGCGCCGGCTTCAACCGCGCGCCAATCGTTGCCCGTGGCGATGACCACTGCGTCCACTCCGTTCATGATACCTTTGTTGTGGGTCGCAGCCCGGTAAGGGTCGGCTTGTGCAAAAGCCCAAGCCGCGAGCACGCCATCACGCACATCTTCAGCGCTGTAGTCATTGAACGCCAGGACATCAAGTGGGATAGTGCAGCGGGCGCGCGCCAGGCGGTGATCGGATAGGTTGGAAAGAATACGCAGGTGCACGCTTCCTCCGGTGATCTCCTCCACCAGCGGGGCAAGGCGTTCGCAGGCGGTGTTGACCGCATTGGCGCCCATCGCATCGCGTACGTCGTATAGCAGGTGAACCACCAAGAATGGGCCAATCGGCGAATCCGGAATCACGCGTACTGAGAGATCGCGCGGGCCACCCCCCAGGCGTTGGAGGACGGGGTCCACCTCGGCGGCTGCGTTTAGTAGGCGCTTTTTATTCTCCAGCAGGGATAGGCGGGCGCTTTCTGGGTCAGCGGGGGGCAAGACTTGTATCTGCCCGATCATTTCGGGCGCGGTTGTGTGCGCGGTGAATCCGCCGCCAGCTCGAGCCAGCTTGGCCATGAAGGATGCGCCGGCAACCACAGAGGGCTCTTCGATGGCCATGGGGACCAAAACCTCGCGCCCGTTGACCACGAAATTCAGGGCGATACCCAGTGGTAAAGCGTGGGTGCCGATGACATTTTCGATCATATGGTTGGCCCCTTCAGGAGTGAGCCCAGCTCTTCCGCTGAGCACTTCGATCTCCTGTGGGGTCAGCAACTTGGTTTTGGAGAGTTCTGCAAGGCGTTCTTGCAGGGATAATTTGTAAAATCCGGGACGCCTTGAGCTCTTTGGGTCTGTGGTCATAATGGTCTGAATATGTGCAATTGAAGGGGAAGTGTCCCCAACCAGGCAACTTTTGCTGGTGTTAAATTTAGGTAAGAAAACCTGGCAAAAACTATCAAATCAGGTAATTTAGGGTAAAATAAGTCTGTGGTGAGTAATTTCCCTATGGCAGCATTGACTCGTGAGCAATTGGAAGAACGGCTGGTAGCTCTGCACCAGGCTAGTCTTGAATTGGTGCGTGATCTATCACTGGATGCCGTCTTGGAACGCATCGTCCATTTGGCGCGCCAACAATCTGGCGCGCGTTACGCCGCTTTGGGTATGGTGGATGAGGATGGGAATCTGATTCGTTTTATTACAGCAGGTATGGGTGAGGAGGAGATTGGGCGCATTTCCCACCCGCCAGTAGGATTGGGTTTGATCGGTGCCCTGCAACAGGAGCGGCGCACGATTCGAGTGCCCGAGATTGAAGAAGATCCACGCAGCGTAGGTTTTCCTGACCACCATCCGGAGATGCATTCCTTTTTAGGTGTTCCGATTCTATCAGGGAAGCGCCCCTTTGGGCAGATCTATTTGACAGACAAGAAAGGGGCACCCGAATTCACCCAGGACGACGAGCAGGTCATTGAGACATTGGCTGCCTACGCGGCGGTGGCGATCACCAACGCCCGTCTATACGAGCGGGTGGTCAAGCGCGATCGTACCCTTGAGCAGCGCAACCAAGACCTCTCTTTACTCAACATGCTGGCTGAAACCCTGGCGAGTTCGCTGGATGTGGATGAAATAACAGATCAAACCTTGAGCCGGGTGGTTAGCTACTTGGGAGTGGAAGCGGGCGAGATTTTCCTGCGGGAGGACGGCGCCAAGGATTTGCGTTTAGCGCTGCATCGTGGAGAAGCTGCGGAAGCTTTCTTTACAAAACAGAGTTTCTTCATTGGAGAAGGGTTCATTGGTCGGGTTGCGCAGCTCGGTCAACCCCTGGTCAGCACTTCATTAGAGACGGACATGCGCTTTTTACGCCGGGCGGTGGTGGAAGCGGGTTTTCGCAGTTTAGCCTGTATTCCGCTGACCGCGCACCGCAAGGTGGTGGGGGTGTTGAGTGTGGCGAGCCGCCAGGAGCGGCTCTTTAGCACACGCGAATTGGACCTCCTGTCCGCCATTGGGACCTGGGCAGGGACGGCAATTGAGAATGTGCGTTTGAACAGACAAAGTCGCCGGCTGGCTGTCCTGGAGGAGCGCGAACGCATCGGTATGGACCTGCACGATGGCATCATCCAATCGGTTTACGCCGTCGGATTGGCTTTGGATTACGCGCGCATGGCGATTGACGAAAACCCCGACTTGGCTCAAGATAAAATTTCCCAGGCGATTGACGGTCTCAATGATGCCATTCATGACATTAGAGCCTATATCCTAGACCTGCGTCCACGCCAACTGCGCGGTGAGGAGACTCTGATGGAGGGTATCGAGAGCTTGGCGGATGAGTTTCGGGCGAATACAACAGCCGAGATTGAAATTACCGGCACGAATAATGGATTGGCTGAATTACCCCACGAACACGCTCTGGCGCTTTTTCACATCTGCCGAGAGGCGCTGGCGAACGTTATCAAACACGCTCAATCTCACCAGGCGAATGTACGCCTGTGGACTACGGATGATCGAGTGATGTTGAAAGTGACGGATGACGGACGCGGCTTTGACCTGCGCAAAATGAGCGTCACCTTGGGTCATGGCCTTTCGAATATGCATCGCCGCGCTCGCAAGGTGGGCGGGGATGTGGAAATTTCCTCCATCCCTTCGGTAGGGACTACGATCCTGGCCTGGGTGCCTTGCGATTCCCAGCAAGTGGATGAGGATAATTGAGCTAGAGGCTGAGAGATGCTTCCATGTGCTGGGCACTCCCGATCATTTAGCATCTAGACCGCCAATTTCGCCTCTCGAAAGTTGGCGGTTTTCTTTATGGAAACTAGGAAGAAGACTCTGATCGAAAACGAAAAGCGCTCCCCGGATCGATTCGAAGAAAGAGATCACAGTCGACGCTTGCTGCTAGCCTTTAGTCAGGCTGCCCAATCTGTGCAGCGCGCTCGTACGCCCAAGGAAGTTTACGTTGCGCTGGGGGGAGAGTTGGTGAAATTGGGCTATCATGCTGTGGTTCTTTCTCTCTCGGAGGATAAATCGCAATTAGAGGTCACTCATATGACCTTCGATGACTCCCAGAGAAAGGAAATTGAAGCGCTGCTTAGAATTTACCTGGATGACTACTCCTTCCCTGTCCGCAACATGGGGTTCTACGATGAGGTAATACAGGGAGGTGGGACCATCTTCGTTGAGCGGAATCCCGACCCGTTGATTGAAGCGCTGCCGAGTGGAAATCGCTCTTTTTTTAAGGAGCTCTTCGCAATACTGGGTTCGGAGAAGGCAATCTACACTCCCTTAGTCGGGGAGCAGGCGCCTCACGGTTTGTTATTGGTCACCGGTGAAGGTTTGATGGAAAGTGATAAGCCGGGGGTGGCTGCCTTTGCACATCAAGCCGCAATTGCCGTCGAGAACGCGCGCTTGCTGGAGCAGGTCCGGGCGGGGCGCGAACGTTTACACCGTCTGGCGAAACAGATCGTCACCACCCAAGAGGAAGAACGTCAGCGGCTTTCGCGCGAGTTGCACGACGAGGCAGGTCAGGCTTTGACCGCGCTGAAGATCGATTTGGAACTAATCAAATCTGACATCTCGAAGGACTCCTCGGAGCTGCGAGAGCGCCTCAACAAAGCGGTGGACCTGATCGACGTCACTATGGAGCGGTTGCGTTCCCTGGCTCAAGGGTTGCGACCTCCGGCACTCGATATGGCTGGTTTGGACGTAACCCTGGAAGATTATTGTCAAGATTTTGCTTTGAGGACTGCTATCGATGTCACTTACGGGGGAACAAAATTTCCAGAACTGATCGATGTGACCAAAGTCACCCTCTACCGTTTTCTACAGGAAGCCCTGACTAACATTGCTCGCCACGCCGAAGCATCTCAAGTCCGAGTACGAGCACAAGTGAAGGGAGACGAAGCTAGCTTATCTGTGGAGGACAATGGTATTGGTTTCGATGCTGCATCCCTGATGTCTGACTTAAGACAAGGGCAGCACATTGGTTTGTTGGGGCTTAGGGAGCGGCTGGAGATGGTGGGTGGTTGGCTGGAGATAGATTCTCAACCGGGGAAGGGAACGCGATTGGCGGCCCATGTGCCCTTGGGAGACGATCACTTGGAGCGGAGGCATTTAAGGTGATCTGGATGTTTGCAGCCAAATCGATTAGAGATAGAATTTACACAGTTCAAAGGGAGGGGTGGAGGGATGAGCGATGATTCGAGTTCTGCTTGCCGATGACCATCACTTAGTGCGGCAGGGTATTCGCGCATTGCTGGAAGAGAGCGATGATATCGAAATCGTTGGCGAAGCGGAGGATGGGCAGCAAGCTGTCGAAATGGCCGAGCGCTTGAGACCGGATGTGTTATTGATGGACATCGCTATGCCGCGTTTAAACGGTGTGCAGGCTACGGAGCAGGTTATGAGGCTGGGTGGCAGCACGCAGGTGGTCATGCTCTCGATGTACTCTGACGAAACCCTGGTTCGTCAGGCGCTGCGGAGCGGCGCCCGCGGGTATCTGCTTAAGCGCTCGCTAGCTGAGGAGCTGCTTTTGGCCGTACGGGCTGCCAACCGGGGAGAGAGCTACCTCAGCCCACCCATCTCGGTCTCTATATTGGAAGAGTTCCTGACCAGCAAGCCGGATGCTATCGAAACCAATCCCCTCGATCGGCTTACGGCGCGCGAGCAGCAGGTGATGCAGCTCATCTGTGAAGGGCACACTAACAGGTCGATTGCCAACAATTTGAGTATCAGTGTAAAAACTGTGGAAACGCATCGTGCTAATTTGATGGAAAAGCTGGATGTCCACGATTTGGCCGGGTTGGTGCGCCTGGGGATCAAACATGGCTTGATATTTTTGGACGAGTGAGTTATGGGGAATTAAATGAGTGCATCTTGGTGGTGAAGTATCCAAAATTGTTCTCTGACGAGGTTTTCGACCCCAGAATGGGGTCTTTTTTTGTTAAGAATTAGGGTAATCCTCCATATACAGCGGAAGTACGAGATGTAACAATAGACCTCGATTACGCTTCAAAGATCTGTAAGACATGCCGAGGCGGGGTAAAAATGGGGTTTACAAACCTCTTTTTGCCCTTATTTATCTATTTGTATTTAGAAAGCATGGAAGTGATTGTCTGCGAATATGAACTGGCTTGCAACGGATTTTGTCAAATTTTAAATCGCTGGCTCTCACTGATCAAAAAGGTAGAACAACAATGGTTGTCCAAGCGCAGGGTAGAGGAAACTCCAAAGTCCGGGTCGTTCTGGTAGACGATAACCCCCCTTTTCTTAAGGCGGTCAGTGAATATCTAGCCCGTGCGAGCCAAGAAATCGAGCTCGTTGGTGTGGCTTTGGATATTGAAAAGGTTTTTGAATTAGCCGCAAGTCTGCATCCTCACCTCATCCTACTGTGTTTGGATAAACCGGATCAAAGGGATTTGGGGATTGTTTCGAAATTAAAGGCGATCTTGCCGGATGGGGCGATCATCATTCTTTCCCTGTTGGATTCAAAGGGTTACCGCCGCTTAGTTTTGGAAGCTGGCGCGGATGATTTTATACCCAAACACAACCTGATCAAGGACCTGCTGCCGTCTATGCGCCGTCTGTTTGGGAATGGTCAGTTCCTCTGATCTATGGCTATCAATGCGGAGATCTGTATCCAGGATTGTATTTGAATAAGTATGCGTAGATGATGAAGATATCAATGTGAGGTGGTGAAAAATGGATGATAAACCAATCAAAGTGTTGTTTATAGAAGGCGAGCCTGAAGATGCAGGGTGGATTAAGGGATTATTGGGGGAAATCGACACTCCGAGGTTGAAGCTGTTTCATACGAGGCAAATCGACGCAGCGTTGAGATACATCAAAGAGGAAGACATATCCGCCGTCCTGCTCGATCTCCCAGACCTTAACGGTGATGGGTTAGAGGTGATAGAGCGAATACACACTGTTGCATATAGCCTACCCGTAGTGGTAATAACCGGTGCGGA
>JASFVL010000571.1:0-3033 GCA_050049875.1 Anaerolineales bacterium
TCAGGAATCCAGTAGACGCTCTTCATATATGCGGCGGATTGTAGTTTCGATATCGGGTTCGCGCACTGCTAGATCACGGATTCGATATTGTGTGGAGAGCTTGTTAATCAAGGTGGATGCGGTTATCGACCTACGATCAAATTGATAGGTAACCCGGTTTTCTTCCCGCTCAACGACCTTGGCACCACTCACTTCGACATCCGGATAATTTTCGGCGAAATCTACTATGAGTGCTCTCATGCCTCCGTGTTGTTGGCGCAGGCGATCCAGATTTCCATCGTAGAGCAGTTTCCCGTGATCGATGATCATCACGCGTTCGCATAATTTTTCCACGTCAGAGAGATCATGGGTTGTCAACAAGATAGTTGTCCTGCGCTGTTGGTTGATATGGCGAATGAACTGGCGGATGCGTTCCTTGGCGACCACATCCAAACCAATTGTTGGTTCATCCAAGAAGAGCAGTTTGGGATCATGCAGTAGGGCTGCGCATAAATCAGCTCGCATCCGTTGTCCAAGGGAGAGAGCCCGTACGGGGGTGTTCAAGAAGGTATCTAACTCCAAAATATTCCTGAACTCTTTTAAGTTTTGTTCAAACCGCTGGGTGGGGATTTGGTAGATGTGTTGTAATAAATCGAGGGATTCAATCAGCGGTAAATCCCACCACA
The DNA here is from genome assembly GCA_050049875.1 of Anaerolineales bacterium. Lineage (GTDB taxonomy): Bacteria > Chloroflexota > Anaerolineae > Anaerolineales > UBA11858 > JASFVL01. Next base: position 666 of record JASFVL010000571.1, read on the forward strand.
GAGTCGTTCGCTGCCCAAATACTGCGCCAATCTCGTTTACGTATTCTTGGCGATCGCGCCAAGGAAGGTAGCCATCTACATTGATTTCACCCTTTGTGGGTACCAACAATCCTGTCAACATCTTGATTGTGGTTGATTTTCCTGCCCCATTGGGACCGATATACCCTACAAGCTCACCAGTTTGAATTTTAAAGTCAATACCATCAACAGCCCGCACAAGGTTATGCTCTCTTGTGAACATATTGCGCAATGTACCTAAAAATCCGCGATGATGTTTGTACACCTTAAAATGTTTTGACAGTTTAGAGACAGATATTATGGACGACATCGTCGATTAGGGGGAATCACCTGTGACAAATTTTATGTACCGGTACTCTGATAATGCTGGATAGCATAGCGCCAGAATGCCAAGGCGGCAGCGAGGATTCCAAATCCAGCGAAAGGAGCCAGAAAAGGTGCGAAAGACGGCAGCCCAAAAGGATCCGGTTTGTCAAGGAAGTATAAAGCTGGATAATAATTTAGGAAGATAGCTGGAACAATATAGGTAAAGAAACGACGCAGCCAGCTCCAGTATATATGCATAGGATGCGAAATGAGATAGCTGCCTCCGTAGGTAAAGATATTGACAACTTCAATGGATTCGATCGTCCAGAAAGTGATGGATGCCCCAATGATGAACAGCCCTCCAAAAAAGCAGACCATACTGATGATCACAATGGGAAGGTAAAGAACCTTTGCTAATGTCCAATCGATATCAACCAGGTTCAGCGCGATTCCAAAAATGGCAATGCCAATAGTAATCTTCCCCACCCGTCGAAGGGCAAAATCTGCTCCCAATACTTGTAGGGTGATATTTATTGGGCGCAGGAGTAATTGGTCGAAGTTTCCGCGGCGTACCAAAGCGCCAAACCACTGCGGGTCGAAGCCACTGAAGACCATGTCCATAACACCGAAAGCAGCTTCAACTAAACCGTAAAGGAAAGCGACTTCCCCGAGCGACCAGCCTCCGAGATTGTGAAAGCGATCAAAAACTAAGCCCAGCGATCCGAATTCCAATAGAGAGATTAACCCTGTACTGAAGAGCTCGAAAAGAAATGAGGTTCGATACTGTAGCTGGCTGCGGAGCCGCACACTGATTAATCGACGGTAGAGATTGATGTGATAGGCCATGCGAGTTTTTTCTGGCTTTCGAGTTTAACCTCCTAGGATTACGAGCCTTCGAACTCCTGATCGAAGAATTAATTGTCCAGCTACGATTAATACAATCGCCCAGATTACTTGCAGAAGGAGAACATGGAGAATTTCCGGGCCCTGAATCACACCGAGATATACTTCAACCACGCTGTTGACTGTGTGGGGGAAAGGAGTTAGGTAAGTAATTTGGTTAACCCATTTAGGAAAGTAACGCAATGGCATAAGGAACCCGGAGAAAAACCAAGAGAGTACGTAAGAAAATCGCAAGATGCCACTAGCGTTAGGAGTCCAAAATGAGGATAGACTGATCAAAAAGCGCCAGGAGAAACTGATCAGCCAACTGAGGATAATCGCAGCGAATAAACCGAGCCACTGGTTTAAATTGCTTGGATGAATCAGATCGAAAACCAGTTCAAACATGAACATGAAGATTAGACCTCTTAGGAGAAGAGTGACGATTGCACGACCCATGTCTTTTGCCAGCCAATAGGTGAAATAATTCATGGGCTTTATCAAATCAGAGGCCACTTCACCACTGTACACAGTTTGCATCAAATCGTACCAACTGAACATGCTAAGATAGCCAATCACCGCTTGAGTCAGCGCTGTGTAAGTGATTGCCCCTTGCAAGCTGATATCTGAGACTACTTCTTGTTCACCGTATAGCGCGATGAAGACAGCCACACGAATCAAACCGAAGAAGAAATTTGTGGTTAATCCAGCTAAGGTTGCTGCGCGGTAGGTGAGATGACGCCGGGAGGATAGTTTGACAAGTTCCCAATAGAGGCGCATGGTTTTCGTTAGATGGGAGTTAAGTTGGTAGCGTGGATAGTCCCAGTTCGATATCTAATAAATATTTATTCTATTCGGGTCTTGCTTTACTCGATGGTTCTAATTATATGGAGATTATTTGGTTATCCCCTATGTAAGATACCCGTCAAACAACCAATCCCTCCTGCGGCTTTTAGCAATTCACTCACGCGGACGGTATGGCAAATGACACCCTTCGATTTTAAGAACAACTGCGTCACAGGATTGTTGGAGGCGATTAATATTTCCCGCGGTCCGAGGGTAACGAAGTTCAAAGCCCCACCTTGAGTGGCTTCCTTTTCATCAGGGATAAATATCACCTGGTAGCCGGTCTCTTTCAAAGCTTCAAGCGCATCCCAGGGAA
>JASFVL010000572.1:0-3028 GCA_050049875.1 Anaerolineales bacterium
GATACTGGAGAAAAGTGGACACTTACAGCTTTTGATGATCGTTTACTCACCGCTGTTGATTGGGTTGATGAGAATCGAGTCTTATTGTCAGACAAGGAAGGCAGATCTTGGAGATTAGATGCTATCACAAGCGAGTTGATACCAACGGATGAATGATTTTCATCTTCGGTTTGGTTATCAATGGGTTATGAAACCTCGCCCTTGCTATGTCCATCCAACACCTAGCTATAAATTGGTATATCCAGGAGCAAATTTGACAAAATGTTAGTGCGGTAAGCAAATTCAAATTAATGGGGAAGAGATCCTCCCACTCACACTGCCCCGTGGAATGGAAATTGCTGTAGTCAAGCTTTGCGAGCGGGGCGGTTTTTTGTTTCCTTACAGAGGTTTATCTAAAGGATTTGTCCACTTTAATGGTAGGGCAGGTATGATTTTCTTCTTAATCAATTTTTACCCCCTTTGACAGATAATCTATTTAATGTATAATCGGGTCTACACAGCCCAAAGTTAGTTCTGGAGGAGGTGAAAAAGCCCGCATAGAACTGGACTAATTGTTTACCATCGAAGCCTACGATGCAGTATTGGGTGGCATCATGCTTCAAAGTTTAGGGGCAGCGATTAGATCACTAATTGCTAAGTAATTATTTTGTACATCTTGAGTGGGGCATCGAAAGCTGTCTGCAACTTTGATTAATTCCATCTGATTGGGGTAGTGGGGTGGGTGCGACTAATCACGCTTGCTTCATGCGCGAATATTAGCATTCAACTACACATATTAGAGAAGCGGTTTATATTTATTGGTATAAACGAACGCTAATTTCTTATATCTAAGGGAAGCAGAAAGCCAAAATATATATTGGTTTGCTCTTGGCGATCATAGGGGCCTTCTGGCGTGTAACACGTTAGCCAGACCGCCATTATCCGGGCCGACATTTTGTGCATTAATGTCGGAATGGCGGAGCGAGGGAGGAGCAAGTTCTCCACTCGTGAGTTTTAGTTATCCATAAAGGGGGATTAATCCCAGAGCTAGAGGTTTTATTTTTATTATTTCCCAAGATGGAGGGGGAATGTGAACGATTGCCTATGGGCATAAATGCTACAGCAAGGACTTCATAAAGAGCTAAGATAATTCATTTTCCAATTTGATTGAAATCATCCTCATATTTCTGACCGACTCTTTGTAGAGGTGGAAAACCCCACAAAGGAGTTTTTGTTTCTACACAGACTCAAAAAGCATCATCGCAAAATCACCCAAGGAGCATCCCATGCCCGCTTACTCGCCCCAGTCTCCCAACGATCCCAAAAAGGATGAGGGGGGTTATAAATGCTTAGAATCGCGCCAGATTGCCATGATCGACGAAGCATTACAAGCCTTGGGGGACTTCGGTGAAGTGCGTCTGATCGTCAATAAAGGCCGTCTTCGCTTCATTGTCACCCATAAGAGCTATGATGCTTACAAGTGGCAGCCGGGTAGTATTGTAGATCTCGCGGGATGAGATCGCTGGAATCTTGATGATTCTTTGTTGGGATGATTTCGCTTCATTGATAAATGGTTCTGGGTTATCTATTTGGCCCCTTCAGACGCTCCTAAGTTAGCTAACACTCTCAGGATATTACCTTTTTAGTTGCTTTTATGTCCCTTATCAACGAAAAACGGCCTGTTATAGCGAGGGCTCCTGTAAGGAGCCCGAAGCGATCCCCAGTTTGGGTGTATGAGATCGCGTTGTTGCCCGGAAAGGGTCCCGCGCTATCGGGCATAGAAATCTTGATATAATGATCAGGTGGTCGATATTCGAAAGCCGATGAAATGTTGAAATGGTTGAACCAACAATTCTAAGAACTGTTCAACAATATCTCGATATGGTTCGGCGGGCTGATATTCATGTCAGCCGGGCAATCCTTTTTGGCTCTCATGTGCGTGGGGATTCGCATCCAGACAGCGATATAGATATCCTTGTAATCGCGCCAGAGTTTGATGAACCGTTTGACAAGAGGCGGGTAGACCTATTGTGGGAGTTGCGAGCAAGATCGGATAGCCGTATAGAACCCATACCTGTGGGTGAACGTCAGTGGCAAGAAGACGATGCCAGCGCGATCATTGAGATTGCCCGGCGAAAAGGGAAAGAAATTCCATTGCCAATTGCTACTTAAACTGAATCTAGGTACCTAAAAAAGATTCGCATCTATCTGGGCAAATCAGCGTCCAAAAATTGTGCGGATTTCTCGGAATAGCAATAATCTTTAAAATATCCTATTCATCTACCCTTACCAAATAAAAAACATTCAACTTCACCATCTGGCGCACCGGTTTTAGGGAGTGAGGATCGTGCGTTACGATGGCTGCGTCATCTGTGCCATCATCGCTGCTTTCCAGCCCACACTGTGGATGAAGTGTACACCTTGGCAGCCGACATGCCCAGCATGGGATAGACCATCACCCAACATCTCGAAAAGCGCCTTGGCTGAACCAACAAATCAGCCTTCTGATATAATGATTTCAAATGAGGTTTGGAGACCTGCTTTTGAGAGTATCGCATGTCGATAGAATATACAGGAGCCAACAAAACTGCCAAAATCGAACTGGATCACCGCTTACAAACCGAGCGAGTCACCCCTGCATTGTTGAATTATATTGTAGAAAAAATTGTACGCGAGATCGAACCTAAACAAATTATATTGTTCGGTTCACGAGCTCGTGGCGATGATGTGGATTCAAGTGATATTGACCTATTCATAGTGCAAGATCGAGAATTGTCCAATAGACAAGTGCGCAGGAAAATAGAACATCTCTTATGGGGACGACTTTTTGGGGTTGATTTGATTGTCCGCAGACCCGAAGATGTAGAGCGCAATCTGGCTGATCGCAACCCGTTCTATACACAGCATATTTATTCAGAAGGTCAAATATTGTATGAGCGATCGGCATGATAAACCGGTCGAAACACCCAAAGCCTGGTTCCGTTTGGCCGAGGGGGATTTGGCCGTAGCCCAACGGGAGATGCAGAGCGAATTACCGATTTACCCCACA
>JASFVL010000573.1:0-3026 GCA_050049875.1 Anaerolineales bacterium
AACGGATTCGCCAACCTACGCTTCGCCGCGCTTGCCAATGTGCCTGCGGGTGCGCCCTTCTTCCCGGCGGCTTACCATTCCGGTGGTCGGCCAACTTTCGCCCTGGCGACCGAGGCCGCTGATCTAGGGGTGGAGGCTTTCTCAGGGATGGCAAGTTTGGAAGATGCCCGGCGTGCCCTGATCAACGCCGTGGAGAACCACGCTCAAGCCATGAGCCGAGTGAGCGCTGACCTGGCGGTACGCTTCAGGCTGCCCTTCGGGGGGATCGATTTCTCCTTAGCACCATTTCCCCAGGATCACATCTCCATCGGCGCTGCCTTGGAGCGCTTGGGCGTCCCCGCGGTGGGGATGCACGGTTCGCTTGCGGCGGCTGCCATGGTGACCGAGGCGCTGGAAAACGCCGATTTCCCGCGTACCGGCTTCAGCGGTTTGTTCCTGCCGTTGATGGAGGACGCTGTGCTGACGCAGCGCGCTCAAGATGGATTGTTGACTTTGGAGGATATCCTGCTTTATTCGGCTGTCTGCGGCACCGGTCTAGACACCATCCCTTTGCCCGGGGATGTCTCCCCCGAGGCGATAAGCGCCGTGCTTCTGGATCTCTCCGCCTTGGCACTGCGTCTAGACAAGCCTCTCACAGCGCGCCTGATGCCCATTCCCGGCAAGGCAGCCGGCGATCCAACTGAATTCGACTTTCCCTATTTCGCCAACGGGCGCGTGATGGCGATCAAGGCTGAGCCGCTCTCCGGGCTTTTAGCGGGGGAGGAGACAGTTGAGTTGGCGCCAACGGCACTAAGGGGTATATAGCTCCTCTCGACGATTTCCAACAGCATATTAAATCCAGAGCACCGGTAGTCCTCGGGACAAACCTCAAGATGAAATGCTCCCTCCTGGGGGAAATCGTTTATTGGCTCTCTCGGTGCTATAGGACTGCCGGTGCTGGATATGCTTCCCTAACTCCCCAGCTACTCCTCCAATAACCAATAGCGGCTACCGTCCCGCTCGCGGTCTAGGATGCGGTATTCGATCAAATCGCGACGTAGGGAGGTCACGTCCTCGTGGAAGCGGGCTAGAATCTCGTTGATTTCCTTTTCGCTGTAATGTACCTCGGTTTCGAAATTCTGGGCGATGTAGTGCAGAACAGCCTCCAGCTTCTTGTGCTGGGAGGGGAGGGATTTAAGGCGACCATCGGGCAGCGAGTAGTCCTTGATCACCTTGCGGTCGTAAGCGTCCATGTCCACGTCGGCGGCGATTTCGGGCAGTGTGTCGCGCGCCAGCAGGCGCTCAGCCATCTCCTCCAGTGATTTGGTCTCCAAGCGGTAGAGGTTGTAATAGCTCTCGGCGCGGGCGCTGACCAGTCCAGCTTTGGACAAGCGCGCCAGGTGGTGGGAGACGGTCGAAGCGCGCAGATTGAGCATCTCGGCGAGTTGTTCCACGGTAAGCTCTTCTTGGGCTAGCAAACCGACGATCTTCAGCCGGTTGGCATCCGCCAGAGCTTTGAAGAAGTTCAGTAGTTCGGTGTTAGTTTCCGTTGTATCCATCGCAATCTCCATATAATTAATTCGATATTGATCGAATTAATTATATGGAGATGGAGTGATTTGTCAAGGGTCGTGGGGTTTTGTATTAAAGTTTCTCTACGCTGGGGAGCAAGTCGAGCTCGTCGATCAGGGCGTTCAGTTCGTCATCGTTGAGGGCACGACCCAACCTGGCGTACGCTGTTAAAGCAGCTTCCATCATGTTGGTACCGAAGGATCGCCCCTCGTAGCGCGGCGTGGTGGTGATGACTGTGCGCACGCCGCGCGAGCGCAGCAATTCGATGTTAGCCTCCGTGGTGGTGTTGGTGATCACGGTCTTGCCACTCAGGTCGGTGGGCAGATACTTGCGCATGAAGAGGAAATCGCCCGCCAGCAGGTCGGAGGCTTGGAAGTAGCGCTGGTATTTGGGTTCCCCCTCGGCGTCGCTGCTGCCGTAGAAGAGCATGCTCATGGGGAAGTAGCTAACGATGGGCAACATAATTCGGGCGATGCGTTTAAAACTGTGAATCCCCCGGATGGGGATGGGAATCCCCAAGGCGACCATCAGATCGCCAAGGATGATTTGGTCAGCAATTTCGTCAGCGGCCTGCGCCAAACCCAAGCGGTCCACCGCCACGGGGATGAAAGCCTGCTGGAAGCGGGGCACTGGACCCAGTGCAGGGGCTGCCAGCTCGAATACGCGCCGCTCCAGGGTGTGTTTGAGACCGCGCCCGTCAACGACCGGAGTTTCCCGCACCCCTTCTACCAGCTTGAGGGCGGCGTGCAGGGGGTATTCTCGCTCTTCCAAACGTAGGAACAGGTCCACACCGCCTACCCCCAGGGCATCGACCTGACCATCCAACTCGCTGAACAAACGTGTAGCGCGTTCCACATCCCCGTCGGTGCCGATGCGCTCGACCGTGATCTGGGTGCCGCGGAAATCCACCACGACTTTTTTATCGCGGCTGGAGCTCCCCAGGCTGACGCTGACAGCACGCTTCATGGGAAGCGCGCTCAAGAGGTTTGGTCTTCGTAGACCAGCAGCGTGACCCCTAATTCCGCTTCCAAGGCTTGGATTTTCTCCAATTGTGCCGTGCTGAGGGCCGCCAGATTGATACTGGGTTCCAAAGCCATGATGTGAGCCCCGAGCTCCTGTTCGAGGGCACTCAGCTTGGTGATGCCTTCATCGTCGAGATAGGCGATTTTTAGGTGTTCGCTCATGGCGTGTCTCCTAGGTAGGGCCTGTTAATCGCGATCCGGTATCAACCACACACTCGTTTCCTCTACTGGTGGGGGTAAATCGCCGAAATGCGATTGCCCTAATAGCTGTGCGATTCTAGCGGCTGCCAGGCGATCAAGGCCCCCGCTACCCAGGTTGGGGCAGGGGCGGAGTAAAGATCGGTGGCGTCGCTGTAGGTCAGATCAAGAATCTTCCCCTTCAACGGGCCGCGCAGATAGCGGAAGACCTGACCGGCGTCACGAGCATCGCTTTTGGCTTCCACGCAGTGCTGA
>JASFVL010000574.1:0-3020 GCA_050049875.1 Anaerolineales bacterium
CGTTGGTTATGTAGGCAGTCAAAGGGACATAACCCATCAAAAAGAACTTGATCGACTGAAAGATCAATTTGTATCCGATGTCTCTCATGAACTCAGGACACCCGTAACAAATATAGGTTTGTATTTGGAGTTATTAGAGAATGTTGGATCAGGAAAAAGGGATGAGTATATTCAGATTTTGCATGGGGAAGTGAATCAGCTTCGACGTTTAATTGAAGATGTATTAGACATTTCCCGTTTGGATGTCAGCAAGGATCGAGAACTGACCTTCATGGAAATGGATTTGAATCTGATGGTAGAACAAACCGTGGTTGCGCATAGACCACTGGCGGAGTCATCCGGTTTGGATTTGACATTTAACCCAGATCCAAGTTTACCATCCATACGCGGTGAGCCAAATCAATTAGCGCGGGTGGTGAGCAATTTGCTCTCTAATGCGATTCGCTACACATCTTCAGGATGGATCAAAGTTTGTACTTTTCAGGCTGACAGTGATTATACTGATGTGAATGGAGAAGCTGTTTGTATACAAGTGGAAGATTCTGGTATGGGGATCTCGAATGATGATTTGCAACACATCTTTGAGAGATTTTATCGGGGGAGGGATGTTGCTCAAGCTAAATTTCCAGGGACTGGTCTTGGATTAGCAATAGCAAAAGAAATTGTTGATATGCATTCGGGTTGGATTGATGTAGAAAGTCATGTGGAGAAGGGGTCAAGTTTCCGAATATGGTTACCCGTTTGAGTGTTACCTTATGAATAATGAGAAAATCTTGGTTGTGGAAGACAATGAGACACTTCGAAACGGTATAAAAACGCTCTTGGAAGAGGCGGGATACGAAGTAAATGGGGCAGAAAATGGGGAAGATGCCTTACAAACGATGGGGTTAAACCCACCAGATCTAATTATTGCTGATATCGTTATGCCTATTATGGATGGTTACGAATTCTTTGAGATTGTAAGGTCACAATCTGAATGGCTGTCTATTCCCTTTATTTTTCTGACTGCGTTACGCGAACGGGAGGACGTATTTACTGGGAAGCAACTTGGTGCGGATGATTATTTGATTAAACCCATCAGCAGGGCGGAACTAATCACCACTGTTCGATCTAGATTAAATCGCAAACAACAACTTTTGTATGCGCAAATGCAGCAAAGCTATGAATCTATTCTGATGATGTTGGCTGATGCTGTTGAATCGAGAGACAAATCTACTCCTGGACGTTCTAAAAGAGTCATGGATTATGCACAGGTTATTGCACAACAAATAGGTTGGACTGTATCCCAGAGAAGTATGCTTCGTTTTGGTGCGATCCTCCATGATATTGGAAAGATATTTATCCGAGAAGATACCTTGCGTAAGATGGGAGATTTGGATGTAGAAGAGTGGGATGAGGTCAAAGAGCACCCTGATATGGGTGCGGAGATCTTAAAGGATATTCCTTATCTTGCCCCGGCTATACCCATAATTCGTCATCATCATGAGAGATGGGATGGTCAAGGTTACCCAGATCAATTAGCTGGAAAATCAATACCACTGGGTGCACGAATTGTGGCAGTTGCGGACGCTTTCGATGCGATGACAACGGAACGTGTATATCAAGCAGCCTTAACTAACCAACAGGCTTATGACGAGATTGTTCGATGTAGTGGATCAGCGTATGATCCAGCAATTGTTTCAGCATTCAAAAAAGCATGGCATGCTGGATTAATTCAAGAAATATTCAGTCGTGATAGGGGAGATTAAATTTGTGGTTAATTGAAAATATCTAATTGCCCTTTTAGTTTATCGCTCATTTCAAGATACCCTTCAAGTTTTTCGCGTTCTTTTTGAACAACATCTTCTGGTGCTTTTTCTGAGAATGGACTAGAGAGGAGATTTTGAAGTCGCGTGATTTGTTTTTCTACTTCAGCTAATTCTTTTTCTAGCCTGGTTTGTTCTTCTACGGGGTCTACTAATTCTGCTAATGGTAGATATATCTCTACGTTGCCAACTACTATAGCGATGTGCCCATCTGGTTTCTCGGTAATTGAATTAAGAATATGTAGCTCGTTGTGATTCAATCTGGCCAGTGCAGCGACAGTTTTAGACTGTTCGAGTAATACATGTTTATGCGAATCTGAGACCAATATTGCTGAGATGTAGTTCTTATGGTGTACTTTCTTCTCGGAACGTAGGTTGCGGATGGCACGCACAACCTCCATTACAACGGCAAAATTCGAAATTTTTTCTTCTTCCCAACCTTCCTCTTCTCGGGGCTCAGGCCAAGGAGTGATCATCAATGCTTGTGGCCAATCCGCATGATGATCTGCAAGTGGAGAGTTTTGCACAGCCTTTTTAAGATGTTGCCACAATTCTTCAGTAACAAATGGCGTGAAGGGGTGTAATAATCTAAAACTGAGGTCTAAAACTTTAACAAGTGTGTCTAATGAATAATATGCAGTATCCCCACCATCATCAATTTGTAGTTTTGCTATTTCAATGTACCAATCAGCGAATTCACTCCAAAAGAAGTCATAAATTTGTCGACCTGCTTCGCCGTACTGATGGTTTTGGAAGAGGCGTTCGACGTCTCTAATAAGATTTTGTAGTCTAGCCCAAATCCAGGAATCCGCTAAGCTCCAAGTTTGCGTTTTTCTTGGTGCAGATGGGATTTTATCTAAGTTGCTCAACACAAATCTTGTGGCGTTCCATATCTTGTTAGCGAAATTGCGGTTCGCCTCCACCTTATCTATGCTGAGATTCATATCATTTCCAGGAGAAGATCCAACAAGCAGAGTAAAACGGAGAGCATCAGTACCAAGTTCGTCCATCACTTCCAGAGGGTCAATAACATTCCCAGCTGTTTTACTCATTTTCTGGCCATTTGCGTCACGGATTAAACCATGCAGGTATACCTCTTTGAATGGCACTTCTCCCGTAAACTCCAATCCCATCATAATCATGCGTGCTACCCAGAAAAAGAGAATATCATAACCTGTCTCCATCATTGTTGTTGGATAAAAATATTGAAAATCA
>JASFVL010000576.1:0-3019 GCA_050049875.1 Anaerolineales bacterium
ATTCACGCTATTAATGTACAAGTTTTTCCGCCATAACTGGCGAAGGTATTGATTAACCAACAATATTAATATAACATTGGAAATATATTTGACTAGTGTGGTCAATCGCCAAGGTTATTGTAAATAAAAATATCGGGCAATCCCAAAATAAATGGAGGTTAAAATAATTTAATGAGCAACAATCTTATAGATCACGATGAATCTGGTTTTGATAAAGTGATAATTTCGGATCTTCTCGTTCGTGGCATCATTGGAATAAACGAATGGGAACGTAAAAAAATTCAGGATATTCTTATCAACATTGTAATATACACAGATATGAGGAGAGCTGCAAAGACAGATAAAATTATTGATTGCGTTAATTACCGTGATATTACCAAAAAAGTTATATCACTAACGGAAAACGCAAATCGCTTTACCGTTGAGGCTCTTGCGAGTGACATAGCTAGATTGGTCCTTGAAGACGACAATGTTCACAGAGTTCATGTTCGTGTAGAAAAACCTGGTGCTGTTAGGTTTGCAAAATCAGTTGGGGTGGAAATTGAAAGGAGTAAGTATTAACCGTCCAGAGGACAATTCTAAGGCTCTTAAATTTTGGGCATGTTTAAATCTTGGAAGCAATATTCTTCCTGCCCAAAATTTGCCGCGAACAATCACTCTTCTATCCAAAATGGTCGAGATACAAGAAGTCTCTTCAGCGTGGGAGACTCCCCCTGTTGGAACAAATGGTCCGGTTTTTATTAATGCTGCTGTTCTTATATTCACTGAACTCTCTGCTGAAATGTTGAAGCAGGGTATTTTACGCCCAATAGAAAGAAAATCGGGTCGCGTTCGTACAATGGACAGATTCGCTCCACGACCAATCGACTTGGATATTGTGATTTTCAATGGGGAATTATTAGATCTTGAACTTTGGGAACAAGCCTACTTAGCCGTACCTACAGCTGAGCTTCTACCCGATTATGTGAATCCTAATACGGGAGAAACCTTGTCTCAGATTGCAGAACGGTTAAACTTGACCATAAAACTCCGACGGCTTGAAGGATTTCTTTAATACTTTAGGAGGATTTAACAAAAACAGGTTGGATTAGAACCGTAGAGGTGTAGCGCCACGTGTTATGTTGTCTAAAAATTCTTGACGAGTTGCCATACTCGTACGGAACGCTCCATGCATCGCAGATGTTGTCATTCGGGCATCATGCTTTTTTACACCCCGCATCATGGCACAAAGATGTAAAGCCTCAACTACGACAGCTACTCCATGGGGATGTAAAACAGTATTGAGAAAATCAGCAATTTGTGTTGTCATACGTTCTTGAACTTGAAGGCGCCGGGCAAACATATCTACGATCCTTGGTATTTTGGAAAGCCCAATCACACGCCCCCTTGGAAAATAAGCAACATGTGCACGCCCAAGGAAAGGTAACATATGGTGCTCGCAAAGACTGTAAAATTCAATGTCGCGAACAATGACCATTTCATCGTAAGAAACTTCGAAGAGTGCATCATTCACAAGGGCAAATGGATCCTCCCTGTAACCTGATAAAAGCTCGGTATACATATTACTTACACGTTGTGGAGTTCTATTAATACCTTCACGACTAGGATCTACTCCAACTGCTTTTAAAATAATCCTTACAGCATTTTGGATTGCTGTTTCGTCAATTTCACCCTTAGTAATCAGTTCAGCTAGTGAGTTAAGCTTATCATCATTTGTCATCATATTGTTAATTTTCGATCATGTTGAATATTTATTTGTCTTATCGTTCAACACTTATCTTTTTCATCGGGTGTACTAAATGGAAGATTGTTTGTTTGGTGCATGATTAGTAGTCTATTTCACCTTAATAGGATTTTACGAATCAGGCACGGATGATGCTCTCCAACAGCAAGAGTTGCGATCAGTACTCCGCATTTACACAACTATGAGTAATCTTGCATGGTCCATTTGATAAGGTTATTCCTATAATAATTATATTATATCTAGAATTAAACCCAAAAAGTCAATCCGGCTGCAATTATATTACAGCCGGATTTTTAGTGTCATCTTCGCTCTTAGTTATATTAAGCGACCTCAGGTTCAATTAAGCCGTAGGATCCATCTCGACGTTTATATAAAACACATATTACATCTGTGTTGGCGTTGTAAAAAACAAAGAAGTTTTCATGTCCAAGCAGTTCCATTTGTTCAATTGCCTCATACTCATCCATCGGTGTTAGAAGAAAATGTTTACGCCGCGCAATTAATGGGCCTTCGTCTTCCTCTTCTTCTTCAGGAAAAACATCTGAAATAAAATCAGCTGGGGAAGGACCCATAACGCGATTTCGATGACGCTTACCTTTATAACGCTCAATACGACGTTGAATTTTATCTAATGCTGAATCAAGTGCTGCAAATATATCATCCGCCCGCTCTTCTGCTCGCAATATGAAACCACGACCTCGAACAGTAATCTGAGCTACTTGACGGTCTGAGGCGTTACGTGCTGACTTGACATATGCTAAATCCACCCTTGTCTCTTCAATGTCACTGAGATAGCGATCAAGTTTTGAAACCTTTTTTGTTGTATAGTCGCGGATTCGATCGGTTACATCCAAATTTCGACCGATGATTTGGACATCTTGCAACATTTTATTTACACCTCCTCTTCTACAGTACTACTTAAGGATTATCGGGGTGGCTGAAAATAGTTCGTGCTAAAGTAAGACCGTAAACATGTTCAGCATGCGCCTCAAACAAAGCTGCAGCACATGCATCCAATGTTGAACCACTAGTTGTTATGTCATCCACAACCATAACATTTTTACCTGAAACAATCTCCGATCTTGCTTTGAATGCATTTTGGACGTTCTTCCGCCGACCTGAATAACTGAGATCCACTTGAGAGTCTGTCTCGCGGACACGAATTAATGCCTTTGGGTTGTAATATAACCCTACTCCCCATGCAAAGGGTCTGGCTAATAAGGCAGCCTGATTATACCCCCGATTTGCTTCTCTAACGGCACCCAAGGGAACTGG
>JASFVL010000575.1:0-3019 GCA_050049875.1 Anaerolineales bacterium
TCCCTTTGCCTTGCCCACTTGCTTCCCCACTGTACCACTGGCTGAAAGTAATCGGCGCCAATTTCGGAAACTGGCGAGCAGGGTGCACCCCCAGCCAAGTTAAAAACCATTTACCAACCCCCTCCAGTAAAGCATTAACCCGTGGAGCGTAGGGACGCCCCAATTCGTTTAGCTTGGCAATGTTGGCAAATAAACGAGCGCGCAGCGGCATGCGATGCTTCTGGTAATAACCGTGTAGGAACTCAGCTTTCAGTTTGGCCATGTCCACTGCAGAGGGGCATTCCGCTTTGCAGGCTTGGCAAGACAAGCACAAGTCAAGCACATCGTAAAGTTCTCGCGAAGTCATGCCATTCGTCCCCAACAGGCCCATCATGGCAGCCCGCAGTGCGTTAGCCCGGCCGCGAGTGCTATGGGCTTCGTCCTGAGTAGCCTGAAAGGAGGGACACATCACCCCCTCCCCTAGCTTACGGCACACTCCTGCGCCATTGCACATCTCGACGGCACGGTCAAAGCCCCCGTCATTTTCAAAGCTGAAGGCTGTCCGATTTGGCACCAGAGGTACGGCGTAATCGTGACCGAAGCGTAGCAGTCGCTCATCATCCATTCGAGGCACATCCACCACTTTGCCGGGGTTCATTAAGTTTTGGGGGTCGAAGACTCTCTTGATCTCCCGAAAAGCCTCCACCAATCTTGACCCAAACAAGCGCTCTGAAAACTCGCCGCGCGCCAAACCTTCGCCGTGCTCACCGCTGGTCGTACCCCCAAAACTCTTTACCAAATCAACCGACTTCTCGGCGATTTGGCGCATTTGCCGCACGCCATCCGATGTCTTCAAATTCACCAGAGGGCGCACGTGAATGCACCCAGCGCTGGCGTGAGCGTACATCGCAACCCGTTCCACACCCACTGAATAAGCATAATCATATATTTGGGTGATGTAGTCCGCCAGATGCTCCACAGGAACAGCCGCGTCCTCGATGAAAGGAATCGGCTTGGCGTCCCCGCGAATACTCATCAAGATACCCAACCCAGCCTTACGCACAAACCACACATTAGCCTGCTCTCTTTCGTCGGAGATGACCAATACGGTCCCCAAATGGCGGAAAAGCTCAAGAGCCCCCCGTAAGCGCTGGATACCAGCATCCAGCTCAGCCTCGCTCTCACCGGCGTATTCCACCAGCAACACAACCTGTGGATCGTCTTCTACGAAAGTCAGCAAACGGCGGTACTCTATGCGATCCCGCACCAAATCAAGCATCATCTTATCCAGCACTTCGATGGCGGTGGGTTCACTGTCCAGGATAAAGGGCACCGCTTCCATGGCAGCCCGCAGTTCGGAGAAGTGCACCATCGCCAACCGCTTGAACTTGGGTATGGGCACTAGATTGAGTGTCATCTCGGTGACCACACCCAGGGTTCCCTCCGAACCAACGATCAGAGCAGCCAAGTTGGGGTTCAGTCTGCTCGCCAACTGGTGCAGATTGTAACCCGCCACATGGCGGAATGTTCTAGGGTAGCGGGTATCTATCTCCTCGTGATAGTCCTCCAGGATTGCAGCCACCTTCTGATAAATGCGTCCTTCCAATCCTGGGCGACGCCCCTGTGCTTCCCAGTCCCGACCAAAGGATTCAAAACGTGCACGGCTCCCATCGCTGAGCACCATGTCCACGCCCAGTACGTGATCGTGGGTCATCCCATATATGATCGAGTGCGCCCCAGTGGAGTTATTTCCCACAATGCCCCCTAAGGTGGCACGGTCGCCACTGGCGGGATCGGGTCCATACATCAATCCATGCTGTCTAAGTTGTTTATTCAATCTCCCTAAAGTAATCCCAGGTTGGGTGCGCACTGTTCCCCCTTCTGGATCGACCTGCAAGATCTCGTTCATGTGACGCGATAGGTCCAGCACCAGCGCGTGGCCTACAGCCTGCCCAGCTAGGCTGCTGCCCCCACCGCGTGGCAAAACCGGAACATTGTGATCCCCGGCAATTTCCACCGCCGCGCTTACTTCGTCGGCATCGCGCGGCAGCGCCACCCCCACTGGGAGCATCTGGTAGATGCTGGCGTCCGTGCTGTAGAGCAGGCGCGTCATGTGGTCAAAAGCCACATCAGGGACGGCAGCGCGGAGCTGACGGATGAATTCTCGGCTGGCTTGGATAGCGTTAGGATGTTCGGGGATCATAGTCGTTTTGGAGTTCCCTTTCTTTTAGAATGCATGGCATAAGGAATCGCAGTAGAGGGATGCCTCCCCTTCATAAACGTAATAATGATTATAATACACATAGGGTAAACACAGTTTTTGGGAGTTGTTGGAGTTTACCCAGCCAAGTCACATATCTTCATACTCGATCCTTTTTGTGGTTAAATACTTACCAAAGGCCGAAACCCCCAAGAATCTAGGAGACATTATGCCCAACGACAACCCCCAATCCCATCCTTTGGATTTCTTCACCGTATGGCGGGTCAATATGCGCGACCAGAGCCTGCAGCGCGAAGTTGTCCCCAAGTCATGGCAACGCCTGGGCGGCCGTGCCCTGTTAGCTCGCATCATGCTGGACGAGGTCATCCCGACCTGCGATCCCTTGGGTCCGAATAACAAGCTCATCTTCGCCCCTGGTCTGCTGGTTGGGCATATGCTCTCCAGCTGTGACCGCATCTCAATCGGCGCCAAAAGCCCCCTGACCGGTGGGATTAAGGAGGCCAACGCTGGGGGGCGCACCGGGCTGCAGCTCACTTATCTGGGAATCAAAGCCCTCATCCTCGAGGATCAACCCACTGAAGCGGGGTATTGGATCCTGCACCTTAGCCCCCAGGGCGCCAAATTCGAAACCGCTGATGATATCGCCGGCAGAGGCGTCTTCGAGGTCACACCCCCTTTGTTAGAGCGCTACGGTGACGATGTAGCCATCGCCCTAATTGGACCGGGAGGGGAGATGCGCATGGCTTCCGCGGGCATCCAGAACTTGGACAAAGACCGCAGCCCCTCACGCATCGCCGCGCGTGGCGGTTTGGGCGCTGT
>JASFVL010000578.1:0-3012 GCA_050049875.1 Anaerolineales bacterium
GGGAGTTGAGCGTAGTAACGAGCCAGCCCAAGCAGCACGCCGACCCCGCTGCCCTCCTCAACACCGCTCTGCCAGGGTGAATCATACTGGGTATGCACCATCACGATGTCATCCTTCTCCCCAGGCACCACCCCGTAGACATCCCAAACCTGAGCGCCTTGTTCGGCCACTTGGGCGTCAAGCAGCAAGTTGGCTGTGACTGGACCCTGCTCAACCTGCTGGCGCAGGCGCTCACCCTCGCCCTCAAGCAGGTACAAGGTGGGGATCTGGCGGAAAACCCCATCGTATGGTGCGTAGTAGCCAAACTCACCCAACTCCGGGTAGCCCTGTAAGATGCCCACGATGCCCGCGGCGCCGTGTTCCTCCGCCAGTTCATAGACGCTTTCGACCTTCGGCAGCCAACCGATGGGATAGGGATGTTCCCAATCGCTAACCGTGTCCTGCGGGTCATAGGCCATGTAGGTGAAGAGCTTCATCTGCGACCAACTGATGTCCGTCGGTGGCACCTGGACCAGCACTATTTTGCCGGAGACGTCGCTCCCGGCGAAATCCTTCTCGCTCCCTTGGTTGAGATAGACCAGCTCGGTAGTTACGCCCTCGGCATCCGTCGGACCGCTGTAGGGTACGAAGTAGGTCTCCGGCTGCCAGGCTTCACCTCGCGGATCGACCGTCAGAGCCCAAGAACGCTCCCTCCAGAAATCAAAAGTAAACGGCTCGACGTTCACCTGTTCGAATCCAAATTCATCCAGTTTGGAGGTGATGTAATCCCTGGCCTGCTGGTGGGCGGGCCAGCCAGGTCGACGGATACCCAGATTGTAGATATCGCTGATGTAAGCAAATATCTCCCCCTCGGAGGGCAACTGCGTCTCGCCGGATGGGAGCGAGTCTACAGGGCGGCTGGTCAGGAAGACCAGCAGGGGCACGCCGATGACAACGATTACCAATAAGGCACCGGTGGCCGTCAAGAAAGCTGTCCGCTTGGGCCACGCCACTCGACCCACGCCAGGGCGTCTCCCAAGCAGCCACAGTAAAACCCCTCCAATCAAAAAGAATCCTGCTCCAGCCGCATAGCCCTTTCCCCCGGCTAGCATGGAAGGGAGCGTCAGCATCAACACTAAGATATGCAAATCGGAGAGGCTTTCCAGCAGCACCTGTAGCCCAAACCACAGCCCCAAACTGACCCACAGCCGCCCAACAAAGGCGACCCAACTGGTCTCACCCCGGTAGAGCAGCCAGGCTAAAACCAACAGGATCAACGGTGGGATCAGCGCATACCACGCCGTAAGCACAGCCAAGGGCAGGCTGGATTTGTCCAGGAGTAGCCCCGACAAGAAGGGGAGCGCCGAGAACAGCAAACTGAGCGCCAGAAAGAGCACAATTTGGCCCCACCAGGATCGACTTCTGCCACTATCCATTGCACAACTCCTTTCGACGAGAGAGGGGAAGTGCCTCTCTGAACAGTCAGGGACACACGATTTAGATCATGAACATTTATTTAAGTGTAGCGAGTGGATGGCCCTCACGCCGTCCTCGCGAGGGTTTAAAACCCCGCGCCTCATAGCTATTTTAAAGGATTTTTGCTCATTTGCCATCCTGAAATGATGCTCAGCTACATAAGGTAATCGTATTTGGGTAATTTGCTCCCATCAACATAGGAAGTGAGAGTGTGGTACGTGGGTTTCAATCAGCGCATCAATGACCGCTTGTACGTGCATCTTTTGTAAATGTCCAATGATGACGGGAATATCATCCAGTCTTTCAGCCTGTACCTCGCCAACTTTGATTTTTTCCATGCTGGCGAGGATACCAGAATTTTAGTTTTTATGCTAAAAAACGAGCAAACGTCGAGTAACAATTATATTAATATTGGTGAGTTTTCAAGCTAACGAATTCCAAAAAAGAAAGGATCTGGATAGCGAGTGGAAAAAAAGGTTTCCAGCTCCTTCCCGCCGATGCCGTGTCCCCGGCATCGGCGGGAAGGAGCAATGTACTTTATGGTTGTTCTAAAGTAAATCGGATTGCCAATCCGATCAACTCGCTAGGACTGAGCTTCTTCAGCCTCACCATCATGCAACTTGACCAAATTGTTGCCAAAACACAATCCAGATGTGTTCAGTGGAAGGGACCAAATAACGTCGGGTTATTGGCCCGCCAGAATTCGAAGATAAACCGCTGGAGACAGAATAATTCTCCATAGAGCAGGAAGATCAACCCATCGAAGCGCCAACCCTTGAGGTGATTGGTGGCGGCGGTATCCCTCCCTGCCAACAGCAAGATGTTTTTGGTGCAGAACAAACTCAGACTTTCGCTAGATTTTCATGTTGAGCCCAAGATGCTGGTTATTCAACCCTTAGCCTTGTGAACTGGAAGTAAGCATAACCTAACGCCAAGAATGAGAGGACTGCGACACCCGTCCAACCCACTGCGTTCATGACGCCAGAAACTGTGCCATGTGCAGCTACAATGACGCCAATGATATCGTAGACCAGCATGGACAGGGTTATCGCTTGCTGGGTCTCCGAATCTGAAATATTTCTAGTAAACCAAGTGAGTAGGCCAATTCCGATGAGCGTGCCCCAAAGAGCCGCGCCAGGAATATTTCGTCTGTGCCCTGAGAGACGCCATATAGAGCCAGAATCATTTTCGGTGCTAGCTCATAGCTGAGGCCGTAGACGAATGCAATGACAGCATTGATGATCAATAAACCTTTAAGTTTAATAAGATTGTCTCCTTTAGGCAAATAGTTAACCTGTTATAGGTTCGGATTGATTGAACATGTCGAATAATCTCTTTAAAAGTTGCCATCTTCTACAACACCTTACAGACGTTTTGGCGAGAAAGCTTCTGCTTTCAAGGAGGAGATGAATCGCCTGTTTCGTTGATAAAACAGTTGTCATTTATGTAGATAGTAATACAACATCTACAAGATGAACGAGTACAAACATAGTCGTCACGCAGTCCACTGCATCAAGTACCACTTTGTATGGATTCCCAAGAGGCGCAAGCCCGTCT
>JASFVL010000577.1:0-3012 GCA_050049875.1 Anaerolineales bacterium
GTGGGTATAGATGTATTGGTAGGTGTTGGGGTTCGGGTAGCAGTGGGTATAGATGTATTGGTAGGTGTTGGGGTTCGGGTAGCAGTGAGTATAGATGTATTGGTAGGTGTTGGGGTTCGGGTAGCAGTGAGTATAGATGTATTGGTAGGTGTTGGGGTTCGAGTAGCAGCAGGTTTAGGTGTTTTGGTAGGTGTTTGGGTTGGATAATAGGGAATATAAGTTCTAGTTGGTGTAGTTGAGTTGGTGATGGTAGGCGTCGGCGTCGGTGTGTCTGATGGCGTTGAGGTTATTGAAACAGTAGGGGTTGGGCTGGGTGGGATTGTCGCGGTAGCTGTTGGTTGGATGGTTGGTGTTTGGGTTGGCTCTTGGGTTTGCGGATAACGTGGAGTGACCGTGTGAACTGGGTTCATAAGTATTTCTTCAATTGTTGCACGGATTCTGTTGCTGGCATCTTCATCATCTGGAAAATAGCGGTCTTTTATGATATCTTTGATAATTTTTAGGTCAACCAGAGCAATTGGTTCAGCCTGTTTATCCGCACTGTAATCGGCTTGTAGTAAGGAGTGGATCGAAAATTGAACAAATTGGTTCTCAGAAAATGATACAAACAGAAGGTTATACAGCACCAGGATGAAGCAACCAATCGATAATAAAAGCAACGCTACAATAAGCCGAGGAAACCCCCTCTGCCCAGGTTTATCTGAGTTGATTGTCAAATTGGAATCCACTGTATGTTCTAGAGGGAAGGAAGGATTTTATTGATAAAAATTTCAGTTATTTCAGGATCAAAGTGATTACCTTCTCCATCTTGAATAACTTTTAATGCTTCCGTCTTTGTCATTGCTTTTCGGTAAATCCGGTCTGAGGTGATTGCGTCCCAAACATCAACAACTGCAAAGATACGGGCTGCAATTGGTATTTCTGTGTTTCTCAATCCCCTTGGATAGCCACTACCATCCCATTTTTCATGATGGCAGTAGGGAATATCGATGGCACTTTTTAGAAATGTTATGTCTGAAAGCATTTCAAATGCGAAAATCGGATGTTTTTTTATGATTTCAAATTCATCATCAGTTAACTTTCCAGGTTTCTGCAATATACTGTCAGGCACACCCACCTTTCCGATATCATGGAGTAAAGCCCCTCTACGCATATTTTCAAGTTGGTCACCCTCAATCCCAAGTTTCCTTGCTAAAGCGATCGTCATATCAGTAACGCGCCTAGTATGGCCCTCAGTCTCTTTATCCCTAAGTTCTAAGGCTTTTGCCCATCCTTCTAATGATTTATCGTAAGCTTCCAACAATTCAGCTTTCGAAGATTTTAAATTTACAATCATTTCATTGAACGATTGTGTTAGAACTGCAACTTCATCTTCACCAATTGGTTCAACACTTACATCCAGGTCGCCAGCTGAAACCTGCAAAGCAGCTGACTTTAGGGATTGGATTGGTTCTGTAATCAATCGAGATATATAGATACCTGTAATGGTGGTCATAAAGAGAAGGACTGTTGTATAGGTAAAAACCTGTAATCGTGTTTTTCGGTTGGTATTTTCCAGGAAACTTGTGGGAAATGCTACCCCTAATAAACCGTAATCATCTTTGCCCCTCAACTCAAAAACAGAAATTAGCTCCCTGTATTTGTTATCTAGAATTTTAAAGTTATAGATATAACCTTCTTCGCCTTGATATTCTATGATTTCCTTCGATAACTCGGGGGGTAAGGATGCCTGGTCGTGTAGGGTACTTTCCACCAAGTGACCAGACAAATCGTAAATGCTGACATGATATAGGGTTTCTTGTTTTAATTCGACCAATAAGTTTTCAAGCCGCCGCCCCACAAGAACAATCCCTACCAGATCGCCATTAGCATCCTCCACAGGACCAGAGATCATCAGAGTTATCTCCCGGTCAACTACATGCAACCCCGCAAACTTATCTCCGATTGCATCTTGGCGTTGGTCCAGGACATCTTTAACAAAACCCAGTTCATGAAATTCGTCAGATCCTTTTGAGGATTCAAATACAATCGTTTCGTTATCATTTTTGTTCAGTGTGAGAAGGTTTTCCCCCTCCACATTTAAAAGCACAACCAGGTCATCACCGCTGTTTAAGGCAAGGGGATAAACAATTTCTCTTAAACCTTCGGAATTATTCTCAAGGAGATAATTGTCAATTCCCTTGCTGTGGGCAATCAATCGAATAGTCTCTAATATTAGATCTTCTTCTTGAACGATTATGTCCGCACAAATGCTTGCGGCATCTTTTAGGGAGCTGTCAAACTGATGATCGATATCTTCCATGAGCCAGTTTGTTATTAAATAGGCACCCCCCATTGCAACAATCAGGGACAACAAAAGATAAGGAACTGTAATCTTTGCTTGAATGGAAGATCTGAATTGTTTAAAGAAATGGATAGTTTTATCGATCATGACTTGGTACTCCTAATATGTTCATGATAACCTAACTTTATATTACTTAACCCAAAGAAAATCCAAATTATCAAATTTGTTAGTCGCTGATTATATAAATTAAGACGACCAACATACTTGAGAAAATTCCCCCGTAAGTCCTTCTAATCATAGTTTTCCTTGCGCTAAGTTGTAAATTGTTCCAATCTCTAATATTGCAGCGCAATGTCGCGGTGAAAGTGATGAGATTGAGTAGCAAAGCTCGCATCATGCATGGTTTTTTATACTTCTCTATATTACTGGGAAGTGTTGAGCCCAAACTTTGCCTTGTAATACTAAATAATTGCAATAATTAAGCCAACACGATAACATTTAGGGGAATACTTGAAACAATGTATACCCATCTATAATCATCTTCCTGGAGACGCATATCTCTTTAGTGCGTATTTGGGAAAAAACAATTTGCCGATCCACATTTCCTTTTTTAGATATGGTTTCTCTTTAGCACGTTCAAGAAACTAACCTTGGAACAACGAATTTTGAAGGGGAATGCCAAACTTCCTTCACGATTTTGGTTGCGAAAGCTATCATTCTGAAAAGCC
>JASFVL010000579.1:0-3010 GCA_050049875.1 Anaerolineales bacterium
CGTTTCCTATCGAGAGCTGTTTTTCAACCAAACACCTTTTCAAATCCTATGGCTGGTTGGGCAGGTTGGTCTAACGCTACTCCTCAGTCATGTGATGTTCAAGCGAGTATTCAAGGAGGGGGATTCTCCGGTTCCGAAGCCTCCCAATTCGCGCAGCCCCTTGGAGGTGAGTAGAAAATCAGAAGGATGAAGGAAACACCGTGCTGAATGAAGGAACAGCGCCGTGATGATAGGGTGTCTAATGTAATTATCCGGAGGGCAAGATGAGCGAAAGATCTACCGTGGAAGGTATCCAAAACAGTCTTGAAAGGTTGACAAAGAAATGGTGGCTGTACCTCATGCTATTGCTATTGTTCGCCTTACCCATTTACGCCTCGAAAGACTATGACCCAAGAAATTCGCTGGATGTGGTCAAGCAGACGCTCTTGGATCCCTTGATCTATTCACACCCCGCGCTCATGCCGATCGCGAAGCTCCTACCGGTTGTGTTGATTCTCGCCGTGATGTTCTTTGGAAACAGGGCAAGGCGCCTGTATAACGGATATGTGGCTTTGCTGTATCTTGCGCTTGCCCTTTTCCAAAACGCGGCCTTTACGGATGGGTACGGATTTGTGCTCATCACTGGCAATATTGCAGCCGTCCTGATTGTGGCATTGGTGTGGTTATGGGAATCCATTGCCGAGAAGAACGATTTCGCGCCCCGAAAGCGCTCACTATGGAGATGGTGGATCGCGCCTCTGGCAGCTTTGGCCCTTTTGGCTCCCGTCGATGCGAGCTCCTTGACCCCTGACTTCTGTTTAGTGAATCTGCTTGCTAATGAGGCGGGGCTGACCTACTGCATGATGACCCCAGTGACCCTTGCAGTGCTGATTCTGTTTTACCCCACCATCAACCAGGTGGTTCTCAGGATATCCAGCTTTGTGGGGTTCATCTTTGGGATCATAAATGAGGTGATGTGGTTTGCCATCCTCCCGGCGGGTTGGTGGATGGGTGTATTGCACATCCCATTGCTCGTGATCGCAGTCTACGGCTTTGTTCTGGGGCACCGGGCGCTTCCAGAACGCGGATGGTAGGGAGCGTATGTTTAAAAGGAAGGACGTTGTTATCTGGGAAGGAAGTGGTTTGATATGAGAAAAGATCGACTGGTAGCGACCCTGTTCGTTTTGTCGTCCTTGGTTGCGATTGGCGTGGCATTGTGGACACGATCCAGCCTTCCGATTTCTAGGCAGGTTGGCAAACCCTTGGGTGAGGTTGTCTTCCTATTGGGGATGGCTTTCTTTATCTGGGCGGTGATGCACCTCAAAGGGAGTTTTTACGGCACCGTCGCCCCGGTGAGCGATGAAATGGTCAAGAGCGGACCGTACCGTTGGGTGCGCCATCCGCTCTATCTAGGCATGCTCATCACCCTGCTGGGCATTGCTCTGGCGTTGAGGAGTTTGTGGGGAGTTGTGGGAGTTGTTGTATTCTTCCTGCCGGCAGTGGTATACAGGGCAAGGCTGGAAGAGGAAGCGCTGGCCCAGAAGTTCAAGCGAGATTGGGATGATTATGCGGAGCGGACCTCTTTTCTCATCCCCAAATATTGGTGAGAATATTAACTTGTCAGGAAAGGAAATGAGATGGATACAGAAGTTTCGAGCTTACAAAGTGTTGAGCGCAACCGCACCCTGAAAAGGAGGCTTTTCGGGGTCTTAATCAGCGTCGCGTTGTTGGGTGTGCTGGCTTACATCCCGTACAACATCTCCCTGATCGGCTTACCCCCATCAGAACCGATTCCGCCCTGGCTGGCGATGCTCATCTGGTTTTTTCAGAATCTGTTGATGTTCGCGGCCGCTGCTGGGTTAGGGCTGTGGCTTGGGGACAAGGTTGGGTTGGGGGCTCCGTTTTTGCAAGCCTGGCTGATGGGGGATCGAGAAGCCTCGGGACGTATTCGAGCGGTGTTACCGCTGGCTGTCAGCGCTGGTGCGCTGGCGGGAGCTGTCATCTGGCTGCTTGAAAAAGTCGTTTTCACCCCGTATCTCCCCCAGGCTTTACGCATGGGTGCTCAGCCTCCTCCTTGGCAGGGATTCCTGGCTTCTTTCTATGGAGGCATCAATGAGGAGCTGCTGCTTCGCTTTGGGTTTATGACCCTGCTGGTCTGGCTGGGGACAAAATTGGCTCGCCAGAGCAGTCCTGGTCCGGCTGTGATGTGGGCTGGGGTTGTGTTGGCAGCATTGCTGCTCGGTGCTGCCCATCTTCCCATGGCAGCTGCCCTGGCTCCATTGACGACGGTTGTCATTGTCCGAACAATGCTGCTCAACAGCATCGGCGGTCTGGTCTTCGGCTGGCTTTATTGGCGGCAGGGCTTGCTGGCAGCGATGGTCGCTCATTTCAGCGCCGACGTGGTGCTGCACGTCATCGGGGCGATGACCAGTTAAATTGGATGGGTGCAAAGGAGTGAAATGATGGTCCTTAGATTTTGGGATGTGACCTTCACTGTGTCCGACCTGGAGCGAGCTGTGGATTTCTATGCGCATGTTCTAGGTCTGTCCAAGAAGTATCAATATTCTAGCTACGCTGGTTTTGACTGTGGTGGGGTGGAGATCGGCCTGGTCCCCGGCGTTTCCCCCAGCCAGCAGGAGGGGATGCCCTGCGTGGACTTCCTGGTGGATGATGTGGATCAGGTATACCGGACCCTGTCTGGGAAGGGGGTGCGATTCCAGAAAGAGCCTCACGACACCCCTTGGGGTGGGCGAATTGCTCGATTTGCTGACCCGGATGGTAACCCTTTGCAGCTGGTGCAAATTAACTGGCGCGCGTACTTTGCCGCTGGCGCCGAGGCATAAGAGTTAGATTCATGCGACTCACTTACTACGGTTATAACGCCTTCCTCCTAGAGAGCGGAGAGAGCACGGTCATACTTGACCCTGGTCAGGACCTGCACTGGCGGCGGCTCAATTCGCTGATCCCACGGTCTCTGTGGGAGCAGGTTGACTTAATCCTACTCACACACGGGGATCCTGACCACGCGGAA
>JASFVL010000132.1:0-9509 GCA_050049875.1 Anaerolineales bacterium
TATCACCCTTGCTCAACATGGTTGGAAGGCAATGGGTGTCGATTTCATCGCCCGGGCGATCGCCAAGGCACAGCGAAAGGCAGAGAAAGCAAGGGTTGATGTATCCTTCTTCGTCGCTGATGTAACGAAACTAGATCGCGTTAGCAATAGTTTTGATTTAATTTTGGACATTGGCTGTCTGCATGGTTTACAATCTGCAGGGCGAAAAGATTATCTCGACAATGTCGAACGTCTTATTGCTGTCAATGGAACTTTCTTATTATACGCCTTCTTTAGGGATGAGGTTGACGAGACAGGACCTGGTATTATAGAAGCGGACATCGAGTTGCTTGACGAAAGATTTAATCTGGTCTGGCGTGAGGATGGTACTGAACGCGGTATGCGACACTCCGCATGGTGCTCTTTCCAACCGCAACAACTAAAATCTCTAAAATAATTTTAATAACCTTTGATTGTTCACAATGAAATTCTTATTTCTCTTTTTAGATGGCATCGGTTTGGCTCAACCCGACCCGAAATACAACCCCTTTGAAGCCGCTGAAATGCCCCACCTTCGCGAGCTGTTGGATGGTCATCAATTAGTAAACCCCAATCCATTAGAGAATCCCAGTAACGCACTCAAACCCCTAATTGAGAATAATCGTGCTACACTACTTTCAATTGATGCTTGCCTTGGAATTGAAGGTCTTCCACAATCCGCTAGCGGTCAAGCTACACTATTAACGGGCCAAAATGTCCCTGAAGCTCTTGGATACCATTACGGGCCGAAACCGAATACTGAAATAGCAAATATCTTAAAAAATGGGAATTTGTTCGACATACTGAGGGAGAATGGTCGCAGGCCAGCGCTCCTCAACGCATTCCCTCGCAGCTACTTCGAAGCGCTCAATTCAGGTCGCCGACTTCCTGGAGCGATAGCTATGGCTGTCCGATTTGCAGGATTGTCCCTGTTCAGTGAAGAGGACCTGTATGCTGGACGTGCAATTTCCGCTGACCTAACCGGACAAGGATGGCGGGACTACCTAGGATATCCAGATGCCCCTGTGTGTACACCCTATCAGGCTGGTGTTCGTCTGGCTGAACTGGGAGCGGTTTACGATTTCGCTCTTTTTGAGTTTTGGTTGAGTGATCTGACTGGTCATCGCCGAGATATGGACTCAGCGTGTAATCTTCTTGAGAACTTCGACCAAACCTTAAATGGCATCCTCGATACTTGGGATGCCGAAGAGGGATTAATCTTGATCACTTCCGACCATGGCAACCTGGAAGACCTAAGCACTCGCCGTCACACAATCAATCCCGTGCCGGCTTTACTGATAGGCTCACAGCGGACACGGAGTGCATTTACCGATAATCTAATCGATATCGCCGATATTGCCCCAGCAATCCTTAGAGGATTACTGACTCAGTAATCCTATTGAGGGATGAAGAATCCACCCGTGTAACTTTAAAAGGGACTCGGTAAATTACAGATCCACCTACTAAATCAAACCCACCTCTTTACCAACTTGCTCAAAGACATCAATGACCCGATCCATCTGCTCATCGGTGTGGGTCGCCATATAACTCGTTCGCAAGAGCTGGCGGCCTGGCGAAACTCCAGGGGAAATGACCGCATTAACAAAAACCCCTTTATCGAAAAGTTGTTTCCAGACAAACATCGTTCGCATGTCATCACCAATGATGATCGGTACTACAGGAGTGACGGATTGACCGATATCGAATCCCAGTTTCCTATACTGTTTTCTCATCCTAGAGGCAATTTGGTTGACACGTTCAACTCTTTCTGGTTCCTCTCGCATGACACTCAATGCTGCTAAAGCAGCTGCCGCGTTCGGTGCTGGTATACTCGCGCTGAAGATTAGGGTGCGTGCATTGTGCTTGATATAGTGGATCACATCTTCGCTTCCAGCAATAAACCCTCCGATCGATGCAAATGATTTACTAAAAGTACCCATAATTAAGTCAACATCATCCGTCACACCAAAATGTGCAGCCGTCCCACGTCCACCTCCAAGCACCCCCATCGCGTGAGCATCATCCACCATCAATCTAGCTCCGTACCGCTTACATAAGGGGATAATTTCAGGAAGAGGGGCAATATCACCCTCCATGCTAAATAATCCATCAACAACGACCAATTTTCCCTTATCTTCTGTTATATTAGATAGCAACCGTTCTAGTTCTGTTACATCGTTGTGTCGATAACGCTTTATCTCACCCCAACCCAATCGGGCGCCATCAACAATGCTAGCGTGATCTTCACGATCCAAAATTACGACATCGTTTCTGCCAACCAGCGCACTTATCGTGCCCAAATTTACTTGCATGCCTGTTGAAAAGACCAGTGACCCATCCATTCCGACCCAATCTGCCAACTCTTGTTCTAGTTGTTCGTGCAGTTCCAAAGTGCCATTTAAAAAACGCGACCCCGTACAGCTTGTCCCGTACCGCTCAATTGCATCCATGGCAGCCTGACGCACCTTGGGATGGGTTGTTAATCCCAAATAATTATTGGAGCCACACATGATCAATCTGTGACCTTGATAAACGGCTTCTGTCCCTTCACTCTCCTTAAGCGGGATAAAATATGGATAAAGACCAGCAGCCATCGCTTGTTTTGCTTGTGTGAACTTATCACATTTATTAAAAATATCCATGCCACTCCCTTTCCTCAAAAATCCATCGATATGAGTTGGTTCCGCGCCAGATTAACAATCCGTTTGTTAATAGGACGATCCGTACGATTTGTTCATTTAGATTAACCCAGTTATCAACGTCAAGTTACACGATACAAAGAAATATCTCACAGATAGGAATTACGATGCTTTCTCTTTCAACAGCTATTAAGTTAAAATCAGCTGGTCTAACCTGGATTCCTGCGTTACATGACTTCTTTGCAGTCCCTGATCGTGAACTGGATGATCGCTTGTTTGTAATCAGTGACATAATGGCGTATGTTGAGTTTCGCAACAACTTGCCGATGGTCACCTTCCACGGGGTAGTTGAATGGGCACTGGATTACGTTTTAACTCAGGAGGTTGTGTGGATACCTAGAGAGTCCCAGCTCCGTACTAGACTGATGCAATTACTGGTTTCTGAAAAGCAGCCCGCCCTCAGGTTAGATAGTACACTGGACGGTTACTCGTGCGTTATCCAACTACATGGGAAAGAGCACAGATTTGATTCTTCAGAAGCCAGTGAAGCCTATGCATCAGCTTTATTATTCGTTTTAGAAGAAGGCTAAACCGATCACTTTAAGATCTGGACTGCGATTTTTAGGCACGCAAAAAAATTGCCATTTATATCTCGGATGGATGATAGATTTCCCACCCTCGATCCTTGGCAATCAATAGCAAATCCTTATTTGGGTAAACAACAACCGGATTTCCTACGCTCTCCAACAGGGATAGATCGGAAAGCGCGTCAGCATAGACAAAGCTATTTTCATAATTCACCTTTAGACCAAACCGCTGTAAGTAAGCTCGAGTAGCTATCTTCTTCTGAATACCAAGGCAAGCTGGTCCTAATGTATGACCGGTATAGTGATCTTCTCGAATCTCAAAGCGCGTACCAACAACGTGTTCAACATTTAACACGGTGGCTATTCGCCAAAGGAGCGGCTCTGGCCCTCCAGAAACTAGTACAATTAAATCACCTTTCTGGTGGTGTCCTTCAAGTAATTGAAGAACATCCTCCCTCCAATGGTGAACAACAAACTCGTTGATCACCCAATCCCAAATTTGTTTCCCATCCTCAATAGAATAATCTCGGAAATACCAGCCTAAATGGGAGGACCACTGTGCCCGGAAAAACTCTTCCGACACCATCCCCACAAGTCTTAAGAAGTACAATGGATAGTGATATGCCAAAAATACAAGGTGAGTGGTCCTGCGGACCTTCCTCTGGCGGAAGTACTCCATCAATCCCTGCCAGACATTCGTTCGAGTTATGGTTCCATCTACATCAAAAAAAGCTGCTTTCATCATTAACAAAAAAGTGGCGATCTACCGAGACCGCCACAACTTTAGTTTAAACCTTCTCCATTTTCTCTTTATGTTGGCGCACTAGCTCACGCCGAAGAACCTTTCCAACCGTGGTTTTAGGCAATTCATCGCGGAATTCCACCTCTGAAGGCACTTTGTACTTCGCTAATCGCTCTTTACACCAATTGCGAACATCATCTTGTGCAGCTGTCTCCCCCTCTTTTAGCACAACCCAAGCCTTCACTGTCTCCCCTCGATATGGATCCGGAACACCTGCTACTCCAACTTCAATTACAGCAGGATATTCTTTAATAACTTCTTCTACCTCTCGCGGCCAGACTTGGAATCCTCCTGGCTTGATCACTTCTTTCTTGCGGTCTACGATATAGAAATAACCATCCTCATCCATTTGGGCAATATCACCAGTGTACAGCCAACTATCGCGTAACGCATTAGCTGTCTCAGTGGGCATATTATGATAACCTTTAAATACTTGGGGACCTTTAATGACAAGCTCACCGATTTCATCGTGGGGCAAAACTGTTACCTCATCGGCGAGATCAATAATCCGCGCGTCAACATCTGGTAGTGGTAACCCAATGGATCCCACACGATTCTCTCCCTCTAAGGGATTGCAGTGTGTTGCTGTAGGCGTCTCGGATAAACCATACCCCTCGAAAACGACCCCACCTGTCAGAGCTTCAAATTTCTCCTTCGTTTCCCTCAACAATGGTGCAGATCCCGAGATGCAAGCTTTAATCGTACTGAGATCGTACTTTCCTGCTATGACATCTGGGTAATTGTTGATGGCGTTGTATAACGTTGGAACTCCCGGGAAAATCGTAGCCTTGTATTTTTGAATGTTCTCCAGATTTTCCTTTATGTCCCGGGCATCTGGGATCATGACCAAAGAGGCACCAACTGCTAGAGCGAAATTCATCCCAGCCACATTGCCATATACGTGGTAAAGAGGAATCGCCATCAAGACTACTTCCTCCCCATCTTTAGCGCTGGGCATCCAACGTCGTATCTGAAGTGTATTGGCTACTAAATTGCGGTGAAGTGCTATAGCCGCCTTTGGAGTCCCTGTTGTGCCTCCGCTATACTGGAAAAGCGCCACATCATCCGCCTTGATGTCTACATTCGGACGGTCCTCAGGTCTATGACGAGAAATTAGATCCTGCATCCAAACATCACCTTCCGCTAACTGTACCCGGAACCCCGCTTTCTTCTCTCGAAGAAGGGTGAACAAGAATGCTGTAACCGGAGGTAAAGCTTCCTTTATGTTAGTTACAATAAGAGTCCGGATCTTCGTATTGGATTGAACCTCCTTTACCCGGTTATAAAAATTGCTCATCACAATCATGAACTCCATTCCCGAATCGTTCGCCTGGTGTTCAAGCTCCCTGGCGCTATACATTGGGTTAGTTGCCACCACAACTGCGCCAATCTTCAAAGCCGCGAAATAAGCCATCAAGAATTGAGGCGTGTTTGGAATGAAAATCCCCACTCGATCCCCCTTTTTTACACCAAGATTTGCGAGGCCAGCTGCAAGTCGATCAGTGATGCTGTTCATTTCACGATAGGTTACTGTCGCGCCGTTGAAAATCGTACAGGCTACATCAGGATAATTCCTTGCCGATTCCTCCAAAAAATGAAACAAAGGAACCTCAGGATAATCAATCGATTCCGGTACACCCTCATCATAGTGATCAAGCCAGGGACGATCTTTCATGATTGCCTCCTTTGGTCTGCGACCATGTTTGTGAGAAAATATCGGTACAGTGCAGAAAATTTAACAATTACCTATCGAGCTATAGCATAGATAGTATAGATATATCTTCATAGAATGTCAAATACTTCTTGCAGGCATATTATTAGGCAAAGGTGATTGAACATTACTCAGATACGAATCTGCTGATTAAAGTTTCTAAATCATCAACAATATCCTCCTGAACATGGTACCAGCGGATATTTGGATCATCCTTCTTGAACCAGTTTGCTTGCCTGCGCACATAACGACGACTGATTCGCTTCATCCGATTTATCGCCTCCGAGAAAGATATCTCACCCTGAAGGTAATCGATAATCTGACGATAACCGATTGCTGAGAATGGTGGCAAATCAGGTGAGAAACCTGCTTCTAACAACCCACGAACTTCCTCAATAAGCCCGTTTTCGATCATCATTTCTATACGCCGATCGATACGTGTATAAAGCTTTGATCGCGACCTTATTAAACCAATTTGAAGAATTTTGAAGGGAGGCGAAGTCCGTCTTCTTTGTTCTGAATAGCGCTCCCCCGTGTGAAAGATAATCTCTAGTGCACGAATTGTTCGTCGTAAATTCGCTGGATCAATACGAGCAGCCGCATCTGGATCAATTGATGTTAAGCGTTTGTATAAACCTACTGGTGTGATCTCTGCAGCCCATTTTTCGAGTGCGTGTCTCAAGCGAACATCTGGTTTAACCTTGGGTATTCTCCACCCCTCGACCACAGCCCGAACATATTGACCTGTACCTCCTACTAAGAATGGGAGTTTTTCTTTATCGTGTATCTTATTTATCGCTTTGTAGGCTTCACTTTGATAGATAGCCAAACTCCAAACTTCATCAGGATCTGCCACATCAATTAGATAGTGAGGAAGACGCGTAAGCTGGTCTAATTTCGGCTTATCTGTTCCGATGTCCATGCCTCGATATAACAATCGTGAATCAGCGGAGACAATTTCACCCTGAAGTCTCTCGGCCAATTGAATAGCGATTTCTGATTTCCCAACAGCTGTGGGACCTACAATGACTATTAACGGCTTATTATGGATTTTAAGATGATTCAAGTTCTCAGTTTTATTATTCTATTGGAAGACATTCTCAAAATGAACAAGCTCTGGCTCTCGATCTCGGTAACGATGAATGGCGATGACGTCCACACGCCAACTATCCCCAAGTTCAGGATGATCTTGTAAATACGCTTGTGCAGATGAAACAATATGATCTCGCTTTCGGGAGTTAATCGAATTCTCCGGTGGGCCAAATGATGATGATGAGCGAGTCTTGACTTCAATAAAGATAAACTCTTTGTTCTTTTGGGCAATGATATCAAGTTCTCCATAGGAGGTACGCACGTTGCGACCCATTATAGTGTAGCCATTTTGTATCAGATACTGCGTAGCATAATTCTCACCCCACCGACCCAGGGTTTGCCGATTTTCAGCCATTAATTCTCGGGGTAAATCTCAATTTCTCCATCGACCAACAAATTGCGAAATCCGAGCGCGAAGGGTCCTTTTCCGCCTGATCGATTGGGATACAACCTCCTCATAGAGTGCTTCCATAATTCGAGTTGTATTTTCA
Organism: Anaerolineales bacterium; assembly: GCA_050049875.1. Taxonomy (GTDB): domain Bacteria; phylum Chloroflexota; class Anaerolineae; order Anaerolineales; family UBA11858; genus JASFVL01. The sequence continues at coordinate 7,341 of JASFVL010000132.1, forward strand.
ATAGCATAATTATTCGAAGTTTCTCGAGCCTGGACACCCATCTCCCGTCGCAATTCTTGATCACTAATCATCCGCACCATCTTAGCAGTAAACATAGCAAGATCTTCTTCAGGGGAAATTAAACCAGAAACGCTATCTTCTATAGTATCACCTACGCCTGGGGAATCAATTCCCAGCACAGGTAAACCTGCAGCCATAGCTTCGATCACCGATAACGGATGTACCTCAGTAACTGATGCTGTAGCAAAAACATCACCCATCACTAAATAGTTAGCAACCCTATTATACGGAACCATCCCAGTGAAGTGTATCCGATCATGGATCTTCATGTACCGGACTCGATCCTCTAAATTATCCCTTTCTGGCCCATCTCCAACGATAATCAACCCAATGTTGTCATAAGCTTGAGCAGCACCCTTAAAAGAGCGCAGCAAAAAAGGTAAGTTTTTCTCCGGACCCAATCTTCCGGCATAAATGAAGAGTACATCTTCATGGTGAAATCCGATTTCGGTCCTATCAACCGCCTGGATTTCCCCACGAAACGCAGAGAGATCAACGCCATTAGGAATAACTTCTATTGGTACATCGACACCCAAATTTTCTAAAACCGACTTCAATCCCGGTGATGGAGCTATCACCATGTTTACATCGTGACAAAATGAAGGTAGGTAGGCTTTCAAGAAAGATTCTCCAACTCCATCTGGCAATGCTGGAATATATGCCTTAGCATACAAATCATATCGGGTATGGTTAGTGAAGATGATTGGGATATTGCGAGGTTTACAATACCTTAATGCTAGACGACCGCTGAGAAAGGGATGATGAACGTGTACAAGATCCATAGTATGTAGCACATTTTGTACTTCTTGAGTGTACCGAAAGCTAACGTAATAACCAGTATCTACCAAAGGTAATCCCGGAGAATGATAGACGCGAGATTCAGACCCAATTGTTTCGCCTTCACCAAAAGTAAAAATATGAACATCGTGACCGAGTTTCTCAAGATATCGTTTGTTGAGTTCTATATACTTCGTTATTCCACTTACATGTGGTTTGTAAACGTCAACAAGCATGCCTATCCGCATGAAATCGTCCTCTCTCAATCAAATTACATGAAAAATAAATTTACCTTAAAATGCATACCAGAAAAATATGGGGAATAAGTTTTGATGTACAACCACGAAGGTTACCTATACCTCAATACTCAACAATTATCCTAATAAGATTTGAGTGTATATAGTAATATAGTATTTGTTTGGTACTCGTATTCATTCAAGGTACAATGCGCCTGTGAACGAAACTCAGCATCTGCCCAGTTTAGACAAAATCAGTATTCTATCTGCTACGATTCTTTTCGCTTACACTTTGACCAGATTCGTGGAATTGCCAGTCCGGATGTTGGATTTCCAATTTTCTGGAGTGGTCTTCTCGTATCAGATTGATGTTCGCACTCTAATTGTTATCCTTGTAACTGGTCTGACCGCTACAGGGGCGGACTGGCTCCTGCGCGACCATCCCGCCCTAGCAAGCAAATCAACTGTACACCACTGGATCCTTCCGGCTCTAACAGCCTGGACGCTGGGGGTTCCTCTGTATCAACTACCTTATGGCCCATTTTGGTGGCTTGGATTAATTATCGGAGGAGCATTATTGATGATTGTTCTGGTCGCAGAATTCATCGTTATCGATCCCACCGATAACAGGTACACACCCGCAACTATACTGCTCTCCTCAGTATCATTTGCCTTGTACCTCATGTTATCAGTATCTCTTCGCAACGGACAGGTTCGTCTATTTCTTCTTGTCCCAACAATAGCGATAACTATGTGGTTTGTATGTTTACGGACCCTAAACTTGCGTTTGCATGGACAATTACTACCTATTCGAACAGGGATTGCTGCAATAATTGTTGGTCAGATAGCATCAACCCTACACTATTTACCTTTCAAACCGATCTCCTTTGGTCTAGCTATTCTGGGAACTTCGTACGCACTTACAAGTCTAAATGTAGGATTAGCTCAAGGAAAACCTATATCACGCATCATAGCTGAGCCCACATTGATTTTATTGACATTATGGATTATCGCACTTTTGTTGAATTAATCCAGAAAGAATGCTTTTATCGATATTCGTGTGTAACTGGAATTTAAAACTAGCCATTTCCTGCCT
>JASFVL010000133.1:0-9458 GCA_050049875.1 Anaerolineales bacterium
CATAGAGCACCTCCATTCATTTGAGATGCTCTATGTTTTCTCATATTTTTCGCTTTTCTTGGGGGTTGATTTTAATCTTCTGACCTGCTTCGAAAACCCACCCTAGATAACGGTTGAATTCGCACAAAATTTAATGTACACTAAGATTGAATAATTGTGCGACTGGTACCGATCAGATTAGTGAGTCATCCAACGGATTTTGAACTTATCTAATGCTATGAAAGATTCATTTGAAAAAGCTCGATTCGAGTATTGTAAAGAAATTTTCGAACGAGAGGAACTTCGAAAAGAAAATCTCGAGAAGAAGGCTCAATTCTATTTATCTTTTGTCACTCTATTTCTGGGTGCTGTTTTCCTTAAGGTTGAATATCTCTCTGACATTCGAGATATTATCTCTCAGGCCTCTCAAGTAACCACAATAATCCTAGTATCTTTGATTCTATTAGGTCTTTCATTGCTGGCAGCAATCATCACAGTACTAATGTCTGTAAGGGTACGGGGTTACCAAGCTGAATATCCAGAGGATTTTGCGGAGGCGTTACATTCTGTGTCAAAGGGATACATAGAAAAAATGGATGAAGCCACTCTATTGAATCAAACTGCACTAAGTTACGCAATAGCAGTGGAAGCAAATAGAAAGATAAACGGCAAGAAAGCTTGGTGGGTTAAATTATCAATGTATTGTATCTTTGTAGCAGTTATATCTTTAGCATTGCTGATACTTGCAATCTTTCTTAGTTGATATTTGGGAGATATTAGTATGCCCCCTGAGTATGTAATCTGTCGGGATTGCCTTAGGCGTTACGATAGTACAGAAGAGGAATGCCCATACTGTCGACTTGCTAAATTTCTTGGCACAATCGATCAAGCCAGACCAACTGTGAAGTTAGGAATGATGGGGTACATTGACCATGGGAAGACGACGCTGACGGCGGCGATCACGAAGTACTGCAGTTTTCTGGGGCAGGGGGAATATCGGGCGTTTGAGACGATCGCCAATGCACCGGAGGCGAAGGAGCGGGGCATCACGATCAATATCGCGCACGTGGAGTACGAGACGGAGAACCGGCACTATGCGCACGTGGACATGCCTGAGCACCGGGACTACATCAAGAACATGATCACGGGGGCGGCGCAGGTAGATGGGGCGATTCTGGTGGTAGCGGCGCCAGAGGGGGCGACGCGGAAGACGCGGGAGCACATCTTATTGGCGAGGCAGGCGGATGTACCGTCGATCGTGGTGTATCTGAACAAGGTGGACCAGATGGACGATCCGGAGCTATTGGAGTTGGTGGAGTTGGAGCTGCGGGAGTTGCTGGAGGAATACGGTTTTCCTGGGGAAGAGATACCGATTGTGAAGGGGAGTGCGTTGGAGGCGTTGGAGTGTGAGAGCACGGATCCGGATGCGCCGGAGTACGCCAGCGTGAAGGAGTTGCTGCGGGTGGTAGATGAGTACATACCGGAGCCGGAGCGGGAGATGGACAAACCGTTCATGATGTCGGTGGAGGATGTATTCTCGATCAAGGGACGCGGGACGGTGGTGACGGGGCGCGTGGACCGGGGCACGGTGAAGGTGGGGGAGTCGGTAGATATTGTCGGGCTGCGGGATGAGACTGAAAGCACGGTGGTGACGGGTGTAGAGATGTTCCACAAGATATTGGATCAGGGGCAGGCAGGGGACAACGTGGGCTTGTTGCTGAGAGGGGTGAACCGGGAAGAGGTGGAGCGTGGGATGGTGATAGCGAAGCCAGGGTCGATCACGCCGCACACGAAGTTCATGAGCGAGGTGTATGTATTGAGGAAGGACGAAGGGGGTAGGCACAAGCCGTTCTTCACGGGGTATCACCCGCAGTTTTGCGTTCGGACGATGGATGTGACGGGGACGATCACTTTACCAGAGGGCACGGAGGCTGTTTTGCCTGGAGACAACGTGAACCTGAAGGTGGAGTTGACCGTGCCGGTGGCGTTGGAAGAAGGTTCGAAATTTGTGATCCGTGAAGGCGGTTTGACAATAGGAGCAGGAGTTATCACCAAACTATTAGATTAAGACCCCACGGCGCGGCAAACGTCTAAGGTGACGACCAGGACGGCGATTGCGGCTTGTTAATATCGGAAAGAGTATTTAATTATCATACGCCCGGTGAGAGTCGGGCGTTTTTCTAATAACAGGAACAAATATTGCATAGCAAGAGAAAATCCATTAAAGTATATGTACACATAAAATACATGCGTTTATAGAGGAGCTAATGAGTAAAGAAGAAGATATCCAAGAACAAAATCATATCGAAAATAATATCGCTGATACCGCTAGGTCAGATGATAGAAAGAAGACGCCTCCAGAACCGGGAATACTTGTAGCTGCTCTAATTGTTGTTATCCTCACGATTGTTTGGTTCTATTTTGAGCGCAGCTTTGAACCACTGATTGCCTTTATTCTCAGTTTCTCAGGTCTATTTGGGTACATCACCATCAAGAGCAAAAGGGTAAACTGGCTGCTTGCTGGGTTGTTGGTGATCATGTCTGTTGGGGGGTTTCTGATCATCAGATGTGAGCAAGAGCCTAATGTCGTGATTGTTGATATATTTCATGACGGTACAGGCAATAATGAACCTGATGAGTATGTAGAAATCCGAAATGACGATATGCGCGCCGTTCAGCTGCGAGGTTGGACCCTGAAGGATAAATCGATTCATGAGTTCCCTTTCCCCGATTTCGAAATTCAGCCCGGTCAGGTTTGCCGCGTGTACACGAACGAAGACCACCCCGAATCTTGTGGCTTTAATTTTCGTGTGACCGGTTCTGCTGTATGGAACAACACGGGAGGGGATTGTGCTTATCTGAGAGATGATGAGGAAACCCTCATCGACGAGTTTTGCTACGAATGAGAACAGAAATGGAGGTTTGAATAGATGAAAAGCGTCCGATTCAGTCCATGGAGCCCCCGTTTTTCACGGCTGGTGATGATAGTATGTTTCGCGATTTCGATCGCCCTCCTATGGAGCTTATTACCCATAAGCGTCGAGAGGTCATCTGGATCGTCAGGCAATTCCAGTGCTTTGGTTCAAAGCGATGGGGGCTCCTGGGAGCCGGGCACTTTTGAGATCCACATCTTCGATGTCGAGCAGGGCGACAGCCAGCTGATCATCTTCCCGAGCGGTTTTACGATTCTCATCGACATTTCAGAGCTTAGCTGGAACAGCAGCAAGGGTGCGAAATTAGTAGCCGACAAAATCCGTTCGATAACTGGCGGTACTCACGTAAACGTAGGCGTTCTCACCCACCTTCACCTCGACCACATAGGCTACGCGGGGTATGGAGGCTTCTGGTCGCTCATTGAAGAGGAGGGTATCACCTTCGACAAGGTCATTGACCGCGACGCAGGGGTGTGGGTGGACGGCAGTGGCGGAGGCACCCTTGACGGTCAGTGTGATCTTGACAGGGAGATCGTTTGGCACAATGCTGGCACACTCTCCAATACGGCGCGGCGCTGGGTATGCTACGCCACGGATCCTGCCAACACGAATATCTATAACTGGCGCGAGATTGCTCAGGTTGGCTCCACAACGCAGATCGATCCCCCGGATGCAAATGCGATTGTTGAGGTAATCCAATCCGATGCCGTCGGTGTCATGATGGTAGATGGCGTTACCCTTGTCGCTGGTGACCACACGACGGACCCTTACCCCCCCAGCGAGAACGATTACTCCATTGCCCTCAAGATCAGCTATGGCTCGATTGACTACGCCACAGCTGGGGATACAGATGGGGAATACACGACCAGCGGGTGGGATTACACCTATAACGACGTCGAGACGGTGATCGCCCCTCTCATCGGTCAGGTAGAGCTTATGCATGTCAACCATCACGGATCCAGTCATTCCAGCAACCAGTACTACATCGACACCCTGAACCCCGATGAAGCTTTTATCTCCTGTGGAAATAACTCCTATGGTCATCCCGATCAGGCTGTCTTAGATCGACTGAAAGCGACGGCAAACGTGTACCTGACAAACATGTGTGATGAGACCCGGGACTACAGTGGCACCACCATCGTCAATGGTGACATTGTAATTCGCTCGACTGATGGGCTCACGTACCATATCATGGTTGAGAGGCATATCTATCTCCCCCTCGCCATCAAACATTAGCAGACAAGAATCAGCCACAATCCCTAGGACTTGCCAAACGTAGAAAACATTCTCTTTGATTGATACGTTTTGTTACAGATGAAAACTTCACTCTCTGGTTATCTAATAACCCTGATCGTCTACGCACTGGGTGTTTTTTCCTTATCCGCATGTGCTTGGGAGCCGTTTGGTGGCACCAATCAAAAGACAACCAGCCCTGAACCCTCGGATGGTTTCCAAAGCGTTCCAAGCAGCACATCAACGGAAGTAGCGAGGCAGACCCCGGAGCAGATCAGCCCGACTCCAAACGTTAGAGGGACTCAAGCTGTTGAACCAGCCGTTCCATCACTAACCCCTCAACAGCCCTATGTGGATCATACTGTGTATCCTCCTGAATACCGCACAGGGATAGAAGAGGTAGACAGCATTATCGAGGAATTTCTATCGTATGATATCGCCGCAATGGCGGAACGTTTCCAGCACATGTCCATCAATTGCCTGGAGGAGGAATGGCGTGCTGGAGAACCGCTCTGCATCTGTGATAATTGTGAGCTGGTATATACCGATGCCTTTCCAATTTATGAACTGGATCGGGTGTCGTATATCCCCGCTTGGGATATTACTAAGGTATTTACCCAGACTACTTGGTTTCCAGTTCAAGGGGTATATGCTGTTTACCAGATCCCTGCTGATGTGCCGGAGACCGTTTGGCAGGATGGTGAGTACGGCATTATTTTTATCGGCGCTGATGACCAGCCGTTGACGGTTTATATACGAGACGGGAAGATGGTCCAGTGGACAATCTTGTATGCAACCCCACGGCAGATTATCGAGTGGTATGACGGTTTGGTTATTCTCCCACCAGCTGATGTCTTCCCCTTCGAGATTTTATATGACGTCTCGACCTGGTCTTTGGACTCCCCCGATGGTCGCCGGGTGGCAGAAGGGGGTATGCGCGATCGGATGTTTTACCGATCCAGCGAGTACTACTACTCGTATCTCAAAGTGATTGGCATGGAGCAGAACGAAGATTGGGTCATTCTCGAACAGGTCTCTCCATTGGGCATGGACTACACCTTGCCCAAACCCATACATTGGTCTTCGGATGGAGAATACCTGTACTACACGATTCATCCGGTATCAAAACGCTGCAACTTCTTTGAGAGCGGCGGGGTGCTGAAGAGGGCAAGTTTAACTAATAGAACGAGCACGGATATTCTGCCGGAAGTTGTCCCGGCGATCGCGATCTCACCAGATGGACGTATCCTGGCTTTTACCACTTGGGGATCACCCCCTGATCTGGTGATCAAGGATTTGAACACTGGCGAAGAACAGCGAACCCCATTAGATGCCGAGGATGCGGGTTCAATCGTATGGTCGTCCAATGGGGAATACTTGGTTGTTACCCTGGCAAATCATACCTGCATGCCAGGGTGGGAGCAAGCAATTGAGATCGTTGTGGCTGATGCTGGAGAAAAGTTGACACTTACAGCTTTTGATGATCGTTTACTCACGGCTGTTGATTGGGTTGATGGGAATCGAGTGTTATTGTCAGACAAGGAAGGTAAATCTTGGAGATTAGATGCTATCACAGGCAAGTTGATACCAACGGGTGAATGATTTTCGTCTTCGGTTTGGTTGTCAATGGTTATGAAACCTCGCTCTTGCTATCTCCATCCATCACCCAGCAATAAACTGGTGTATCCAGGAGGAAATTTGACAAAATGATAGCGCGGTTAGTAAATCTAAATTGATGGGAAAGAGATTCTCCCACTCACACCGCCCCGCTGAATAGAAATTGCCGTAGCCAAGCTTTGCGAGCGGGGCGGTTTTCTGTTTTCTTATACAGAGGTTTGTCTAAAGGATTTGACCACTTTAATGGTAGGGCAGGTATGATTTTCTTCTTAATCAATTTTTACCCCTTTGACAGATATTCTCTTTAATGTATAATCGGGTCTACACAGCCCAAAGCTAGTTCATGAGGAGGTGAAAAAGCCCGCATAGAACTGGACTGATTATTTACCATCGAAGCCTACGATGCAGTATTGGGTGGCATCATGCTTCAAAGTTTAGGGGCAGCGATTAGATCACTAATTGCTAAGTAATAATTTTGTACATCTTGAGTGGGGTATCGAAAGCTGTCTGCAACTTTGATTAATTCCATCCGATTGGGGTAGTGGGGCGGGTGCGACTAATCACGCTTGCTTCATACACAAATATTAGCATCCAATGACACCATCTAGAGAAGCGGTTTATATTTATTGGTATAAACAACGACTGCTTTTTAACAATCATTGAGACTCAAAAAGCCGCCACTATTGTTGGTTAGCTCTTGGCGATCATAGGAATGATCTGGCACTCAATTCGATAGCCAGTTCATCATTATTCGGGCTGACATTTTATACTTAAATGTCGGAATGGCGGAGCGAGGGAGGAGCAAGTTCTCCACTCGTGAATATAAGTCATCTATAAAGGGGGATTAATCCCAGAGCTAGAGGTTTTATTTTTGTTATTTCCAATATGGAGGGGGAATGTGAACGATTGACTATTGGCATAAACACTACAGCAAGGGCTTCATAAAAGCTAAGACAATTAATTTTCCAGTTTGATTGAAATCATCATCACATTTCTGACCGACTCTTTGTAGAGGTGGAAAACCCCACAAAGGAGTTTTTGTTTCTACACAGACTCAAAAAGTATCATCGCAAAATCACCGAAGGAGTACCCTATGTCCGCTTACTCATCCCAGTCTCCCAACGATCCCAAAAAGGATGAGGGGGTTTATAAATGCTTAGACTCACGCCAGATCACCATGATCGACGAAGCTTTACAAGCTCTGGGGGACTTCGGCGAAGTGCGTCTGATTGTCAATAAAGGCCGTCTTCGCTTCATTGTCACCCATAAGAGCTATGACGCTTACAAGTGGCAGCCGGGTAGTATTGCAGATCTCGCGGGATGAGATCATTAGATATTGGAAAATTTCTTTGTGGGGATGATTTCGTTAATAAGAGAATTAACCAGGGTAACCATCTCCATTTTCACTCATATTGCTGGGGGGTCAAAAATGGTGATGATTAGCCGACAATCTGGGTGTTATGAAAAAAGGGTGAAAATACCTGAGGTTGTTGGCATTGCAAACTTTAAACTATCATTCAATCCACCTGCAGATGGAGACTCAGTTGAGCGAAAATGAGCATAATGGGCTGCTAATACGCATAAGCAGGCAAATTGCGCTCGCGGCCAGTATAAAGGTAATGCTCGTACTGTTCATCTTTCTGCTGCCGTTTAACTTGTTCTTGTTCCCGCTTCGCTCCCACAGGCTGGCAAAACACCTGGGATCCAAGATCGTCGTTCTCGATCCGCATTTTCATTTGATTTCAAATGAGGTTTGGCAACCTGCTTTTGAGAGTGTCGCATGTCGATAGAATATACAGAGGCCAACAAAGCTGCCAAAATCGAAATAGATCATCGCTTACAAACCGAGCGTATCACCCCTGCGTTGTTGAATTATATTGTAGAAAAAATTGTACGCGAGATCGAACCTAAACAAATTATATTGTTCGGTTCACGAGCTCGTGGCGATGATGTGGCTTCAAGTGATATCGACCTATTCATAGTGCAAGATCGAGAATTGTCCAATAGACAAGTACGCAGGAAAATAGAACATCTCTTATGGGGACGACTTTTTGGGGTTGATTTGATTGTCCGCAGACCCGAAGATGTAGAGCGCAATCTGGCTGATCGCAACCCGTTCTATACACAGCATATTTATTCAGAAGGTCAAATATTGTATGAGCGATCGGCATGATAAACCGGTCGAAACACCCAAAGCCTGGTTCCGTTTGGCCGAGGGGATTTGGCCGTAGCCCAACGGGAGATGCAGAGCAAATTACCGATTTACCCCACAATTTGCTTTCTGTGTCAGAGTGCGGCCGAAAAGTTTTTGAAGGGCTATTTGATTTCAGTGAGAATACCCCGTGGCTTGCCACGTGGGTACCACGCTTGGAAATTCCTCCTAAAGATATGATCCGGTCCAAAAGTGTTACCCACTCAAAATCAAACTAAAGTTCTGAGCAGATAGATTTTTTTTGATGCCGAAAATAGGACGGAGGTTGGTGGTTCCTTGGAAGGTCCTCGAATAGAGCAGATATTACCATGTTTACAATCGGAAATACCGGGCATTGTTACTGAGACCCCAGTCATGTTAGCCTATTTATTTGGCTCCGTGGCAGAAGGTTATGCTTTGTTGGATAGCGATGTGGATATCGCGCTGATCCTTAAGCCGGCTTGTCCTCTTTCACGGTATGAGCGTATGCAGTTAGAGTTTAACATCGCCGAAAAAGTCGAAAGGCATTGCCAGGTAAGCGAGGCTGATGTGCGTTGTGTTGATCGGGCGCCACTGACAGTACAGGGGAGTGTTATCACCAAGGGTGTTTTGCTATTTAGCCGCGATGAAGAATTTCGGGTCGACTACGAGGTTTACACTCGAAAACGATATTTTGATTTTTTGCCAGTTGCCAAGATGATGCAAAGAGCGTTTTTTAAGAGTTTATCTCAGGAGGGTTTAGTCGTTAGCCGGTCTAGATAGGATTGAAGGGATATTTGCTAACCTAAAGGATTATTTGGAGAAGCTTACTTGGTTAGCAACTATCCCTCGTCAGGAGTTTCTCTCAGACTTTACAAAGATTGCAAGCGCCAAATATTTGCTTCAGATTTCGATTGAGTGTTGCCTTGATGTCGCCCACCATATCATTGCGCGCGAGCAATTTCGTGCGCCGAAGGATTATGTGGAGTCGTTTGAGATATTGGTTGAGCGGGAGATTCTTCCTGAGAAGTTCATGCCCGATCTAAGACAAATGGTTCGCATCCGTAATCGGCTTGTACACTTGTACTGGGAAATTGACGAGGAAACCATTTATGATGAGATTCTACAGCATGATCTGGAGGGCTTTGACACGTTTGTGAAGCACGTTCTTTCCTATTTTGAGATTCAATAGGCCAGTGGGGATACACTTCCGTTCCTAATTTCTATCTTGCGGTTCAGCCTTCATGCTTGTCTTCTAAAACTTCATCCCCTTTAATGTCCCTTAACGGCATAAACCATTTTTGGGTTTTTTGCTCAGATTTTATGCGTACTTGAGTGCACAAAAATTGATGAAATTGCTCTTGTATGCCGTTAAGTGGGAAACTAGATGCTATTCGATTTGGATATCCAAGAAGTCCCCCGGCCCATTCTTCAAGTCCAGTTCATTACCAAGATAGACCTGAGTGGTCGCCAGGGATTGATGGCCTAAGTTGAGTTGAATTTGGTCGATCTTGGCTCCATTTTTG
>JASFVL010000134.1:0-9413 GCA_050049875.1 Anaerolineales bacterium
GTAACATCTGATCCAATTTAGTATAATTTAGACATCATCAAAACAACGAGGGCGCTTAAATGTTGTCAGGATGAAGCCTGCGGGTTTGGGCGGCCATTTGTACAACTCCAAATCAGTTACTCCCTTCTGACTGACATGTTTTGCAGACACATATTACCTATAGATATCTCATTAAATATACTTCCAGGTATAATCACATCTCTAAGAGTTATTAACAGAAGTTATGCAGTTGGGAGGTGTTTGGGGGGATTGGGCTGGCGCTGCCCACCCATCCCCCCACATTCCCCTTCAACTGCATAAGACCTATAAATAAAACTTGAGTTGCGAAAATAAACTAGTAGTTAATAATCCAAGAGAATTCATGACTGAACAACCTACCTTTCAATCCATCATTATGACCCTAGAGAAGTTTTGGGCTGATCAGGGATGCCTGATTTGGCAACCGCACCACACCGAAGTGGGTGCAGGCACCATGAACCCCGCAACCGCGCTGCGTGTGCTCGGACCCGAGCCGTGGAACGTGGGATACGTCGAACCTTCCATACGTCCTGACGATGGTCGCTATGGTGAAAACCCAAATCGCTTCTACCAGCATATTCAGTACCAGGTCATTCTCAAACCCGACCCTGGAGACCCTCAAAGATTGTACCTAGAATCTCTCATGGCTATGGGGATCGATCCCCGCAAACACGATATCCGCTTCGTGGAGGACAATTGGGAATCGCCGATCATTGGAGCTTGGGGCTTGGGGTGGGAGGTCTGGTTGGACGGACTGGAGATTACCCAATTCACATATTTTCAGCAATCTGGAGGACACACCCTAGATCCCGTCTCGGTAGAACTTACATACGGATTAGAGCGTATTGCCATGGCGCTACAAGGTGTGCGAGATTTTAGGGATATTCGCTGGAATGATACTCTGACCTACGGGGATGTGCTGCTGCAAAGCGAACAAGAATACAGCAAATACTCCTTTGAACTTGCAGATGTGGGGCGATTAAGGCAGCTGTTTGAGATGTATGAAGCTGAAGCTGAGATCTGCCTGGCGAACCACCAAGTGCTCCCCGCCCACGATTACGTCTTGAAATGTTCCCACACTTTCAACGTTTTGGACACACGTGGTGCCGTTGGCGTGACCGAACGCCAGACTTTCTTCCGCAAAATGCGTGAGCTCTCCCGACGAGTTGCAGACGCTTATATAGAACAGCGGCAGCGGCTTGAGTTTCCCATGTTAACGGAGACTTCAATTCAGCCGGTCGAGACAGCATTTGAAAAGCGTATCCCGGATACAGTTTCCCCATTCCTTTTGGAAATCGGTACTGAGGAGATGCCACCGGCTGATCTCGAAAGTGCACTGGAACTGGTTCGCGAAAGCGCTCCAAAATTGATGCAAAAGCTTCGTCTGGAATACACCGATATTCACATTTTAGGAACCCCCCGCCGCCTTGTACTTTACGTAGAAGACCTAGCCCACCGGCAGAGTGATTTTGAACAGATGATCAAAGGCCCTCCCGCCGATCGGGCTTTCGATGCCGATGGAGAAGCAACGAAAGCCGCTCAAGGGTTTGCCCGTTCCAAAGGTGTCCGTGTCGATGACTTGGAGATCCGTGAAGCGGATGGAGGGCAATACGTTTTTGCCCCAGTTCATGAGCCTGGAAGACCGGCTTACGAAGCGTTAAGCGGGGTACTCCCAGATTTGATCGCAAATTTGCGCTTCGATAAGACCATGCGCTGGAATCAATCCAACGTGGCTTTCTCACGACCGATCCGTTGGTTGTTGGCGCTGCACGGTGAGCAGGTTATCCCCTTTGAGTACGCTAACCTGAAAACCAAAAAATCCACCAGAGGTCTGCGCTTTCCATCACAAGAGAACTTACCAGAGGAACTACCAATCCCAAGCCCGGTTGAATATTTCGCTGCCCTTCGAGCACAAGGGATCATTTTGGATCCCAATGAACGCAAGAGCAGCATCAAGACTCAAATAAAAGCGCTGGCGGATGAGGTGCGCGGCGAAGTAGCCCATGATCCTGACCTGCTGACCGAAACCAGCCATTTGGTTGAAGCACCTACAGCGGTACGTGGCGATTTCAATCCCCGACATCTTAAATTACCTCGCGAAGTACTTGTCTCCGTAATGAAAAAACACCAACGCTATTTTCCCATCGAGCGGGACGGGAAACTGCTGCCCCATTTCATCACCATCATTAACAAAGCGGGGCAAGGCTTGGAGCCTGCTAAAGCCTTTGAAGAGATTGTGAGCGGCAATGAAGATGTCATTCGAGCGCGCTTCGAAGACGCGGCCTACTTCGTACGCAAAGATCAAGAGCGTAAATTGGAGCAGTACCTACCGAAACTGGAACTGCTCACTTTTCAGGAGGACCTAGGCTCGATGCTGGATAAGACTCACCGGATCGAAGGTCTGGTTGATTATTTAGCCCCCATTGTGGGTCTCACCCCCGAAGAAGCGACCACCACCCGACGAGCTGCCCAATTATGCAAAGCGGATTTAGCCACCCAGATGGTCGTCGATATGACCTCCCTACAAGGCACTATGGGACGCTACTATGCGCTTCATTCCGGAGAAACGGAAGCGGTCGCGCAAGCGATATACGAACACTACCTGCCCCGTCATGCTGGCGACCATAGCCCACAAACCTGTTCCGGGTTTGTGGTGGGCATGGCGGATCGATTGGACAGCTTGGTGGGTCTGTTTGCTGCCGGGCTGGCACCAACGGGCGCTAAGGATCCCTTTGCGCAACGGCGCGCAGCTCTAGGACTGGTGAGCAACCTGATCACCTGGGGTCTAAACCTAGACCTGAGACCGGTAATAAAGGCGGCTGCGACCCAACTGCCCACTCAGGCACCCTCCAAATCTCAAGATGCCTGCCTCGAATTTATCGTAGAGCGACTGCGCAATCAACTGCTTGATGAGGGATACGAATTCGATGTGGTGGACGCAGTGCTGTCCGCCCAAGGGCATAACCCAGCAAAAACAGTGAAGGCTGTAAAAGAACTGAGCCAATGGACTGCCCGCGACGATTGGAATGAAATACTCCCCGCATACGCCCGCTGTGTGCGCATCACCAGAGATCAGCAGAAACGCTTGACCTTCGACTTCACAAAAACCAGCGAACCCGCCGAGAAGCAGCTTTTCAAAGCGCTCGATGAAGCAGAAGCTACTCGGCGACGCCCCGGCTCCGTAGACGATTTCTTGGATGCGTTTCTCCCGATGATCCCAGCCATCAACCAATTCTTTGATGATGTGCTGGTCATGGCAGAGGACGAAAGTCTGCGCCGCAACCGATTGGCTTTACTGCAGCGCATCGTCGCCCTTGCGGATGGCGTCGCTGACATGTCCAAGCTGCAAGGATTCTGACCGAAATAAACCATAGGATGCACCTATGCATAGGTGCATCCTATGGTGACGAATCTAAATCCTATTCTTTACCCTTTCGAAAATCGTCGATATAGAGCTTAATCGCGGGCAGACCGGTCAATTTTTCGTAAAAGAAATTATTTACGATATTGATCACCTCCGCTCTCGCCGCTTCCGCTTCGGGGGAGAATTCCTCACCACCTTTTTGCCGGGTTAGACTGTCACGGAAACGCAACAAGTAGCGTACGACTTCCATCTCTTGATCCCCCTCGAGAGCCTTAACCACCGATAAGATCAGCTCATCCGCCTGGGATAAGACATTTTCAATTGGGATGCCGGAACCAGGTTGACAGCACTCGTCCGCCGTGCGGATCAATGACCAAACCTGATACAGCATGGTTGTGGGTTCATCGAATAGTTCTCGCAAAAAAGCTGCTTCCTCATAGCGCCCTGTCAAGCGAAAGATATTATACATCCGCTTGGCGGCTTTCCCATAATTGATGTCCTTGGTCAGATATTTGGAGACCTCTTTCTCCAACTGCGAGACATAATCCGACAGCGCATCTGCTGATACATGACGGGCAAGTTTTGAAAAAATGGGGATTGATTCAGCTTCCAGGTATACCTCTTGGAAGTAAGGATCCAGATAACCGTCCAAGGGAGTGATGGTTCCATCCGGGGCTTCCCAGGTAACATCCAGCATGTTACTAGCGTTCGCTAATTTGCCTCGCACTGGGTCAGCAACCACCCAATCTAATTTACACCATCCTGGATCCAGGGCGACCTCCTCCCAACGGATCAGGGCCGGTTTACCATCCGGTTGGAAAGCTTCAATCTTTCCAGCGCGGATCGTATCAGCCGCCCAAGAAATCGGCGAACCTGCCTTGATGGCTTGACCTCTCAGAACAACATCGAAAGGATAAGAACCAAATTTCACTTCCATGAGCTGATAATTAGGACCTTTCTCGGTGCTCAGCGCTTTTTCCTTAATCAGATCAGCAAGGATTTGGCAAGCTTGCTCCCAGTTTTCAGCATGGATGTTGATTCTTTCAAAGTAATCCGCGTCCCCTGGATAAGCCTGAATTTTGGATTGGGCTGATGAACCGGAAAGAGCTAAGGCTGTTTCCACGCCGGGGCGATCCTCAAACTCCACCAAGCGACCAACTTTGCGGAAGTGCGCCAGGTCTTCTGGACTGAAATCCAACATGGTGACGCGGTGTCCAAAGACGCCTCTTTGTTCGTCCACCACGATTTCATCGTCATCTTGTGCCGCCATTGCTGCGAGCCACTGTAAGGCTTCCTCTTCATCGATCTCAACACCCAACCTTTGGGCGGACTCAATGATACTACTGATATCTGTGGAAGGTTCTGGAGATTGATTTTTATTCACGTTTTGTTCCTCCGGAGTATTTGAATAATCCTGATAAATGGGTTAATACACCTGATCAGATGGGAGATCGTTATGACTCACGTTTGCGGATGCGCGCTTCTTCAAGCATTTCCTTGAAAATATCAGCCTGATCGATGGCATCCTTTAAGGCGTGATGAGTGAGTTGGTGATCGCCCTTGTAGCGCGGAGCGACGTAGGGCATGCGGGTTTCATCCCAGCTTACACCATGCAATGCCATGTAGTATGATTTGATATCCAGAGCAGAATGACCGAAAGGATTGTATCCCAAGAAGCGGTGGAAGTAATCGTTGACAAACATCCAGTCAAATGGTGCGTTGAAGGCAACGAATACCGGTTGACTGCCCTCAGGAGTTACCTCGGAGATCCAACCCGCAAAATTAAACATCGCCTCCGATGCTGGCAACCCCGTCTTCTTCAACTTTTCAAAGGAAAGCTTACTAACGCTTATGGCTTCAGGAACCACCTCATCATTAACCGGTCGCAGTTCGACATAGAAAGTCGTCTGTCCCCCTAAGACTGAACAAGCTCCAATGGAGAGCAAGGAGTATTGGCTTGGGTTAGGTCCGGCAGATTCTACATCCACCGAGATGTAAGTTTCAAAGGCAGGATCCGACATAACCATCTAAATTTACCCCAATTTAGCGTATAATGCAAATATCTTTTATTGGTTTGCGTGCAAAGTTTGTCAGGCAGAAAAGGGGGCGTTGATTTGGGGTTGGGCTGCCTGGCAGCCCAACCCCAAATCAACAATATTCCTATTGCATCGGCTGAACCGGAATGAGTCTGACAAAATCTTGCTGTTTTGTAATTGCCAATCTAATAATCCGCGCCTATAATTCAAGCACCGTTTCACCACAGTTGCACTGAATAGTAACGATTAACTTGCAGGCTCTCAAAAAACAGTTTCTCATTAAGTATGCTGATTTTATGCCATGACCGCGATTGACGAGATTAAATCCCAACTGGATATTGTAGACCTAATCTCTGAGTCGGTACAGTTGAAGCGATCGGGGAAGAACTACACCGGATTCTGCCCCTTTCACCCCAACACGCGCACACCCGCTTTCGTGGTTTTTCCAGACACGGACACCTGGCACTGCTTCGGTGAATGTAATGAGGGTGGCGATATCTTCAAGTTTGTGATGAAGAAGGAGGGCTGGGACTTTCCTGAAGCGTTGCGCGTTTTGGCAGAGCGAGCTGGGGTCGAACTGAGACCCCCCACTCCGGAGGAACAAGAACAAGCGGAAGAACACGAACGCCTGCGGGGTTTATTGGAAGAGGCGGTAACTTATTACCGTCACAACCTGTTCAACACTGACCCCGGTGAAGCAGCTTTAGAATATCTTCTCGGACGCGATTTAACTGAGCAGACGATTGAAACCTTTGGCTTGGGGTACGCACCAGATTCCTGGGAAGCCACAATGAATTATTTTAAGTCAAAGGGCTACACCCAAGAGGATTTAATCGATACAGGTTTACTAACAGAACGAGAAGATGGCAGGGTATATGATCGCTTCAGGCATCGAATCATCTTCCCCATCCGCGACGAACGCGGCCGCATGACCGGATTTGGCGCCCGGATTTTGAATCCCAATGACCTGCCAAAATTTCTAAACTCGCCCCAAACTCCCGTCTTCGACAAAGGCAAACTGCTCTATGGTCTAGACCGAGCTCGAAAACCTATCCGCGCGCATGATCAGGTAGTTATCGTTGAGGGCTACCTAGACGTGATCGCTCTCCACCAACACGGTTTTAAAACCGCAGTCTCACCGATGGGCACTGCCCTGACCGATCACCAATTAAGACTGACCAAACGCTTCACCAGAAACATTATCCTAGCATTGGATCCAGACGCTGCCGGACTGAAAGCGACACTGCGTGGGTTGGAAACCGCCCGTCAAACGCTAGAACGAGAGACGGAACCGGTTTTCGATGCGCGCGGTTTGCTGCGCCACGAAGCACGCCTGAAGGCTGATATTCGTGTTACCACCCTACCTGAGGGTATGGATCCCGACGATGTGGTTAACCGCGATCCAGATAATTGGAAAGTGATCCTTGATAACGCCAAACCCATCGTGGTGCATGTAATGGAAACCCTGGCTGCTGATTACGATTTGGATGATCCTAAAGTTAAAACCGAAATCGCTTCTCAAATCATGCCGCTAATCGAGGATTTATCCAATTCCATTGAGCGCGACACGTACCGCCAACGCTTAGCTCGTATGTTGCGAGTGGATGAACGGGCTTTAATTCGATCTGTCAGACCCCGAGCTTATCGAGGGCGAAGACCCACAATTTCCTCACCTCCCTTAGAAGCTGAGGGTGAAAAAAAATCAATGCAGGCGGAAATCTCCGCCACCTACACTCGAGAGGCGCATTGCTTAGGTATCCTCATCCGGCGACCGGAGTTAACCTACCTGGCTGATCGCGAATTGCAACAAGATGGATTGGAACGCATCAGCATACAAGACTTCCAAAACACCGATCACCAAATCATTCTGCGTTTGGTTAAAAAATCGTTGGAGCAAGATGAGGATGAGCCGCTCAACTATGTCCTTAACAATCTATCGATCTCACTGATGGGATTGGTTGATGATATTCTCTCCCGAACACAAGAGATTGACCCGCATAGTCCTGCGGTCCTGGAGGATCTACTTCGAGCTCTTCTGAACTTGCGTAGAAGCAATTTGCGTCAAAACAACGATTATATGCGTTATTTACTGGAAGAAGCTGAACAGAATGAAGACCCCAGAGCCAATGAATACCAAGAAACGGTCATAAAAAATGCAGCCATGCTTCATCGCTTAGACAAGGCTGAAAATAGGTACAAGAACCGTTCTTTCATCCCTGGAGCGGGATAAAGTGTAAACTCGGCAGCAAACAAATGGCGAACCATGAAATCCGATCTACCATCTGATGAATTGAGATCCAAGAAGCCAAATCCAACAAAGATGGATACGAAGGAAGATCCATCTCTCGTTGACGAGGAAAGTGTCCTTACGATGATCAAGGAGGAATTGGCTGAAGAGGAACCAGACAAGGAGATGCTCTCCAAAGCAATACAGGATGCGGAGAGGGATTCGGAAGATTCATCAGCAGAAATTCTGAAAAGACCGAAGATCATTGTCGACCTGGGTGACGATCCCGTTCGCCTGTATCTAAAAGACATTGGGACGATTGAACTATTAGAGGCGGATCACGAGTTCTTGCTGTCAGCTCTCATGGAAGCGATGCGCCTTTTGGACTTGATCAAACGAAAGCACCCCATCGCCAAGAGAAACTCATCCTCACCACGAAGTGTTTACCGGGCACTCTTCGACGAGTTGTCTACATCGTGGAAACGGGTTGTTGAAGACACACACCGGTTGAAGTATGAGTGCCCCAAGTTGTCAAAAATCCTGCACGAAGCTCGTATTCTTAGAGAAACCTGGCGTTGCAAAACACCTTCGTACCTACGCTCCTACCTAGATAATGAAATGTGGGGTATAGACTCATTTTGGGACGGTGTAGCACGCAATGCCTTCACCGTTTTCATCTCGTTGTACGCTCTACCCGATGAGACAGCGGCTCGCTTACAAGCTTACATGCTGAAGCGAGATGGTTTACCAACTGCACGAACATTCTCTCGCTATCTGCCAGCGGATGAAGAAATCAACGCTGAATTGAACAGCTTACGGCGAAGAGCTCATGAAGCACATAACGCCTTAATTCGCGCCAATCTGCGTTTGGTCGTCAGCGTAGCTAAGCGCTACACTGGACGTGGTAGTTCATTTCTGGATCTAATCCAAGAGGGCAACCTCGGCCTGCTACGAGCAGTCTCTAAGTTCGATCCCACGCGGGGTTATAAGTTCAGCACTTACGCCACATGGTGGATTCGACAGTCGATCAGCCGTTCTATCGCTGATCAGGCACGAACCATCCGCATCCCGGTACATGTATTCGAAACCATCAACAGGCTATTACGAATACAGCGCGAACTGACACAAGAACTCGGTCGCGAACCAACACCGGAGGAAGTATCTTTAGAAGCGGGTTACCTCGAACCCCGCGACCGCCAAATCATCCTCCGATATCGCAGGGAGGGAATGCCTTTGCCCGCTGATGTGCGACGGCGATGGCAGCGAGCCACATCCAAAGTGACCAATACTTTGCGTGCAGCTGAAGAACCGATGTCTCTCGACAGCCCGATAGGAAGCGAAGATAACAGCCAATTGTCGGACTTTATTGAGGATGAAGATGCTTTAAAACCCATGGACGCTGCAGCGCGGGAGATGCTACGGGAACAGGTGAAGAACGCTTTAGCTGTGCTCTCCGAGCGAGAGCGCCAGGTGCTGGAGTTGCGCTTCGGGTTGATCGACGGCAAGGATCACACCCTTGAGGAGGTCGGGCAGTACTTCGATGTAACCCGGGAGCGCATCCGGCAGATCGAATCGAAAGCCCTACGCAAACTCCGCCATCCCACCCGCAGCCGACACCTACGGGATTATTTGAGATAAGGTCTGTACAGAATTGTTGTCAGAAGAATACTGTTGATTTGGGGATGACAAACAACCATAACGAGAAAACTCACAGGTGGGTTAAGTGAACGAACAGCTCCTGCACTACGAGAGAATTGAACCTGGAATT
>JASFVL010000135.1:0-9412 GCA_050049875.1 Anaerolineales bacterium
CCGTGCGTGTGTCCGATAATCCTCCCAAATGGGGACATACTTTTAATGTCTTATTTATCTGATTTTAATTATTTATTAATCTTGTGATTTTGTCAAGGTGATCTTTGTCCCCAGCTAAAGCGATCACCTTAGGGTAATTTACCCCCAACAGCAGAGGAAAATGGGGTGTGGTTGCAGAACTTTACCCCACAACCAGGCCCATGATCACAACGCCATCTTGATCAAGCCCACTCTGAGCTCCTGCTCGGAGAAGCGGGCTTCGCCGACGAACATGTCCTCGACAGGCTCAGCAGCCTTCAGTTCCACAGCTAAGGTTTGTGCGATGATGGATTGGCGATGGGCTTCGATGGCTGCTGCTAGTTGGGGTGAGGCTAAGTAATGAACCTGAATTCGGTCGGTCACTTCGAGGTCGGCCTGCTTGCGGAAGCGTTTCACCTGCTCTATGAACTCACCTACCAACCCTTCCTGCTCCAATTCGGGGGTCAGCCGGGTGGAAAGGGCGGCGAGGTAGGGCTCTGCAGCGGCGGTCGATAAACCATCTCTGTCTTTAGCGATCACCTGCACTTCTTGAGGGCTGATCTCCAGGAACTTGCTCCTGACCAGCACCTCGATGGGTTCTCCGTCGAGGAGTTTATGCGCGGCAGCTTGTTGATCTAAACCCAAGATAGCATCGCGCACCAAGGGGTAGCGGTCTTTGTATTTGCTTCCCAGTTCTCCCGGAATGGGGCGCAGGATGTAGCGAAACGCTTGACGCACCGATTGGAGGATGCTTACGCGCTTGACGTTCAGTTCCTCTTTGAGCAAATCGGCGTGCACCTCTACCACGCCAGCTTCTTGGGCGTTGCCCACAACGAAAGCCGCCTCGGAGAGAGGTTGGCGCATCTTGATGCCCGCCTTGTCCCGGGCCGCGTGTCCTAGGGAGGCTAATTCCATCACCAAGTCCATCTCGATGATCAGATTTTGGTCGATCAAGTCAGGATCGAAGATCGGCCAATCGCACAAGTGGACCGACTGGGGGGCCTGGGGGTCAGCTGAAGCCACCAGGTTTTGGTACAGCGCTTCGGCTGTAAAGGGCGCTGCGGGTGCCAGGAGTTTGCTCAGCGCAACCAGGGTGCGGTACAGCGAGGTGTAAGCAGATTCTATATCTGGATCAGCGGCACTTATACGATAGCGTTGGCGCGAGTGGCGCAGGTACCAATGGGAGAGTTTCTCCACGAAGGATTGGATAGGGCGTGTCGCTCTGAGGACGTCGTAAGTCTCGTAGGCGGTTGTCACGTCTCGAATCAGCGTGTGCAGCTCCGCCAGTAGCCAGCGGTCTAGGACTTGATCCTGCAATCCTCCCGGTGCCTCGAGCCTCTTTCCCGATTTGGCAGGGGTTGGTGGAGGAGGTTCCCACCCGACCAGATTGGCGTGCGTCACGAAGAAAGCGTACACATTCCACAATGTCTGGACGAACTGTGTGATCACTCTACCGACCAGTTCTGTCGAGATGCGGCGATCCTGTTCGGGTGGTCCAGCGGTGTAAAGGTACCAGCGCAGTGCATCGGCGCCGTGGGCATCCAGCACGTCCCAAGGGTCGATCAGATTACCGTTTGATAACGATGTTCTTTGGTCCTGTTCGCCGACAATATCCCCCAAGCGAATGACGTTTTGGAAGCTCGGGCGCTCGAAAAGGGGTGCGCTGAGTGCGTGTACGGCGAAAAGCCAGCCTTGGTTTTGTTCGAAGACCTCACAAATGAAATCGGCGGGATATTGAGTTTCAAAGGTCTCTTGGTTTTCAAAGGGGTAGTGCCATTGAGCAGTGGCTATGGCTCCAGAGTCGAAACCCACATCGATCAGTTCTGGGACGCGCTTCATCTGCGCGCCGCACGTTTCACAGGGTACCGTTATCCTATCTACGTAGGGGCGATGCAGGTCAAGAACGGTGAGGTCCATCCCAGCCAGCGCCTGCAGTTCTTCAAGCGAGCCAATACAGATTTGGTGATGACAGGCGGGACACTCCCAAATCGGTAAAGGGGTGCCCCAGTAGCGTTGGCGACTTATGGCCCAATCGGCGTCACTGCGCAGCCATGCCGCGTAGCGATCCTCTTCGATGCCAGCGGGGTACCAGTTGACCTGATCGTTCAGCGCCATCAGCCTATCCATATAGGCTGTCGTGCGCAGGTACCAGGCGTCACAGGTATGGTCCAGCAAGGGTGAGTCGCAGCACCAGCAAAAAGGGGTTTTGTGGGTGTGGACTCCAGCCTTGAACAGCAGCCCACGAGCGTCCAAATCCTGGATAACGCGCGGGTCAGCATCTTTTACAAAAACCCCTCGCCATGGTCCGATTTCGTCGTTAAAGGTTCCGTCCTCAGCCACGGTCAGCAGAACAGGTAAATCGTGTTCCACGGCGATTTGGAAGTCCGCATCCCTGAAAGCCGGAGCGATATGGGCGAGTCCTGTGCCTTCTTTTGTGCCAGGGTAATCCCCTAAGACCACACGGTGAGCCTCTTTTGCCGGCAGGATGAAGGTAAAAAGTGGGTGGTAGCGTTTTCCCTTTAGTTTCTTGCCATTGAAGGCATCCACAATTTCCAGCTCTTCCGTTCCGAAGACATCTTTGAGGTTAGCACGCCTTAGGATCAGTCTTTCGGTTTGCTCGCCAGTCCCTACTGACGATCCACGGTTTTCCACGGTCACATATTCATCTTCGGGATGGGCTGCCACGGCAACATTGGCGGGCAGCGTCCAGGGTGTGGTGGTCCACACTAGCAGGGAGGTGCCGGGTTCGTCAACCAGCGGCAGGCGCACGTAGATCGAAGGGTCTTCTATTAAGCGAGTGTTTTGGATTGCCTCCTGTTCGGAGAGGGGTGTCCCGCAGCGGGGGCAGTAGGGCACCACTCTAGTTCTCTGCTGGAGCAGACCCCCTTCCCAGAATTGCTTCAGCATCCACCACAGGGATTCAATGTAGTCATTGGTGTAGGTGACGTAAGCGTCCTGCATGTCCACCCAAAATGCGATGCGGTCAGTCAGCTTTTCCCAATCTTGGATGTAAGCAAATACCGACTTGCGGCAAAGCTCGTTGAAGCGCTCTAGGCCATATTCTTCAATCTGCCACTTGTGGGTGATGCCGAGCTGCTTTTCGACCTCGACCTCGACTGGCATGCCATGGGTGTCCCAGCCACTGCGGCGTATGACGTGGTAGCCGCGCAGGGTTTTGTAGCGCAGGAAGAGGTCCTTGAAAACCCATGCCAGGACGTGCTGGGCTGCGGGTTTGTGGTTGGCTGTGGGTGGCTTTTCGTAAAATACGTACTCGCTACCGCCCTGGCGCTGCTGGCGGGATTTGGTGAAAATTTCTCCGGCTTTCCAAAACCGCAGCACACTCTCTTCGAATTGCCCGGGGTTGAAGGTTGTCGAAACGGGTTTGAACATGAGGTTTGCCTTTGAGGGGTGTCTTGCCCCTCTCTGAGACGATACCTGACCAATTCAACTCAATTTTGCCTTAAATCATCCTTTCTCGCAAGCGCGGAGATATTGGTGGGGTTGTGGGAGCAGCCCCACAACCCCGCCCTCGATCCCTACTTTGCTTGGTCAGCGGCAAGCCTTCCGAACCTTGAACTGAGAATGTCCCTTGCCGGTAATATAGAAAATTATCCTTGGCTAGATCTGGGATCGTGAACATTTGTTTAACGGTAGGAGGTTTGTGGTGATTTCCAAAAAAAGTACTCCGATTCTACTTCTCATGATCTTTCTGGCAGCCTGTTCCCAGAAGGCGACATCTCCACCGCCAACGCTGACACCTCTCTCCCTGCCCGAGTTGGAACCAAATGCGGTTCGGGGAGTTGTGGTGGACAAAGAAGGTGCGCCCGTGGAGGGTGTAGATGTGATGCTGCTGAAGTATATTGAAAGCTCGAACACCCTGGAGATTGTCGGGTTATCGTACGAGAGGCCAAAGGTCGCCACCACCGATGAGCGCGGGGTTTTTCTCATCCGGCACGTCCCGCCCACCAGAGTGGTCATCGGGCATCGCTACGCGTTTGGATTTCAGGGAACTGAAACCTGCGATTTCCCCACCCTCTGTTACGTTTATGTCAAGGATGGGCAGACTTACCTCAGCGAGTGCCCGCTGACTGAGGAACGCCCTGTTCCTTCGGAGGAGCGTTTATGGATCACCCTCGAGGAGGGCGAGTCGGTGGATCTCGGCACCCTGGTCTTAATCGAAGATGGTGATCCCCTGTGTCGATGAGGTAACCGGTCGTCTGTGGTTGGGAGGTGACTAAATTATCTTACCTCAGAATACCTGGCTGTATCCCGCAGAAAAACTAAGTCTGGACCCCAAAACACATCTACTACGCTGGGGATAAATAAGCGCTTTTCTGTAAACCGTGATATGATTTTTGGGTACCACAGATCCCAAGGAGCGCAGCTGCTATGACACGCCATCTGCTCAAACAAGCCGCAATGAGCCTGATCAAGCTCTTGCTCTTCATTACGCTGATGTTTTTCATCGTCCAAATTGTCATGCCGGGCGATTTCGTGGATCAGTTCGCCATGTTTTTGAGCGGCGCCGAGCGCGAACAGCTACGCGCTCGATTGGGTCTCGACCTGCCAATGTACCGGCAGTATTGGAACTGGTTGACCGATGTCTTGCAGGGTGACCTGGGATTGTCCGGCTACGGCTTTCCCGTGACCCGCGCCATCGATATCGTTCTGCCGCCGACCTTATTAGTGTTCGTTCCAGGGACGTTGATCGCCTTTGGGCTTGGTTTAGTTTTGGGCAAGCGAACCGCCTGGCGGGGACCCGACTTACTCACCGGGGCGACCACCTTCAGCGGAATCGCTTTGTTCACTTCCTTTCCTCCCTGGTTGGCATGGCTGGTGGCTTACCTGTTCGGGCGCCAAGCCAGCGTTTCAAGGGGTCAGGATGGGGGCATCGGTCGGTTGGCGTTTCCTCATGTCGACCGCCTGCTTTGGATCGGCACCGACCTTCGCCCGCTGGACGTGACCCGTAGAATGGTGGGCATCATCACCGTGGTGGCGTTGGTCATACTGGCGCTCAGTTATCTGGTAAAGCGCTACTCCCGGGGCAGGGTCAGGATTCCTGGCTGGGCGCAGGTGCTAGTCCTGGGGGCGGTCGTTGTGGGTATTTGGTACGCTCAAGATATTCACCTATATGCCTTCGACCTACTGCGTTCAGCAGCGCTGCCTCTGCTGACCTATGTCCTACTCATCTTTGGGGAAACCATGGTGATCATGCAGTCCACCATGACCGAGGTGATGAAGGAGGAGTACATCAAAGCCGCCCGCGCCAAAGGTTTGCCGGAGCGGGTGGTGCGTGAGAAGCACGCTGCCCGCAACGCGCTGCTGCCGGTGCTCAGCCGGCTGTTTATCTCTCTGCCGTACTTACTGGCGGGCATCGTGATCATCGAGGATTCGGTCAATTGGCCGGGAATGGGCACGATGATGTTCACCTCGCTCTACTGGCAAGATATTCCGGTGGTCATGGGCGTATTGTTGATGATCGGCGTGCTGGCTTTGATCGCTCGCCTGTTTTTGGACGTGCTGACCGCCTACATGGACCCCCGCATCCGCTTCGGTGAAGGTGAGAGCCTTGCTCGCTGAGGATGTTCTCGCTGGCATATTTTTAGGATTTCCAAATGGATCGTGAGACTCGCAACGCGTTGCGCCAAGCCGAACAACACTTGGAGGAAGATCAACTGCACGAAGCCAGCGTTGTGCTGGCGAAACTGCTCAAGCGCGACCCGCAAAACGCCCAGGCTTGGTTCCTATTAAGTTTTGCGCTGACCGAGCGCCAACAGAAGGTCTACGCCTTGGAGCGAGTGCTGGATATATACCCGGGAAACCCGAGAGCCACGGCGCGCTTGCAAGAGATCACCGCTCCCGTGGGAGATGCTCTGGCGCCAGTAATTGAGAGACCCGAACGGCACCCCCCGGTGAGGTTCAACGCCTGGCAGCGCACCCAAATCCGTCTTACCCTGGCGCAAAGGCGCTTTAAAGCCGGCTGGAAAGTATTTTCCCAAGACCGCTTGGCCTTGGTGGGTGTAGGCTTGATCGCTGTCTTCGCCCTGATGGCCATCGCCCACCCCATTCTGATGCGCACGGTCTGGGAGCGGCGCCTTTTCGACCCCTACACAGGATTCGACAACGATCTGATCCCACATCCCTCCCCGCCGGATGACGTCCATCTGCTGGGCACCGACGCCCTGGGTCGTGATGTGCTCAGTATGCTGTTAGCGGCCACCACGCCAACCTTTGTGGTTGGCTTCACCGCCGCCATCACCACCGCCATCTTGGCAACCATCTTAAGTATTCCGGCAGCTTATTACCGCGGCAGGGTGGATATGATGCTGACTAACTTGATGGACGTGGTTATCCTGCTGCCGGCGCCGATCCTGATGATCATCCTGGGCGCCCGCTTCCGGGATATGGGACCGGTGCCGCTGGGTTTGATTTTCGGGGTGATCACCGGCGCGGGGGGCGCGGCCATCGTGATGCGCACCGCGGCGCTCAAGGTGGCGGCTAAACCCTTCATGGAGGCTGCCCATATCGCTGGGGGCAACGCCTTGCACGTGATGGTCAAGCACTTCCTACCCAATATGCTGCCCCTAGCGGCCTTGCAGATGATGATCGCCGTCAGCGGGGCGGTGGTCGCCGATGGCTTTATCTCCTTCTTCGGTTTGAAGCGCGTGACCCTCAATTGGGGCACCTTGATCTACGATGCCTTCCTGTACTCCAACATCGGCGGTTCGGGCACCCAATGGCACGTGCTCCTGCCGGCGGCGCTTGCTTTCACTTTTTTCGCCCTGGCTTTTTATCTGGTCTCAAGGGGGTTGCACAAAGTCGCTGATCCCCAGCTGCGCGACGAGCCCTTATAATAGAAAATGCTGCGCATGAGCACCCTGTGATGGGCTGATGCGCGGCATCTGAATGTGAATATTCAATCTGCGGGGGAACGCGCTAACGTCTCTGCGGGTACTATGCCCTCATCTGTTGGGTCAGGTGATATCTCATCTACTTCGTCAGGGATGGCGTCGGGGATCTCCTGCTCCACTTGTCGGATACGTGGGTGGGCGATGGCGACCAGGCTCTCGCCCCAAAGGAACAGACACGAGATAGCGAACATCAGCCCAATCCCGCGACCAGGCCCCACCCCCAGCCAATTTCCTATGAAGGTACTGCTCAGCCCACCCCCTGCACTCATCAGGGGTTCGAAGACGCGGTCCGCCAGCGGCCCGGAGACGAGCATCGCCAGCGGGGAGATCGAACGGGCGATCATGCCGCGAATGGCGAAGACGCGCCCCTGCAAGTCTGGGGGCACTTTGGTTTGGAAGACTGCCTGGCTCAAGGCGGAAGCGAAGGGGATGAAGGCCAGCAGGATGAAGGTGCCAGCGGCGATGGTAACGGTACTCGCCCGGATGCCGGTGATCAGAAAGCCGGTACTGGCTAGAGCGATGAAGCCAATCAGGGCAGGGACCTTGCGCTTGGGACCACCCCAGGCACCCATCGTCACGCTGCCGATCAGCATGGCAACCCCTCCGGCGGTTTGCACGACCCCTAGATCAGCGGCTGTGCCAAAGGAGAGTACCAGTGGTCCGGAGAGCACGCCGGAGAAACTGAGGAAAAAGTTGACGCTGGCGAAGTACAGCAACATGCCGAACAAACCTGGGCGGGCGCGCAGATAACGCCAGCCGAAAATCGCATCCCCCCAAAGGGATTTTGCACCCTCGCCCTTCTCAACCCCCTCAGAGACGCGTTCAGGCTGCGGGATGCGGACGACCAGCAGCGCCCCTACAGCGAACAAGTAGGTGACGGCGTCGATCAGCAGTACACCGTGTAGCCCGATCAGAGCGTACAGCCCGCCCGCTACTAACGGCGTGAGGATCGATTGAATCGCCTGTCCCATTTGCATGATCCCCCCGGCGCGGGCCAGGTCTTTCTTGGGGACCAGCATGGTGGTGGAAGCCATGTAAGCCGGTCCCTGGAAGGTGGAGAAGAGGGAACCGAAAACGGCCAGCAAATAGATGTGCCAGACCTGTAAGTCGCCGAAGAAGAGCAGCCCAGCTGCTATGATCGTGACCAGGGCGTCCCCGCTGTCGGCTAGAATCATGACCTTGCGGCGATTGAAGCGGTCGGCGACCGCGCCGGCGAAGGGCATCAGCAGAACGCTGGGCAGGGTGGCAAAGAGTGCGGTCAGCGCGAAGGGGGTGGCTTTGCCAGTTTGGTCGTAAATCCAAACCCCCATGGCGAAGGAGGTCAAGCCTGAGCCCAACACCGAGATCAGCTGGCCACCCCAAATCACCCAGAAGGTGCGCATATTTTTAGGAGATGGGTTTTGTTTCTGCATGGTACCTCTAAGAATGAAACCGCTAAGATTGGCCGTCCTTTTGCTGGTAATAAAAACTGGGATACAGCAGCACGCTCAGCGCCCACGGGTGAGTATCCGCGCTATCCGGCGCGTGGGCGGCTGAGAACTCTTTGAGCAGGTCGTGCAAACGCTCTTGAAAGTCCTCCATCCTCTCCTCCGGGATGAGGCATACATCCCGGAAGTCGATCACCCGGCGGGGATGGGGCTCGGCACCCTGCTCCAGGTTGAAAGCGCGCGCTTCCATACTGCGGATTAGGTCTTCGCGAGTGGTCTCGACGTTCGCCAGCAGCATGCGGATGATGTTGTCTTTGCCCTCTTCAGTGGTGATGTTGAAGTTGAGCAGGTCTTTGTCGATCTCGTAGTCATAAGCTGTCAGCCAGTAATGCTTCTCGATAATGTTGCCATGCACGCTGGTGTCCACGACGCGGATCAAACCGTGCTTCTCCAGCATGTTGACGTGGTAGTAGAGCCGGCTTGGAGCGAGACCGAGTTTTTCGGCGATCTGGTTGACTGTCAGTGGGGCAGCCATCAGGACTTCCATGATCTGGTTGCGCTGTGGGTCAGCGATTGACTTGACCGCCTTGGGGTCTTTGATGATGTGAATGGGGTCTGGTTTAATATCTTTCATCGGTATAATCCATTTAAGCGATAAAATTATTTTTAGCGATAAATGATATTTTACTGATAATATATTTTTTGTCAAGAGTGAATTTTTTTACACCCCCACCCCAGCCCCCTCCCAAATTTTGGGAGGGGTAAATAAATCCAGGTGTTTTTGGGCTGATTCCAGCCCAAAAACACCTGGTGAAGACAACTTTCCTGTCGCTAGAAGCCCGATAAGAAAATGAGTTTAATTCTGCAGCACGCCGATTTCGAGCTTCATGCCGTCCACATCGTGGGTTTCGACGTGAGCGGCGGGGGGCGGGCTGCCGGCCACCAGATCGGTGGTCAAGGTTTCGTCCTGGATGTAGGCTCCCCAGGTGTGGAAGACCTCAGCCAAATCGCC
The DNA here is from genome assembly GCA_050049875.1 of Anaerolineales bacterium. Classification (GTDB taxonomy): domain Bacteria; phylum Chloroflexota; class Anaerolineae; order Anaerolineales; family UBA11858; genus JASFVL01. The sequence continues at coordinate 9,369 of JASFVL010000135.1, forward strand.
CTCGGCTTGATAGTAGGTGGTGATGCGGTCTTCGATGTTGAAGT
>JASFVL010000136.1:0-9388 GCA_050049875.1 Anaerolineales bacterium
ACCGCACCGTAGTAGACGTAAGCGTACAGACGCTCATCGATTTTCGCCTCCAGGAACTGCCGCAACCCCACCCATAGTTCGGCGCTGCTGCCGAAGGATTGAATCTCAACATCGCGCAGGAACATCTTGGAGAGACCGGAGCGGGCGATGCTGTAATGCTGGAAAGCATAAGGCTTGACACCATGACGGGCAAGATGCGGCCCCAGTGTGGGTGCGCTTAAGAAATGCTCCGGCTGGAATCCAGCACGTTTCAAGCTGCCGACATCGCCTTTGAATGTTATCGGGGCGTGCAGAATCATGTTCGCAACAACGCTGTACTCTTTAAGCCAGACCTCGTAGCCGACGATGCCGTGGGCTGCTGCGCTGCAGCCTGTCCACATTGTAGTCAGAGCGGCGGAGGTGGTGCTGGGCACGATGGAGGTGAGCGGTGCAAAAACGCCATCCTTCACTAGAGAGCGCCAGACCGATGTGCCGCCGAATGCTCCTGTCAGGCTCTCGTCCCGCTCCATCCAGCGCCTCAAGCGATCGAAAGCCAGGGCGTCCACCAGGATCAGAACGATACGCTCAATTCTCTCTCCCAAGGGGGAGAGAATCTCAGGGATCAGCGGCGCCTCCCCAAATTCGGGTACTTTCAGTAGCTGGCAGATGCTGGCAGGGATGTTAAGGATCGACTGATCATCGTATTTGGGGTGTATCATCCCCTCCCCAAGATGCAGTTCGCTTAGGCGATGGTCCTGCAGGCGGGGCAACAGATCAGCGGTTAAGTCAGGCATTTCAGGTTCCTCTGTCGATTAAGCAGGATCGAGTATAAAATTGAAACTCCCCGTAGGATACCACAATAGATAAAATATAGACCCCCTTGCGGGGGTCTATACAATAGTAAAGCGCAGGGATCAGTCTTTCTACTCCTCCATCAACTCCTCTTGCAGTGCATTGGCCTCTTCGTTGAGGGCGTCGAGGGTCGCTTGGGCGTCAGCGCCTTGCATGATCTCGTTGAAGGCTTGTGCTGCGGCGTCACGCACGCTCTGGTAGGAAATCAGTTGCGGCTCGTAGTAACCATATTCGAGCAGATCAACGGCTGTTGCAAATTTGGGGTTCTCATCCAGGTAATCCCCTAAGATTTCAGACGTGGATTTACGGGTGGGGAAGTAATTGGAAACCCTGACCCACTCCGCCTGAACTTCAGGGGAAGTGAAGTACTTGAGGAAGAGCCAAGCAGCCAACTGCGTATCGGGGCTGGTGGCGGGGATCATAATGTCACCACCATAGATGTTCTGCACGGGATCCTCAGTGGTATGCGGAACCGCGGTGAAGCCCCACTCGTCAGGCTCACGGCCTTCCTCCTCAGCCACGTCTTGGACACCACCTTCATAATAGGGCAAGCCTGAACTGGAGCCCATCGTTAAGATAGCATGGCGGGCAGCGAACTCAGGGTCGGGATACCCCTCGGTGAAGAAGAAAGCACAGCCGTCATCCAGCATGCCCTTTAGGAAGTTTAGCGCGTCGACGGTCGCCTGGCCGTTGTAGACGTAGCCAGTGCCGTCTTCGTTGAGGATGTCGCCGCCAAAAGCGTAGGTCCAAGCAGCCGTGGCAGAAGCGCTATCACGCAAGATGAAGCCGCCGGTGCCATCCGCGTTGGCTTCCGCAGCCGCGCAAGCCATCTCGCGGAACTCCTCCGGGGTTTCCGGCGGGCTGCCGTCAAAACCCAACTCCTGCAACCAGGTGACGTTGTAGAAAATGCCCTCCATGGAACGGTTGGGGGGGAAGCCCAAACGGGCACCGCCAAAGGCGGGGTGAACGCCTTGCTCCAAGAAAGCAGCGTAGAAATCAGCTCTATCTTCAGGCGTCAAGCCCCATTTGGGATCGTCAATGTACTGGTTCATGTCCGCCAAACCACCAGCCAGGGCGTAGAAAGCCTGGTCGTTCTGGTAGCCGACCACCAACCCAGGCAAGTCCCCAGTGGCGATACCGGCGTTCATCTTGTCGCGAACATCGTCATAGCCACCTTGGACTTGGTGTTCGACTGTGATGCCGCATTCGTTGGTGGCGTTGAATTCGGAAGTGTGCTTATCCAAAAACTCTATGCGGTTGTCTTCGCTGTGTTCGTGCCAAAAAATCACAGTTTGACCGCGCGGATCCACACCGGCGAGGGGGCCTTCGGTAGCAGGCGCACAAGCTTCTTCCTCCATGGGCTCTTCGGTAGGTTCTTCCATGGGTTCCTCGGTGGGTTCTTCCATGGGCTCTTCGGTGGGCGTCGCGCTTGGCCCACAAGCGGACATGACAAAAGCCGCAACCAAGAGCATGCTAATCAGCAAAAACAAATTGCGAGTCTTCATTTTCTTCTCCTAATATAGATTTAGAACTTGCGCAGTTGAAGGGGAAGGGAGAGGTAAAGAATAGCCTTTCCTGCTCAATCCCACACCTACCTCCCCAACTGTGCAACTACGGATTTTATTAATTCCGTGACATTGTATCCTATGCTTTTGTGATATGCGGACTTATCTTTTGCCATTCACCTCCTCATCTAATATAACTGTCAGCCAACTATGTTTCAGTTTATCTGTAAATTGCGGGGTTTCCCTCGTAATTTACAGATAAACCGTGGCATTATCCATTAGCCTTTCAAACCAGTTGTGGCAATGCCTTCGGTAAACCTGCGTTGGATCATCAAGTACATGATCAATATAGGCAATATGGTGATCACGGACCCGGCCATTTGTAGGTGCACGAGTACACCCGCCTCTTGTACAAATCTGGAGAGACCATAGGAGATGGGCCGCCATTCAGGATCGCTCGTGACCAAAATGGGCCAAGCCAGCGCGTTCCACGAACCAATAAAGGTGAAGAGAGATACCGTAAGGATCGCTGGCCTTGCCAGGGGGATGGCGATTTGGGTTAAAAAGCGGACATGTCCGGCGCCGTCAATCTGCGCCGAGTCCCATAATTCGCTGGGAACCTGGATAAAAAATTGCCTCAATAGGAAAATGGAAAAGGCGCTGGCCATGAAGGGGATGGTCAGCGCAGGCCAATTGTTAATCCAAGGGATGGGACCTACCCTGCCTAACCAAGTGACGGTGATGAAATTGGGAATCCACACCACCGCTTCCGGGATCATCAATGTGGACAGCAAGAGCGTGAAAATAAATCCCTTTGCAGGGAATTTGATGCGCGCAAAAGCGTAAGCAGCCAAGGTGGAAAAGACAAGTTGACCAGCGATGGTGATGACAGCGATGATCACGGAGTTGATGAAGAACTCTCCAATATCCGCGTCCGTCCACGCCTCGGCGTAGTTTTCCCACTGCGCCACCCTGGGAAGGACCGCCCGCCCCGTAGCTTCGGTGAGATTCATCAAGGAAGCACTGATCATCCAAAGGAAAGGCACAATGGCGACAACCGCGCCTAGCGTCAGGACAACATAGGTAAGCGTTCGACCGAAATCGATGCGTCTTCTCGGACGCAGCTTTACCGTCGAACGGGATTGGGCAGTCTCATTAACCATAGAAGACACGCTCCTCGGCGACACGGTTATTGATCACAGTCAGCACCAGAATCACGCCCAGCAAAACCAGGGAGAGGGAGGCAGCATAACCATAACGGGTGTTGCGATTGAACTCAGTGAAGATGACGATGCTGGCCGTATCGGTAGTCCCCAGCGCGGCCGCGAAGCGCAAGACCCAGACGTGATTAAAAGCTTTGAATGTACCAATGATGGCCAACAACGTCAAGAAGTACGTGGTCGGAGATAACAAAGGCAAGGTGATATTGCGGAACTGCGCCCAGCGACCCGCGCCATCAATGGCAGCGGCCTCGTACAGTTCACTGGGAATGCCGCCCAAACCAGCCAAAAAGATGACCGTGTCATAGCCCACATAACTCCATATGTTGTAGATGATGATGACCACCAAAGCTAGACTGGGACCGACAGCCCACCCAGGCAGACTCGCATCAGGCCCAGCGATGAGTTCAACGATCCCTTTGGGCTCAGCAAGCCACAGTAAGGGGTCAATCCCGAACTGCGACAGCAAGTTATTGATCGGCGCGGATGGACGGGCAGAGAAGAACACCCGGAATATCGCCGCGGCTGCTACCGTAGGCGTTATGTATGGCAAAAAGTAGATCAGCCGATACAACGATCTCCCTTTGATATTCTGAAAGAGCAGGGTCGCTAAGACGAGGGATATCCCCAACTGCAAAGGAACGGTACCCACAGAATAGTACACCGTGACCTTCAACCCCTGCCACCAATCGGCATCCCCCGCAGCGATCACCCGCGGCAGCTCAGCGACCAGCACCCAAGCAGCAATTGCCAGCATAGCCGCGGCGATGAGACGCAATATCATACCAAGATTAGAAGCTCTATGAGAAGCGCCCCGCCAGGAGAGCCAAGAAAGGAACAGAAGTAAAAAACCAGCGCTGATGGTGATAACTTGCGTCCATATCTCCAAGCTTTCACCGGCCTCCAGGGCTACCTGGTAGGCGCGTTCGATTTCAATCCAGGTAAACCATCCCAGGGCAAATGCTCCGCCGGTCAACAACAAAACGGTCAACCAGGATGTATAGTAAGTGATATTATGGGAAGCTTTCGATGTTAGACGATAGGCGACATAGGCTAATATCAAAGCAACCAGGAACAGCAACAAAGAAATCCTAAGCGTGGATTGAGCAGCCGGCGTTCGCCAAGCTTCTACCAACAATCGGACAAACAGCTCGCGGGTCCGCTCGACACCGCGAACTTTATCGGCAATGCCCAACACTTCAGGCAGTAAAAGGACAACGAAGCGGATAAATTCCTCTATACCCACCGCCGTTACCAACGCAGGCAGCAGCCACGGCCAAGGATTCTCCTTTCGCTCTCGGGCATCTTTAACCAGCTTGACAGCATTACGACCCGCCAGGAACAGCAGGATGACGACCACCCAGAAAAAAACCACATAGGCTAAATCGTCCAGGGAATTGGCGTAGTTTTCCAACCCCGCGAAGCGAGTTGGATTGATGCGCCACTTATGCAGGCTGACGTAAACGGCAAACCCAATAGGAAAGAGACCAAAGACCCCAATGATGATGAATGCCGGCAGGACAAAAAGACAACCGGTTAAACTCTCACGCAAATCCAGTAAACGAAAGCGCTTTCGCTGATGCGTACTGACCTGGGAACTTAATGCGCTCTCAGCCAAAGGATCCTCCTATAAGCATAGCTTGGAGTCATTAAAACAACCCCCTCACGCTTCACAGATTTCACCGTTAACCCCATTGCTCTAAAAAACTCAGTGGCTGATCTTTTCATTCCTAACTGACGAACACCTAGACGCGTCAAAGATATTCTAACCGAGAATGGTTATTAAAACGCCAAGATTTGTTAAAAATCCGATAAAAAAATCTCGCGCTGCATCCACAGCGCAGGCAAGTCTGGACTGCATTGTTATCCATTACGCTTTGATGCATTTGCATACCACAACAAAGGAACTGATCAATAGACAAGGCTTGAGTTCAGGGATACCCGTAGAAGAACCTGGCAGCACGCTATTATTAAAAAGGAAGCGTTATCTCTTCCCAGAAGGGCCAGATATAGGGGTGCATCCTACTAATATGCCCACATCTACCGTCTCTGAACCTTCAGGGTGGTCTTTCGACAGATCAAAGTGAAGTATACCAGATCGAGGCAACTCCAGACAATATGTGTTTTGTAACCTTATCGATTTGATATAATTCAGCATCCCTTATGGCGAGTTCAGTTCCCATTACCGGTCATAAATCCATCACTATTGACCACGCCTGTTGAAAGGGGAGGCCCGCATGCCCAGAAAATCAGCCGCCCTCCTAATCATTATCATCTCCATCCTAGCGATCACTCTGTCAGCTTGCTCAACTCCCCCGACCAGCAGCCCAGAGGGGACCAATGGGACAACCCAGACAGCCCGTTCATCAACAGCCACCCAGTCTTCCAAAACCACCAAAGAGCCCCCTACACCAACTGAGCGAATTTCCCGCCCCACCCTAACGCCCACAAGTTCCTTGGGGGTCCAGCCTGAAGATCTAAACGGGATCCGCATCCAATTATGGCACCCCTGGACAACCAGCAGAGAGAACTGGATCTTAAACCTAGTCAATCAATTTAACGCTGAAAACGAGTATGGGATCACGGTGACGGCGTTCAGCCACGGGGGCGACCTGTTTCAGGATGTGCGCGCCTCGGTCAACATCGGAGAGCCACCCGACCTCGCGCTGGGGTACAACAACCAACTCGTCGCCTGGCACAGCCAGGAAGAACCTTTGGTTGACTTAAATGAATATGTTAACGATCCAATCTGGGGGCTAGACGAAGCGGAGCAGAATGATTTCTATACTGCCTTCTGGGACCAGGACGTGGTGGATGGGGTCCGCCTAGGTCTGCCCTTCTACCGCTCCTCCCAAGTGATCTTCTACAACCAAAGCTGGGCGCGGGAACTGGGTTTTGATGACCCGCCCACATCTCCGGATGAGTTTGAAGAACAAGCTTGCGCGTCCGCCGAGGAGAAGGACGACGACACAGGGGGATGGATCCTCAGCACTGAGACCACCACCATCCTAAGCTGGATCTATGCATTTGGCGGTCAAATCGTTGAGCCCCAGGGGGAAAGCTACCGTTTTGACACCCCGCATGTCGAATCCGCCCTGACCTTCTTGAGGGGATTGTTGGACAAAGGCTGCGCTTGGAAAGCCGAGACCCGCTATCCCAACCCGGAATTCGCCGCCCGGCAGGCGATCTTCTACACCAGCAGCATCGCAGGACTGCCCTTCCAAGTGGAGGCCTTTGAAGAGGCTGGAGAGAATGACGTATGGACGTCCATTCCATTTCCATCCAGCAGCGATCAGCCGATCATCACGGTGTACGGTCTTTCCATCGCTGTGTTCAAATCTACTCCGGAAGCGCAGTTAGCCGCCTGGCTTTTCGCCCTCTGGCTCTCCCAACCCGAGAACCAAGCCGGGTGGGTCGAGATCAGCAGTTACTTCCCCACCAGAGCCTCCACGCTGGACCTCCTAAGCGACTATATCGATCAAAACCCCCAGTTCGGTGCCGCGTTGGAGCTGATCCCCTACAGTCAAATCGAACCTCGCCTCGCTTCTTGGGGCACAGTTCGTTGGGCTGTCAGCGACGCGGCAGAACATATATTTAACCTCGATTTCGACCCCGAGCAAATCTCCACTGTGGTGAAGGACCTGGACGCCACCGCTGCGGAAATCCACGCCCAAACGGAATAAACTTATCACCCAAAATTGAATTCATGGTCTAATATTAGAAACCCGTTAAAAACGGTTTGTCAGGCCCAACGTGCCTTCGCGTAGCACCCACGAAATAGGACATAGTATCACCGAAGCGATCCTCCCTACGTTAGGCAAAAAGATTAGCCACATGGCTAATGTGTCTGGGGAATTTCTGTTTTAAACTAATACAAGATGGAATTAATGAATTGCCAGATAATTACAATTAGAAGTGATGAAGAAATAAATTGCTGCGCACCAAACCTGACAGTAGTTGCTGTGGTGAATCAATTAGGACTTAAGTAGTTTAAGGGAAAGGAATGAGAAAACAATGAATTTGGTGGAAGGAACCACCAATCGGCAGGACACATGATAGATGAGGAGCAATGGGATAACCCCTTCTGGAATGCAGATTACTATGATGAGATCATCGCTGCAGCCTTTGATTGGCCAAACAGTGGGCCGCCCGGAAACCAATGGGTATACCGCACCTCGGACACCTTTATCCTTACCCGTGCGTTGCAAAACTACCTAGAAGCTCAAGATGGCCCAGATGCTGACATCTTTAAATTCGTGGTGACCGATGTATATGAGCCACTGAAAATGGGTCCCGGCGTGTTCACCATCCTACGCACCAGGGACAACAATTGGCAAGGACGACCCTACGGCGGAATAGGTATGTGTTGGATCCCTGACGACCTGGCAAAAATCAGCAACTTTCTGAATGTGGACGGTGGAGTAATTGATGGTGAACAAATACTTCATCCTATCATACTGGCTGCTTCCTTACAGCGTGATCCAGATGATCGTGGTGTCAGCCGGGGTGGGAGGGGAAAATATAATAACGCTTTTTGGGCTGATCCGTACGAGGCGGGTTACGAGTGTAAATTTTGGGTCCCTCAAATGCTGGGTTACAGCGGAATCGTCGTCGTGTTGATGCCCAACGGTACTAGCTATTACTATGCCAGTGATGGGCGCGAGTTCAATTGGAATGCGGTTGTACGAGAAGCAAACCATATTAAGCCACAATGCCCTTGATTGAGGTGTGCTTCAGATGTGGGACCGATCTTGACTATCAGTATAACTGCCAAGATCTGATATAGTGATTTGCGCAGCAACCTGTAATGGGATTATTTTGGCGATTTATCGGATAAAATAGGGTTCACCAAATTTCAGGAAAAAAGCATGGTGAACGATCTACCTCAAGTGACGATTTACACAGACGGTGCCTGCTACGGCAACCCCGGTCCGGGTGGTTGGGCGGCACTGCTGCGCTATAAGCGGCGCGAGAAAGTGCTTACCGGTTCAGATCCCGATACCACCAATAACCGCATGGAGTTGACCGCCGCTGTTCAGGCGCTGGAGTCGCTCAAGCGCCCCTGCCAGGTGGATTTTTACACTGATTCCGAATATCTCAAACGGGGGATCAGCGAATGGATGCCCAACTGGCGCCAGCGCGGCTGGCGGCGTAAAGGGGGCAAATTAGCCAACGCTGATTTATGGCAGTCCTTAGACAAAGCCGCTGAAAACCATCAAATCGAATGGCACTGGGTGCGCGCTCACGCCGGCAATCGCTACAACGAGCGGGTGGATCGCCTGGCGAGAGCGGCGATACCGAATGTTTAAACAAAGTAGGGTGATTCGCGGACGCTGTTATCCGCGAATCACCCTCTTCTCGCTAGAGGCGACGACGGGATTCGAACCCGTGATCGGGGTTTTGCAGACCCTTGCCTTACCACTTGGCCACGTCGCCGGTTAATTTGGATTATACCCTGAAACAAAGAATGCTGATTGGCGTCTAGACTCCAAAATCCGCAATCAGCAATCTAACTTCATAGAGCGGGCGATGGGATTCGAACCCATGACCTTCTCCTTGGCAAGGAGACATTCTACCGCTGAACTACGCCCGCAGGATGACCTGCGATCAAGATGCCGAGAGCCAGAATCGAACTGGCGACACCGCGATTTTCAGTCGCGTGCTCTACCAACTGAGCTATCTCGGCCCGTAAACTAGCCTCGGGTTCCCAAATGCACGCCACATTTTAATCGCTCCACAACGGATTGTCAAGCAACGGGAGCATCCGTGGTTCAGCACGAGAGCGACCGGTCCTACCTCCCAAAATAATAAATGAATCGCATGGAGGACAGG
>JASFVL010000138.1:0-9302 GCA_050049875.1 Anaerolineales bacterium
TGAATGGGTTACAGCGTAATACTCTCCAAATTGCCATCATGCTCCCCCTAAATGCGCCATGTAAAAAGATGGCTTTGTAACCGTAATGGGAACAAGAAGGATAAAAACGACAAGTATTCGCTGGTAAGGCGCGTGATACCGTTGCTTGGTAAAGTCGAATCAAACCAAGTAAGATCAAACGTGGAAAATTGCTGATCTTTATTTCTAAATCCCCTAGATTTAGCCCAGCGTTGTGCGTTTTTTTTCGCTGGTTTGAATTATTGCTGTCATTTATATGAAACTCATAAGACATGATAGTTCTTTACCAAGTTGGCACGGGATAAGAGCTCCAAGATAGCTGATCGTATCGTTGCGAAGGCGGCGTTGATCAACGGTTTGCGTGCTAGAAAAACAAGGTCCCAACCTGGTTCAATTGATTGAAGAGTGGGATTTACAGCTGCTCTGATGACGCGCTTTGCCCGATTTCGATTTACTGCCTTCCCTAAAGATTTACCAGCGGCCACTCCAATACGAGTTCGGTCTAAGTTGTTTCGGAGAGCAATCAACACAATAAGCGGGTGCGCATATGATTTTCCATGTCTTCGCACCCGCTCGAAATCCGTTGATTTCCGTAATCTAAACTTTGGGTTCACCCGCACACCATATCATGAGGGAATGGAAGTAAGCTTTGTTTATCTAGATATTAGATCGCATACCCACTACATACCGACTAACTTTTCCAGTTAGTTCGCTTTACGTGGTTATTCATCTTTACGGATGCGCGGTGACGACCTTTACGTCGTCTTCGTTTTAGCACCTTTCTTCCACCACGACTTTTCATCCTTTTTCTAAAGCCGTGAACGCGCTTACGTCGGCGTTTTTTGGGTTGGTATGTTCTTTTTGGCATATTAATATTCCGTTTACTATCTAAACAACCCCCATCTTCGGGGGTTGGTCAAAAATCAAGACCTAGCAACCAGCGATTATACCGCATGGAGCGTGATTGGTCAAATTTAATTCATGAAATCCGTAGTGTCAATGGGTAAACGTTCGTGTTCCGGAGTAGGTTTCCCCAACCATCTAAAAGCGATCATTCCAAATACCAAAGGAATCCAGAATGTGAAACCTCTATAGGAAAGGGCAATAACCGCAGAAGGACCCAAAGGTATGAAAAATGAGTGTAGTGCCAGCGTAAGTGCTCCTTCAACGAACCCAACACCGGAGGGTGTTGGGGAAACAATCATGAATAGGTAACTGATACTGAATCCAGCTATCAATGTCCCGATGGAAGTGTCTACTTCAAATGCGAGGAACATTAAATAGAGAACAATAATAAGAATTATTTTATTGCTCAACGCTAAAAATGCGGGCATGATCAGGTTTGCTGGATTTCTCCTCAGCTGAGATAACCCATCTGCCGCATCTCGGGCGAAATCGTGGGCACGCTGTTCAGATAGATATTCACGGTTCAGAAATGGTTTGAGGATTTTGTTAATTTGCCTAGCAATCCAGGCTAATGCATTTCCCAAAGATTCTGCGGAGCGTGTCCCATGGTACAACAATGTGGCAATGATAACTGCGATCGTAACTAAGATAATTGAAGCGATAACCTCGGTTATGTTCAGATTATTGCGTCTAAAAAGAACGATCAACCCTAAAGAGAGGATACAAATAAAACCGGCATAATCATATAGAACATACAATGCCCCCGCTGCTGTCGCTCTCCCTGCGGAATAGTCCCGCCGTTGAGATTCGGAGATAAAAATAGCCATCCCGCCCATACCGGCACTAGGTGTAACCACATTTACAAAATTCGCCGCAGATGCCATAACTAAAAGGTATGAGAGTTTTTCTTTTATACCTAATGCTTTGAAGATTGCTTGGAATGATGCGGCGACATTCACTAACCATAATCCTTCCACGCCAAGCGCTATTGTTAAAACCCACCATTTACCTCTCTGTAATGTCTCTAAGATAGCTTCTACTTCAGCTATTCTGGCGATAATAAAAATCACGCCCAAGAGTATCACTAGAGCGATAAAAAATTTTCGCATGGGGGGATTATACTAGAAATGCTTATTGCCCCCATTTCTAGAGATCGACAAGAAATAGTGAACGGAGATTCGAAAGCGATCAATTTTAATTCTCCCCCTATAATGTCTGCATTGGGATTACTTTGTCACTAATATGATCACTTATGGTGTAGGGTGTTCAGATAACGTAACATCCAGATCAATTCGGGTATTATCACGCATGATACCAAGATTGATCGTCTCTCCAGGGCTGTTAGCGTACAACGCGTTTATGAAGGGGTTATCTTCGTTAAGTGTCCGCTCTCCAATTTGGACAATAATATCCCCAGTCTGAACACCAGCCTCATCCGCAGGACTCCCAGATTCAACAAAAGTGACATAAGCCCCATTTTCTACGGGCATGTTATATCTTTGTGCTATTCTTTTGCTGATCCATTGCCAACGAACACCCATATATGGATAGGAAAAATAACCTTTCTCAATGATTTGTTGAGAGACTGCTAAGACAATGTTGGAGGGCACCGAAAAACCCAGACCCTCTGCCACTGGTCCACCCATTCCGCTCCCGCGTACAATAAGTGTATTAATCCCAATTACTTCCCCAGCCAAGTTTACAAGAGGTCCCCCAGAGTTTCCTTGGTTAATAGCTGCGTCCGTTTGAATTAAACCTTCCATTTGGTAACCTGCACCCGTATCGATCACGCGTTCGGTTGCACTTACGACGCCTACGGTGACGGTGTTTTTAAAATCGCCAAGGGGGGATCCTATAGCGATAACTGTTTCACCAGGTCGAAGTGTGTCTGAATTTCCTAAGGATGCTACTGCTCGTAGCTCTCCTTGGGCTCTTAGAACTGCGAGATCGGAAAATACATCTGTCCCGATTACCTCTGCCTGAAGCTCTTCACCATCAGCGAGGATAATCGAAACTTCCGTTGTATTTTCAACCACATGGTTATTCGTAAGAACGTAACCATCTTCGGAAATTATCACGCCGCTCCCGCTGACGGATTGATCGGGCGCTTGTCCAAAGAATGTTATCTGTCCTGGGACGACCCCTAAAACCGTCACGACTGCTGGTCCGGCAGTTTCAACCGCTTTGGTTATGGAAGTTTCAAATTGTGTGCTATCGACCTCTATAATGGATGTGGCAGCGGGTGATTCAACCAATTCGGCTTGTGGAGTTGGTTGATTTTCCGTATTTGTTTTTATGGCCGAATATACAGCCGTTCCACCTGCAATCGCCCCGCTTAGGGCGGATATACCCGCTACGACAATCAGCAAAAATGCGTATCCTATTCGCCTCCAGGACATGGCTTATCTCCTGCGACCTCCCAATCCGCCGACGAGAGAGACCCAGTAGAGGAGTTGCATGGCGGCTGCAAATACAGCAGCAACGTATGTGAATGCTGCCGCATTAAGAACAGCATTTACACCTCGTTTATCTTCTTCACTTACGATTAAGCCGGAATGTGTCAAGAGACGTTTAGCTCTAGATGAAGCATTCAACTCAACGGGGATCGTGGCTAAAGAGAAGATTAAACCACCCGAGAATGCAAACACACCTAACCAAGCAAGGTTTGTCATCCGCAGAAATATGCCGATTAGGATCAGAATCCATCCCAAGTATGATCCGATGTTCACTGCCGGAACGAGCATACTGCGGAATCGGAGCGGGGTATAGTCATCCTGATCTTGCAATGCATGGCCCAACTCGTGGGCGGTGATAGCTAGCGAGGCGATGGAATTACCCTTATACACACCTTGCGAAAGTCGCAATATCTTTTTGCGTGGATCGTAATGGTCGGTCAAATTACCGGATACTCCTTGGATTTCAACATCATAAAGTTGGCCTACCCTCTTTAGATGTTCGCCAGCTTCTTTGCCCGTTATCTTTTTGTAGGAGGGATGACGACTCCATTTGTTATAGGTTGAACTCACATACCACTGAGCTGCCAGCATGATAACGAATGCAGGTAGCATGAACAGCAAATATCGTGAGTCAAATAATAGAAAAGGGGACATGTTTTCACCTGTCAATCATTAGTTTAATAATATACTTTTACTTTTGCATTAGAACTTCGATTGCTTTTTCTAATTGAGGATCTTTTTCTTCATCTATATCTTCTTCACTTAAAATCACAACCTCTTCAGGTTCTAGACCGAGTGATTCGGCGTCTATTCCAGCTTCGACATCCGCCTCGGTTAAGACACCAATTTTATAATCAGGTTCAAGGCCAATCTGGCTGATCTGATGTTCACTAGGCGTCAACCAACGAGCAATCGTAACCCTAACCGCACCTTGATCATTGCTGAGGGGAACCCAACTTTGAACCGATCCTTTCCCAAATGTTGTCACACCGACAAGAGGAGCGCGGTTGTAATCTTGAATCGCACCAGCTACAATTTCAGATGCTGAAGCGCTTCCTTGGTTCACTAGAACAACCATCGGTATGTCGGTAGCCAAACCTCCTTCGATAGCCTCGTATTCATCACGAGTGCCATCACCATAGTCTTCATAGAGGATTACCCCTTCGGGGATAAATTCTGAGGCTACTTCGATTGCACTATTTAGGTAACCGCCACCGTTATTGCGTAAATCTAATATCAACCCTGTGGGATTGTTGTTTAAAGTATCTTCGAGTGCTTTTCGTAGTTCGTCACGGGTATCATCAGCGAATCTAATAAGTTGTACATAAACAATATCATCCTCCAGCATACTGTAGTCCACACTTGGGATGGTGATACGTTCTCGGATTATAGTGACGTCAAAAGGTTCCCTTAAACCTTCTCGTCGGATGGTCAATGTTACTTCCGTCCCCGCCTCTCCGAGTACTCTCCGGATGACTAAATTGCCGTCGATCCCAGTCATATCCTCGCCATCTACGGCGATAATTTGATCTTCAGGTTCTAATCCAGCCCTTTCCGCTGGAGAATTAGGCATTGGACTGACAATTGTCAAGTATTCTTGATTAGAATCTACCCACGCCCCGATGCCTTCATACTCTCCTTCCAGAGGGATATTCGCTTGTCGGAATTGATCGGGATCCATGAAAGAAGTATGCTGATCACCTAAAGCTTCTAACATCCCATCTATCGCTCCCTGCATTAAAGTTTGGTTATCCAGGGGTTGATCCACGAATCGATCATGAACGATATCCCAAGTTTCCCAAAAAGGCTCAAACAACTGCTCTAAATCTTCGCTTGGAGCAATGCTTTCTGTAGTCGGTTTTGGAGTTGGATGATTTTCGGGGAGTTCTTGTTCGGTTGTGATTGACTCTGCAGCGGGTTCTTTGGTATTCTCTATAGTAGGGATGATTTCTGAAATACTTTCGGTGCTTGTATCAGGTAAGAATAATTTACCAGCCACAATGCCAGCCGAAAACGATCCTGCAAGCAGAATGGTGATGGCAATTAATCCAATAACAATTAAACTCGTTCTTTTCATTCAAAATCTCCAGATCTATTAATCGATATGACTCTAGCTTATTAAAGATGGCATTTATTACAACCAACAACTGCTATTTATAGGAGGTATACAAACAGGTTACCATACTTAGATTAGAGCAAAGTAAAAGGAATGAAAGATGTTTATATGAGCCCAGGTCTTGTCCCCGGAAAGTTGTGAATGATTCACCCCCCAATGGTATTCATCGGATTTCGTCCCTGCTGTTTCCTTTTTCCCACCTGATACCAGTAGCCCCTCCCCATAATTGGGGTGGGGGGTTCGAACTGACAACATTTGAGCGTATACGTTTTTATAGTTCAGTTTTACGCTATAATAACTTCCATGGACCAGAACGACCTACTGAAGCGCTTGGATGAACTTCGTAATGAGATCCATTATCACAATTATCGTTATCATGTACTAGATGCGCCAGTCATCAGTGATTATGAATACGATCGCTTGCTTGCGAAACTTCGTGAGATTGAGGATGAGCACCCCGAATGGGTTACAGCGGATTCTCCTACTCAAAGAGTAGGTGCGGTTCCTGCAGATAAATTTGAAAAATTACAGCATCCAGTCCCAATCCTGAGTTTAGGAAATGCATTTGAAGAAGGTGATGTTTTCGCTTGGCTGGAAAGAATTGCCAAGGTTGATGAACGCGTAAATGATGCGGATTTCGTCGTTCAGCCCAAATTAGACGGTCTTAGTGTGGTTCTCCATTATCGCGATGGCATCTTTGTTCAAGGTGCAACTCGTGGAAATGGGGAGGTTGGGGAGGAAATCACCTCTAACCTGCGAACGATAAAAACCCTGCCTTTAAAGATTCCATTGAATCCTGAGGATGGTTCAAATGGATCCGGGGGTCAATTATCGAAAGATAACAGTATACCTTCTTACCTCGTCGTGCGCGGTGAAGTTTTTATATGTTTAAGTGATTTTGAAGAGCTCAACCAACGCTTAGAGGCTGCTGGTGAAAGAACATATGTCAATCCTCGTAATACTGCTGCGGGATCGTTACGTCAATTAGATCCTAAATTGACAGCGTCCCGACCATTAACCCTCTTTGTATATCAAATTGTTGTCGCTGAAGATGGTCTTGATGCAGGTTTTAGACAGAATTTCCCCTCTACCCAACAGGAAACCATTGATTACCTGCATTCTCTAGGCTTCCCAACACCGGAAAATATCTATTGTGAAAACTTAGATCAAGTAGTGGCAATATACAAGCAGTGGGTGGATCTCCGTGATCAGCTTGATTATGAAATTGATGGTATGGTTATTAAAATAAATGATTTGGACCTATACAATGATTTGGGTGTAGTTGGGAAAGATCCACGCGGCGCGATTGCATTTAAATTTCCAGCTCATGAAGTCTCAACTAAATTGTTGGATATTCGTGTCAATGTCGGTCGTACGGGGGTATTGACTCCCTATGCTGTCCTAGCACCTGTCGAAATCAGTGGAGTTACAGTTAAACAAGCAACCCTTCACAATTTTGATTTTATTGACCAGAAAGACATTCGCGTTGGGGATCGCGTCCTGGTGAAAAGGGCTGGTGACGTGATTCCATACGTGGTTGGACCCATAAAGGGAGTCCGGACAGGGAGCGAGAAGATTTACACTCCACCGGAGGAATGCCCATCATGTGGTCAGCGAGTAGAGAACATTGAGGGAGAAGTTGCCTGGTATTGTGTAAATAATGCATGTCCTGCACAATTAATTCGTAATCTAGAGCATTTTGTATCAAGGGGAGCAATGGATATCGTAGGGATGGGGATTAAAATTGTTGAGCAGTTGGTTATGGAAGGTTTGGTCCACGATTTGGCCGATTTATATACGCTGGAACGCGATGATCTCTTGGAATTGGAGGGTTTTGCGGAGAAAAAAGTGGATAATCTCCTTCAGACGATTGAAGATTCGAAAAATCAATCACTCCCCCGCTTGCTTACAGCTCTGGGTATTCGGGGTGTGGGAGAAGTTGTAGCCATTGAATTAGCTGAGCACTTCACTGATTTGGATTCTTTATCGAAGGCAAGTATGGAAGACCTTCAAGATATCGAGGGTATCGGTCCAAACATAGCACAAACTGTAGTGGATTGGTTTGCTGGTTCTGAAAATCAACGTCTTCTTGCCAAGCTGAAATCGGTTGGTATCTGGCCGACAGTAGAGAGGGTGAGTGACACAGCTACTCAATTTCAGCCCTTATCCGGACTCACCTTTGTCGTTACGGGATCACTAAAGAATTTTACAAGGCAGGAAGTGAAATCATTCATTCAATCTTTTGGCGGCAAAGTTACTAGTTCAGTGAGTAAGAAGACGGATTATTTGCTCATCGGTGATAACCCCGGATCAAAATTAGATCGGGCAAGAGCACTAGCGGTGGACGTGATAGGGGAGGATGAATTGCGTCAAATGATCGGTGATCATCCTGAGATCAAGTCATAAAAGCTAATTATAGGAGTGTTTTATGGATTTACAAACAGCCGACGATTCAGTTGCGCGTCGGATTCAAGCGATCGTTTCCCGGTTGCAGAAACTAAAGCGGACAGACCTATACTTTTATAATCAGCCAATATCAGAATTGTGTGGTGGGGCTAAGGTTCTTGTAAATGGTCGTGAAATGGGAATGTATGCATCTTATAGCTATCTGGGTCTTATTGGTCATGCGCGCATCAATGAAGCTGCTCAGAGAGCAATCGAGCGTTTTGGGACCGGTACACATGGGGTAAGGAGCTTAGCGGGGTCGTTGTCAATCCACGAAGAACTCGAGCAGACTATAGCTGATTATAAAAAAGCTGAAGCAGCTGTTACCTACACTTCGGGTTATGTTACCAATCTGACAGTTGTCTCTGCATTAGTAGGTCGTGGTGATTATGTATACTCTGACAAGTTAAACCACGCAAGCATAGTGGATGGTTGTCTGATGTCAGGGGCTAAGTTCCGTCGTTTTCGTCATAATGATATCGATAGTTTAGAGCGATTGATCAAGAAAGCTTCAACTGATGCAGCCAAATTGGTTGTCGCTGATGCGGTATTCAGTATGGACGGCGACATTGTCAACTTGCCTGGGTTAGTAGATATTTGCCGAACTCACAACGCTTGGCTGATGATAGATGAAGCCCATTCATTAGGAGTTCTGGGTGAGAATGGGCGTGGTATAGAAGAGCACTACCAAATGGAAGGTGTCGTTGATATTAAAATGGGTACTTTGAGCAAAACAATACCATCTGTAGGTGGATATATTGCGGGAAAGAAAGATCTGATCGCCTATCTGCGGCACGCGAGCCGGGCTTATATTTTTTCCGCAGCTCTTCCACCCGCTCAAGCAGCAGCGGCAAATGAGGCTTTCAGGGTGATAGATGATGAACCTTGGCGCATTGAAAAGCTTCAAGTGAACACCCGCCAGTTCATCAGTGGCTTAAAGGAGCGAGGATTTGATACTCTGGACACGGATACTGCCATCGTTCCAGTTTTATGTGGCACAGATGATATGGCTTTTGCTATGACTCAGTACTCGCAAAAAAAGGGCATCTTCGTCTTACCTGTTGTTTCACCAGCAGTACCAGTTGGGATGGCCCGTCTAAGAGCTACAGTAACATCAGCACACATGCCAGAACAGATCGATCGAGCGATGGATGTGATTGCTGAAGCTGGAATTGTTGTTGGGGTGATAGAGTGATAATTAGCATTTTGGGTAGGTAAGTATGAAATCCCTACGCTTGAAACCAGGTAGAGAAAAGCCTCTTCTCCGCCGTCACCCTTGGATATTCTCTGGGTCCATTGCACATTTAAAGGGGGATCCTGTTAGCGGTGAAACCGTTGAAGTTTATGATTCTGGGGGCAAT
>JASFVL010000137.1:0-9302 GCA_050049875.1 Anaerolineales bacterium
AAATTGCCCAATTACGGTCAAATTTCACAACTTGTCGCAACAATATAATGCTGCGATGCTATTGATTTCAACAGCTTTCCCTTCATTTGAAACTATTCACCCTCCACGTCCACGTCGCGCAGCGCCCCCGCAGGGGAAAGGGGCAGCCACCACCAATCCCCAGTCTAAAATCATCAATCCAAGATAATAAGTGGGCGACATCACCTCTCATCGGAAGCCGGCACCTCATAGCCCCGGTAGATCGCCGTGAAATCCGTTGCGTCGCCCTGGAGGAATTCGCCGGGCGATCTCATCGTCCCCGGCTCCGGTTGGGTCGAAAAACCCTCGAAGGGTGGCGGGCCAGTCTTTTCCTCTACCAATAAGAACTGGACCGGGCCCGAAGTGGAGAATTCGAACAGGATGTCAACGCCTTCCAGGGGCATGCCATCGAAGCGCAGCCACCATTCAGTCCGATCAGGGAGCTCGCGTCTTTCGTTGTTCGGGACCTTGATCGCCAGGAGGGGCGTGTCCGGGATGACGATGTATAGGCGATCGTGCATCGAGCTTGTGAACCTGATCTTCATCACCCGGCGGTTGTGCGCCCATTGATCGGCGATGACTTCCAGGCGGGGACCATCCTGCGCCAGCAGGGGAGCTTCACTCGTCAAGACTGAAAACTCCGGAGCCTTCGAGAAGAGTTCTGTGTAATCTCGCCGGACGGGGTTCGACAGGAGTTGATTCTGTCTCTCGTCCATTTCCTGCGGAAATGCGACTTGATGATCCTCGGTAGTGCGTGCATCTGTTCGATAACCGCCGATAAACGCAACCCAGTGGGCCTCATTTCTTTGCGCGTCAAGCCAGTAACCGATCGAGTTGACCAGGGGTGCAGGCGAGTCCCTCCCGACCAGGCAATGCCCGCTGATCATCAAACCTGCGCCCACCAGCACGGTAGCTGCGGGAAAGAACCAACGTTTGGGGCTGGTGATCCAATCCAGAGCCGGGAGCATGCCTCCCAACCAGAGAGCTACCACCCCAATTATCAGCCAAAGCATCGTGAGACCCGGACCGAGGAAAGCGATGGTAATCACAGGTATCCACAAGATCGTCACCAGGATGGCGCTGGCCAAGAAAACCAATCCCGATAAGATCCTCGCCGCCTTTCTTGCTTGGAGGATGATAACCAGCAGGAGTGCCAGCGAATTTGCCAACAACACCCAAATGGCCAGATAACTAGTTGCAGGGATCAGGAATGTTGTTGCCATCACGACTGGGAACCAAACAACCAGCGAGCCAGCGGCCAGGTCCAAGGCACTGACTTTTTTGCGTGCCACAGTGATCACACCTGTTGTAATTGCAAGCTCCAAAATGATAAACCCGATGGCGTAGAGATAATCGTCCCTCAAGTGTGGACGCACTGGGGAATATTGATATTCAGGATGAAATCCCTGAATCCCCAGCCAAATCAGAATGGCGATTCCAACGCCAAGCGCGAGGCTTGCTAGAAATGTAAGGGATCCCAAGCCCAGACCCTTTGGGGTCAATTTCCTATTGGAGAATCCGTACCACAGTGCTCCCAAGCAAAGCAATCCTGCCGCGATTGCCAGGGGCACCGACCAACCGGATGGATAATGAACCAGTCTGCCCAGCACGGGAAAGAAGGTCAGCTCGGGAGCGCCTATCTCCAGCGCTTGCTGCTCACCCCCGCTGCCAGCGTTGACGCCGCGCTGGGTCTCGCCATGCCAGACCTGCCAGCAGACCCTCGCCTGGGTATTTTCCCCCGAGCTTCGTCAACGATTCCGTATCTCGAGTAGCATGATAAATCTGTCAGAACAAAGGAAGTGCTTCTAAAACGAAATCTCTCACTGCCCTAAACCAAAATCAACAATCTGGGTTTTCAAAACCTCGCTTGCTGCGATGATCACAACGGTTTCCGAGACCGCCGCAATCTTCCACCCTGATATCTCTCCAATCGGCGCTCATCGACCAGCGATAATGACTCAGATGCGCGGCAGTCGATTTTCGTCAGCTTCTCATCTGTCGAGGCTAGAACATAGCTCTGGGACGTAATAATCCATTTCCAGGTAAGGATACGAAGTCCCTCCTAGTGTCCGAGCCTTGGCATGGTATATGTAGGGTACGATCAAATAGCATGTGTAATCCGGGTCGGTGAATTTGTCGATCCCTCCGCCGATTTCCAGTTCATCCGTCCACGAGACGATTCGGCTGCTTTCCCAACCGGATCCGTTGGTGATGCTGGTATCCATCGTCATGGAGCCAATGGTCGCGCCCATGCTGACGGTGGTGTTGGTCTCGAAGCTCTTACTAGAACCCTGTGATCCCCCTGCCATCTCGGTTATTGTCCAATTCGTAGCAATGGGATTTACATCGTAGGAGACTACGATCGGATTGGATGTGTCCCAAATGAATTTGAGCGTATACTCGTCAATGGGCAGAGAGGTTGGATAGGTGGTCACATCGTTGGTGCGCAGGTCGCCACTGGAACGGTGACCGACATCAACCCATGATGCCCCGATCAGCATTTTGAAGTCTGGCGAGTGCCAATATTCCAAAGAACTGACATTCTCCTGGGTATTGCCAACCGGCCGGCAGGACATGGCCATGGAGGTATCGCTTGGCGAGGAGGGTGAGTAAACATCATAGTAATAGCAGGTGTAGTCTGCCTTGTTATATACCACAAAACCCAGGGTTTCTCCCTCATCTGCATAACCAGTCGATATGGTGACGGACTCTTCCCGCGCCTGGGTCTGCCCCAACGTGCTCATAAAGTCTTGTGTGACCGATCCACGAATCTCGCCGACTTTGGTGCCGATGAGCGGAATGTTGATTTCCTGCGCGAAACCAATACTCAGCGAACTGCCTAAGCTGGTGGATGTGCCCCACTCACTGCTAGAGCCACCCCCGCTGGTTTTGGCGTACCTCACAGCAGAATCGTTAATGGGTACGCCGGTTTCATACCAGCGCGGCGCCCCGTTCAGCACAGCGATGACCGAGACCTCCGAAAAGATTTTGCAGCCCGCCAAGTCGGACCGGAAGGAGTCGGTGTCCACATCCCCGATCAGCGCCGCGCCGCGGTAGCCTACGGCTTGGTCCGCAGTACGGATGAGTTTGCCGTCATCCACGATTTCAAATACTCCCAACTGGGTGGTTTCATAAGGCCGGGCTATAAACTCGTCCCGGCCGTCAAGGTCAATGTCACCCACAGCCAAGGTGTGTCCCTCATGGAATACAGATGTTAGTCCATATTCCTGCCATTCGATCTGGTAAGTTTTATCTGTTTCAGGAATTGCTGGAAAACTGGTGTCTATGGTGTGGATCTTATTACAGTAAATAATGGCAGTCTCATCATATCCGTCAGCATCCATGTCACCCGTGACCACTGCCGAGCGGTAGTAGTCCCCCCAGAAATTTATCCAGGCGGAACCGCAAGTGTGATGGTCGAGGTCTAAGTGGAAATCATGGATCGGTATGATTTGCCCATCCGATAGATGGTATGTCAAGGGGAACAGCTTGACCCGATCGGTCTCATGCTCCAAACTGGTGCCGACCAGGATGATCTGTTCTCCAGGATAATCAGGATACAATTTACCGACGGCTACTTCTACGTCTTTGCGATCGCCCACCCACGGCCAGTTATACCATTCCGATGCGACAAACTGCAGGTTGGATGTCAGGCTCTGGTATTGGTAGATCATTACACCGTAATTATAAGTATCCTGGTACAAATACGTAAAGCCTAGCACCACCTCGTTTTGCACCCCGTCGCCATCCAGATCCCCGGCAGCCACGCTGACATCCAGGTACCAACCGTATGCCTCCTCGGTGGTTAAGGTTGTGACGGTCAAAGTAGGGCTGACCGCAAGATCAAGTACGGATAAGTGCAAAACCGGAACAGGCAGCGACTCCCTGATCCGGGTCGCCACAACTATCTCTTGGTCACCATCCAGGTCCAGATCGCTGGTTGCCAGGGCAATCGGGGGCTCGGCTTCGGTCTGGTCGATGGGATGGTTGTTCAAGACCAGTGTCCCGGAGATTTCGGTCAGTGCATCGAGCTCAAAAGCGCTGGCCATCCAATAGGAAGGGCTGGGGCCGGTCTCCTTCTGTGCTCTGACCCACAGAGTCTTGTCCCCCACATTGGCCAGCACCTGGCGAGGGGCAGGTGTAGTCTGCCAATCGTATTCTGCTTCCAATAGACCTTGATCCTGGCTCGTATAATGCGTGAATACGTTGTCAATCGTATCGTGCCCCAGTACCATCAGGTCGTTGATGCGCCGGACGACGGCTGTCAGGATCATGCCATCATACGCTTCTGCGAAATAATTCTCCTGCCATTGCCCCCAGCCCGTTTCCTCGTTCCAATCCTTGTGCCAGACTTTGTTATCATAACCCGTCAAGACATACAGTTTATCGACGGAGATCGCCGCGAGTGTCAGGGGTGAGGTGAGGATATCGAGGTTTCCATCTTCCAGCGAGAGCGGCGTTTTCCAACCAGAAGCCAAGCTCCATTCGATGTAAAATGGCTCGCCCAAAGTGTTCCTCACCGCCACCGCCAAGTGGTTGCTGTGGCGCGAAGCTACGGCTGGACGCTCGATCATCACGTTATCCATCAGCATGACCCAGGCGGTATCGCTCCAGTCGCTTTCGTTCAGGTGAGTCCACTCTTTGATCCACAATTGGTGATTTGCGTCCACGCCAAGTACTGCCAAGTGATTTTCGTTTCGGGAGCCGATGTTCAAGTCCGAGGTGAGCGTAAAAACCTCCGAATCCTGCACTGCTGGAGCATCGGGTAGAAGAGATGCGCTATTACCTAACTCCAGCGTAGTCTCAGAGAGTCCTTGGCTCACCAGAGGTAAAAAGGTGGTATAGGATAACTCGGCGTTAGACAGCGACACTGGCTTGGATCGCCAGATTAATCCGTCCCCGCCATATTGCCCTTCGGTGAACCATACCGCACCGTCGCTGTCGCGGTAGAAAACGGCCATTTGATTTGGGTCTTTGGAGATGACCACCAGGTCGGAGGCTACGTTCTCGACTCCGTCGAGAGACAACCAATCTGTTGCTAACATCCCGTTGTTCCACTCCCGATATTTTATGGTATTAACATCATGGGCAAAGACAACCCAATTCTGGGGGTTCCGGGAAAGCAGAGCTGGACTGCTGGAGGAATCCAATTGTAAACCCAAGTCTTGTTCCGCAGACCAGCCCCCTGGGGAAGGGTAATTTAGCGATGTATCGCTGGCACGCCAGGTGCTGTAATAGAGTTTCCCATCTGGCATTGTCCATGCTGCGACGATCTGCTCCGTGCCCTGGGCTACAGCCGCAATATTTGAGGTCGAAGATCCTGGCATGTCCATGCCTGGGTAGGGATACCAACCAGGATTGAGGTTGAACTGCGAGCCAGGGTTAGCCTCGCGCCAGGGGGCCAGAAAGATTTCCTCGTCTTTGCCAAAGGGACCGTGCAGGGGTACGCCGCACGACTCCGGCGGGTCTAAATCGTCAGGATATAACAGATTCCCCTCTGGATCGGTCGCCGTGACAAAACTGTCGAACGCGCTTCCGCAGGCATCAGGCTGAGCAAACATGGTATCGTCAGTGGTTGGATCTACTAATTTTTGGGTTGGGGTAGACCAACTGGGCATGCCTGGCTCATTTGGGGGCACATGTTGGACAATAGGTTTGGATGTTTCTGAGTCCGGCAGGTTTAGCGTGGACCCCCAGGCTTGATTTGGTGCTGTCAGACTGATTAAAATCAATACCCCCACGAATAGGATCAAATTAATCCGGCGTCTCATGTTGGCACCCTCCCGGTTTGCCCTCCCAAATAGCTCACTAAATGTGCTACTTTTGCCAAAAACAATACCCAGCCGATCAGGTGTGGCTGGGTTGCTGATGTGGAGTCACTTTGTAGCCACGCCTTGCCAGGGCCGCAAATTGTGTCTCGTGAACGATCTTCTCGTCAAGATCTGTCAGCGATGTTACCGGCACTTTGAAAGTCAAGGCGAGCGCTGACTCCTTGTGCCGGTTCTCCGATCCACTTATTTAATTGTTATTAGTATCATAGTGAATTTTTCCACAAAGTCAAGTGTTATTTATCAGCTTTCCACTCACAGGAATACAAACCCTCTCCTCTCAGTCTGGGTTGATTTGCGCGAACACCTTCCCCTTGATAATTTGCAATCCCTTCACCCTGTGGTAGGATAGAACAAGCGCAGATGACTGTGTGCTTGGGAAATCTGCGACCAATGGCGCCCTCTGAATGGTCACGGAGAGATCGGATGGCCATAACCCTGCTAAAGACCAAGCTGAATATCCCCCCTATATCCGAAGTTGGTGTTACGTACGCGCCTCCTCGAACGGCTGATCGCGGCTCATCCCACACTGTGAGTATTCCCCGTGCGCTGACTCTCATCTCCGCCTTTATCGCCCTCGGCAAGACGATCCCGCTGAAAATCATCCGTTCAGGTGCATGCTGACAAAGGGTTGAGTCAGTAAAGGGAAATGAAATCTCCATGAAAATAAACTCAAAGTCATCCGTCTTTCCCAGACAGCTCCAAGTGCTCTTTGTTCTCATGGTCATTATCGGGTACATTGTGACCCTTTTTATGCGCTCTAGCCAGGGAGGGGGACAATTACCCCTTCAGGAAATCTTTTTGGGGATCGCTTTTGGCGTTGTCTACCTGTTGCTGGGGCTGAACGCCAACTGGATTTATGATCGTCTCCCCGATCGCTGGGCGCATGTGCTCTTCTTTTCCGTGCAGTGTGTTTTGATCTTCGGCATTGGGCTTATGCTCGGAACGGGTGGTAACTGGTTGGTTGGGATACCCCTTGCAGGTTTTGCCGTCGAGATGCTTGAACCCCGGCAGCGCTGGGCGGTCTATGTCGCCTTGATCGTCGCCTTGATATTGCCCATTGGATTGCGCCACGGGTCCTGGATGGGCGCCCTCATTACTTCGGTCACGGTGGGCACTGCGGTTTTCTTCGTGGCCGTCTTCGCTCAACTGCGTTTGAACGAGCAACATGCCCGCGAGCGCGCCGAGCGGTTGATGCTGGAACTGGAAAATGCAAACGCTCAGCTTGCTGTTTACGCCACTCAGGCCGAGGAGCTGGCCATGACCCAGGAGCGAAATCGCCTGGCGCGAGAGATTCACGACAACCTGGGCCACCACCTCACCGTCGTGAACGTGCAGATCGAGGCCGCTAAAGCGGTATTCGATTCCGATCCCCATCGTGCTGTGGATGCGATCAATAAAGCCCAGGAATTGGCTCAGAAAGGCTTGAACCGCGTCCGCGAGTCTGTGGCAGCCCTGAGGGAATCCCCGGTCAGCAACCGGCCGTTAAGCGAGGCCATTGCGTCGTTGGTCGAGGAATTACAGAGCAGTGGCATTGTCGCCGATTTTCAGGTTGCCGGCGTGCAGCAAGAGCTAGAAAATAAGGTCGCTCTCGCCCTTTACCGGGCAGCGCAGGAAGGGCTGACCAATGTCTGCCGGCACGCCCGCGCTTCCCGGGTCGACGTTCTGCTGGACTATCAACCCAGTGAGGTGCGCTTGCAGGTAAAAGATAACGGCGTGGGTGCCGCCGATATCACCGGGGGATTTGGATTGTTGGGTATCCGTGAAAGGATGCAGTTACTGGGTGGCAGATTAGACGTCCGTACCGCTGTAGGAAGTGGATTCAGCTTAACAGCGAGTGTACCGACCTCTTATGCAGAGAGGCCGGATAAGCAGGAGGAGTGAGAGGACAGCATGGCCATTCGTGTGCTGCTGGTCGACGATCAGGCCCTCTTCCGGGAGGGATTGGAGACCCTGCTCTCGGTCCACGAGGACATTCAAGTCGTCGGACAGGCTGGCAACGGCCAGGAAGCGCTTGAGGTTGCCACTAAGGTTCATCCCGATGTGGTTCTAATGGACGTGCGCATGCCGGTACTGGATGGTGTTAGGGCCACGCGACTCTTGAAGGAAGCTTTGCCCCAATGCAGGGTCATCGTGCTGACGACGTTTGATGACGATGAATACATCTTTGACGCCTTGCGCATGGGCGCGGTGGGCTACCTGTTAAAGGATGTGGCTTCCGCTCAGTTGGTCGAAGCGATTCGCGCTGCTGCACAGGGTCAATCCATCCTCGAACCTTCGGTGGCTGCCAAAGTGATCGCTGAGTTCACCAGGGTTTCGAGCATGGTTCCGGCTGCCCAAATGGAGGGCTTGGTCGAACCGTTATCGGAGCGCGAACTGGAAATCTTGGCGTTGATCGCCAAGGGAGACAGCAACAAAGAGATCGCCAGCCAGCTTTTCATCGCCGAAGGGACGGTGAAAAATCACGTCACCCACATTTTGAGCAAGTTAGGCGTACGCGACCGCACCCAGGCTGCCTTAAAAGCCAGGGAATTGGGCTTGCTGTAAAGGTGTTCTGAGGGGTACCGATAGCGATCGGGTGGAGCCCGGTCGCTGTTTTCATTTTAACGGAAGCTATGCAGTTGGGAGATATCAGGGGGGGATTGGGCGGGTATTCCCCGCCCAATCCCCCCAACCTTCCCCTTCAACTGCATAAGTGCTGTTTAAGTCACACTTCCAGATGTGACCGGGTCACAGTGCGAAATAGGACCTGGTGGATGACCTCCTGTAGATTACAACACCTTCACTCCTTGCTACACTCATACTAAATGCATCAAACAGAGTGGGCTGCTCAAGACGGCAGCTCACGCAAAACGAATGAAAGGAGTTGAAATGAAAAAGACGATCTTGGAAGCCAGAAATCTGGTCAAGAAGTATGGTGACCTTACCGCGGTCGACGACGTCAATCTCGCCGTTCAGGAGGGCGAGATCTTTGGTCTTTTGGGGCCGAACGGAGCGGGCAAGACCACCATCATTTCGATGATCACCGGGTTGCTCGAGCCCAACAGCGGCCACATCACCGTGGATGGCCTCGACCTGGGTACCGACACAAACGCGGTAAAGTCCAAGCTGGGCCTGGTTCCCCAAGAGCTGGCTCTCTACCCCACGCTTTCGGCGCGCGACAACCTCACATTTTTTGGCAGCATCTACGGCTTGGGGGGAAAACAATTACGCGAGCGCGTTGACGCAATGTTGGCGATGGTGGAACTGACCGAGCGGGCGAACGAAGCCATCGAGAAGTACTCGGGTGGCATGAAGCGCCGGGTCAACATCGCTGCTGGCCTATTGCATCAACCCAAGGTGCTCTTCCTGGACGAACCCACCGTCGGCGTGGACCCGCAGAGTCGCAACGCCATCTTTGAGGCGGTCGAAGAATTGAATCACGCTGGGATGACGGTGATATACACCACCCACTAT
>JASFVL010000004.1:0-39106 GCA_050049875.1 Anaerolineales bacterium
GGGTCAGCCGAGTAAAAGGTGCAATCCGGACGGTAATAGGCTTCGTGGTGGTTGGCAACAAACAGGAACAACTGCGTTTGGGGCTGGCCCAGCGAGCCGGCCCCGTAGGGGACAAACCCTGGCCATCGCCGCCCGAAGTGTGGGCCTTGGAATGGGGGAGCGGTGCCGCAGACCATTTCGATGACCGTCTGCCTGATGACACGCTACCCAGCGTTGTTGAGCAGTTGGCGGAGATGGCTCAAAGCGGCCCGCATCCGCCGCTGCCAGCGCTAGGGGGATCAGCTCGATGCGGTCACTGTGGCTTTCGTGCCCAATGCTTCACCCATACTGGCGAAATCTCGTTGTTGGCGTTGACCTCTCGAACCTAATGTATATGGCCATTACCACCCCACAAAGGCTTGGAATGATCCTGCTGTTGCTGGTGCTATCTTTGCTGAGCACAGCGTTTGCACCACCACCTTTGGTGCAAACTCAGAGATCAGCGACTCCGACACCTAATCCAGGAGGGGGAAGGCAGGAGGAGGCGCTCACACCCGAACCCACGCCTACCCCTACTCCAACATCTACTCCCTCACCTGGCGGTGTCACGCAGATCATCCACCAGCTGCTCTTTCCGGCGGAGACCATCTCTGAGGCGTTGACGAACATCTTCGCCGAGGCGGCTAAAAACGAGGCCGAAAGTCTGAGCAAGCAAACTGGGGATTGGGCGCTGCTGCTCGGGCAGGTGGTTCAAGCCCCCAGCCGGGGGTATTACCAGGCTATCACGCAATCCAGCTTGCCAGTGGCAGCAGCATTGGCTCCAGCTCTTTTCTTGCTGCGTCTGGCGCTGTACCATTGGCGGCGCTTGGTGGGTGATGATGATTCGGCCTTGCAGGTGATTGGTGATTGGGTAACCGCTGGTGTCCTGGCAGTCGCGGCTGGCCCGTTCCTGGACCTGCTCACCGAGTTAGGCTGGTGGATCGCTGGGGTGACCCTAGGCGAGACAGGACAGCTGGCGCTGGCTTTCGTGCAATCCACGACAGTGTTCAGCGTGATGGACGCGGTAGCCCAGGTATCCCTCTTTTCGGGTGTCCTGGTCTTGATGACGGCTGTGGGTGGTATCCTGGCGATGGCCGGGATGCTGTTTGCCTTTGGGGCCGCCAACGCTGCGTTGTATGTTATGGCGGTGGTTGCTGCGCCAATAGCCGTGGCGGGAGCCCTGCGGCACATGCGCTGGTTGCGCTCGTTGTGGATCAAAGCGGTGGCTGTACTGGCGCTGCTGCCGGTGGCGGCTGGAGGGATTTTCAAGGCCAGCGTCACGCTGGGCGCGTTCTTCGCGGGCGAGGGTTTGCTGTCCCTGTTGATCCGTTTGCTGTGGCTGTGGGGGGCGACGGGATTCCTACTGGCCCTGGCCGGTGTCCTCAGCAAGGTGACGCTCTCAACCAGCGTGGAGGCCTTGGGGCAGCTAACCCGGGGTGTCAAGGCAATCCTTTCTACGGCTGTTCTTGCCGGGACAGCTGCGGTGGGTGGGGGAGCGAGTGGAAGCGGCTATGCGGAGGGCGGATTTGGTGGAGGTGGTGGCCCAGCGGGTGTCGCAACCGGGAACAGTTCTTTCTCTGGTGAAGCACTCGGGGGCGGAGATGGTGGAGAGATTTTAGGGCATTATGATCAGGCGAGAGCGCTGACTCAGAGAGGGGGGACACTCAGCGCACTGGGGTTGGATGCTCCAGCCCAATACGCTCGTACACAAGCGCGTTTACACGAGCTGGATGCCCGTAAGCTGGAGCTGCAGAGACGCTTGGCGCGCATTGGAGGGTCTGAACTCAGATCAGAAGATGTTAGAGGCGGAATCGACAACGTCCCAGATTTTGGCTTTTCTCGCACGGTGAACAGGGGTATAGCCAATACATTTACAAATACGGTTACGGGATTCGAGGAAGGTTTCGCCAGCTTATCGAAACACATAGACCGTGCAGGATTCGATCCTAGAGTATTGGCTGAGCAGTATCCAGAGGATACAGGCCGCATGGTGCAGGCCTATCTGGATCATCTGGAGGTGATCGAAAATGCACAGAACCCGCTCGAGGAAGCTGTCCGGTTGGGAGGGGCGAAAGGATTTTTGAGGGATATATTTGGAGCTGAGGAGCTTCAAGGCAGGTCTGACCTACCAGCGCAGCTATCATCAGTGGGGGATCGGAGTGTAGAATCCCCAAAAGAGGATCACACCTTCATTCCTCTTGACGGCACGCCCCCATAATGGCCCCTGCGGTGATTCTCTCCCTTGGGTCCCTGGTCCTCTTCAGCTTGGCTGACCTGCGGTACCGGGCTGCGCCGGGCGTGGCCGCGTTTTTCCTGGCCGCTGTGCTGTTGGGCGCGCCCGCGGACCCCTTACGGGCGACTTTGGTTGTTTTGGCTGTATGCTGGGGAATCTGGTCTTGGTGGCCATTTCTCCTGGTTTTGCCCTTACTTCTATATCCTTTTACTTGGGCGGTATTGTTGACCGGGGGTGGCGTGCGGCGAGGGATCGTTGGTAGAGCGGATCTGCTTGCCTTGGGTGGCTTGGCCTGTCTGTTCGACTGGCCCGCACCAGCGCTGGCTCTGATCGGGGTAGAGATGTGGCGGTGGTGGTGGAGGAAGCAACGCATGGAACCCGTGCCGGCGCTGCCAGGGATGTTGCTAGGGTTATGTGTATATTTGATGTGGGGGATTGTCAATAGCTGTTGGCAATAACCTGTTAACCTGATAGGTTTCTCAGTTTGCATCAACCCAATCCACAGACACCTCCTCCCTTACAAGGAGGAGGTCGCAGGTTCAAGTCCTGTTCCGCCCACTTAGTTTCGATCGGGGGGATGCGGTGAGTCTCCAAAAGAGGTACACAAGTTTATTCTAGTGCTCATGCACTCGGATTTTACGATGGATGCAAGGATAGCACTCTCACCCTTAAATCCTGTTCCGTCCACTGATTACTAAAAGTCCGCCATCTTATGACAAGGTGACGGATTTTGTAAATTCCATACCGAGACCATGTGTTCGAAATTAATGATGCCCACAAAAATCGCTTGAATCGTTTTCGTTTGAGAATCATGAAACTTAATCCCATTTCAATTCAGAAGCAGGGGTTTATACGCCGTTTCTAGTGAACTGAAACTGTTTTATATTCTCGCCAAAAGAAAGGTGTACTCATTTTGATGAAGTTCAATAAAAAATTCCCTAATAGCACCTATTATGGCAGATTAGCCTGGGGGTATTGACTCGCCTTTCAATATTTGCTATACTGATAACGCTGGCGGGAGCGCTGGCGGGAGCGTTGTCAGGATCAGGATATGATTTCTAAGAAACGAGTTACCATCAATGATGTCGCCGAAGAAGCCGGGGTCTCTATCAAAACGGTTTCGCGGGTCATCAACAATCGCCCGGATGTTGCCCCTAAAACGCGCAAACGTGTTCTCGAAGTCATCGAGCGTTTAAATTTCCGACCCAGCAAGCTGGCGCGAGGTTTGAGTCAAGGACGGAGTAGAACAATCGGCGTCGTCAGCTACGGTTTGAAATATTTCGGTCCGGCGTCTACTTTGGCAGGTGTAGAAGAGGAATCTCATCGATTAGGCTACACTGTTATCTGGGAGATGCTGCGGGATTCGGAAAAAGATAACGTTGACCGACTCTTGCAGGATATGGCTGCACAGCATGTAGATGGTCTCTTTTGGGCGGCACCTGAGATCGTTTACGATCGTCAGTGGGTCCTGCAGGCCCTTTCGCGTCTCCCCTTTCCAATCGTAGTCAACATCTCAGAAAATCCACAATTCTGTTCCGCGGTAACCAACAAAAACGAACTCGGGGGACAAATTGCTACCCAACACTTAATTGACCAAGGTTACAAAAGAATCGGTCTGATCACCGGACCATTGAATTGGCGCGAGTCACGTCTCCGGAAACGTGGTTGGCAAACGGCGTTAGAGAATACAGGATACCCCGTGGATGAAGGGATCGTTTTTGAGGGCGATTGGACAGCAGACAGTGGATCAAGCGGCCTAAGAATTCTTTTTAGCGTACAACCACAACCGGATGCAATTTTTGTTAGCAACGATCAAATGGCTTTAGGCGCTTTGTGGGCAGCTGATCAATTGGGCCTCCAGGTTCCTGATGATGTCGCCATCGTAGGCTATGACAATATTCCGGAAAGCGCATACTTCCAACCCTCTTTGACCACGATCCACCAAGAAACGTTTGAGATGGGTCGCCGCGCTATCAGAGAGCTGGATCGTTTGATCGAGGCAAATTGGGGAGAGCAAGAGGCAAAGCCAAAATCAATAGAATTCGAACCTCGCTTAATCGTTCGAGAGAGTTCGGGTGTTACTGTGCCAAAGAATGAGTTCACAAAGGAAGGAGGCCACAGCAGCATTTGATACCTATGATGAGATTAACAATCCGATACCAAATTATGTAAGGAAGGATCATGATTAACGAAAGGAAGTGTCTACAGCTAGGCGGCAACCTGTGATAGACACTTCCGGTAAGCGCTTTCCACTCCAACTGCACCATAATTGGTGGTTTTCGTGATGGCGCCTAAGCTTCATTATACCAGGGGGAGGTGAAAATCAACCAGAATTGGGAGTGGAGCAATTGAAGGAGGTGATTGCTCTGGGTGAAGTAAGAACACACAACGATCAATTGAAGATGATGCTTATTTGAAAAAATTTCCAAAACTGGAGGAGTTAATTATGTCGAAAAGATTGTTCTATCTAATCGGTTTGCTGGCGGTTGGTGCATTGCTATTGGGAGCCTGTGCCCCCGCTGCAACGCCGACTCCAGAAGTCATTGAGAAAGAAGTCGAAGTCGTAAAGACGGTTGTGGTTACAGAAATCATCGAAGGGGAGACCGTTGAAAAAATTGTGGAAGTAACCCCAACTCCTGAACCGGTTATCGAAGTCGAAAAACCCACGGGGAATATCACACTCTGGGGATGGACGGCTGCGATCCGCGACACCATGGAAGCTGCTGGTGTGGTTGATGACTTCTACGCAGAATATCCTGATACCGAAGTGGAGATCACATATTACGCACCTAACGATGTGTACACGAACCTTCCATTAGCGCTCACCGCCGGTGAAGGTGCCTGTGATGTGTGTTTGGTTGAGAATAGCCACATATCAGAGTACGTTCACCTCGGCGGGTTGCTGGATTTGACCGAGTTGGTGCAACCCTATCTCGACATCATGAACGATTACAAATGGGCTGATTGCGAGTTGGATGGACGTTATTACTGCATGCCCTGGGACTCTGGTCCCGTCGTCATGTACTATCGTCGGGACGTTTTTGACGCAGCCGGATTGCCATCCGATCCAGAATCAGTCAGTGAGCTGGTCAGCACGTGGGATAAGTATTTCGAGACCTGTGAAACCATCAAGCAAGAAACCGGAAATTTCTGCTTCGCCCACAACAAAGCCAATAATTTTGGTCGCTTGTATGAGATGGCGCTTTGGCAGCAAGGACTCGGTTATTACGACCCGGCAAGTGGAGAAGTCACCGTGGACAGCCCCGAAAATGTGGCTACCCTAGAAATGTTCGGGGAATTCTGGGATGCAGATCTGACCTCCGACAATTTGGAGTGGAATGATCCTTGGTACGCGGAATTGGCTTCCCTAGAGGAACCCATCGCCACCTTAGTGGAAGCTTCCTGGATGGAGATCTTCCTTAAGAGTTGGATCGCGCCTGGCACATCCGGCAAGTGGGGTGTGGCGTTAATGCCCGCCTGGGAAGAGGGACAAGTTCGTGCAGCGAACGATGGCGGCTCAGCGTTTGTCATCACTGAACAAACGGAAAATCCAGATCTAGCCTGGGCTTTCGTTGAGTTTGCTCTCGGCCTCGAAGAGAGTCAAGAGAAGATGTTTGCCATCAGCGGGTTTATCCCTTCTTTGGAAACCACCTACGAAAGCGCACTGTTCTTACAAGGTGACTCTTTCTTAGGGGGACAAAATGCACGCGCTGTTTATGCTGATGTCGTTCAGGAGATTCCTGTCGCTGGAATTTACGGTCCGAACTACTCAATGATGAATGGCATCGTTAGCACCGCAATTCAGTTGTTTTCCACGGGAGAGCTTTCAGCTGAGGAAGCGTTAGCCGACGCTGCGGCTGAAATCCGAGCCAACCTCGAATAGATTTTGTTGAGTTCGCAATGTGTGAGGAGATATTCTTATCTCCTCACACACTTTCAAGCGAGGAGACCAATATGGCTCACAATGCGGTAATTAGCCCACAAAGTAGAACAACCAATAGGGAATCAAAAGGGCGCTCCCTTTGGCGTGCTATTTATAAGCACCGCTGGCCGTATATATTCATCTCACCCTTTTACATTTTATTCCTGATCTTTGGTGCCTTTCCCGTTCTTTATTCTGTTTATTTGAGCTTCCATAAATATAGTGGTTTAGGGGAATTAGAATTTGTTGGATTTGCGAATTTCACATTCTTGTTCGGGCCAGGCGGGAGGGCTTTCTGGCAGTCCATTCAAAATGGAATCATCTTGTTTATATTGTACGTGCCAATCATGACTTTCTTAGCACTTGTTCTGGCTGTGATCTTGAACTCTGCAATTGTGAAGTTCTTCCAGGTTTACCGCATGATGATCTTCGCGCCGTATGTAACCTCAATGATTGCAGCAGGGTTTGTTTTCCGTCTTTTGCTGGAGAATGATGGCGGTCTTTTTAACTATATCTTAGAAGTGCTTGGTTTTAATGGAGTTCCCTGGCTGGAACACCAATGGTGGGCAAGGGTATCCCTCTCATTGCTCATCATTTGGGGCTGGTTGGGCTACAACATGGTGATCATGCTGGCTGGTCTGCAAACGATCCCGCGGGAGCTGACCGAAGCGGCATTCATTGATGGTGCCAGTCCAACACAAGCCTTCTTCCGCATCACCATTCCGTTGATGCGTCCGGTGATCTTGTTTTCAGTGATTCTATCGACAATGGGCAGTTTCGCCCTTTTCAATGAGGTGCAAGCACTCACCCAGGGTGGGAATCCAGCCAGAGCTACCCTAACAACATTAGTGCATATCTACAATGTGGCTTTTGGTGATTTTCGGTTTGGGAGAGCATCCGCCCAGGCTTATGTGTATTTCGCTCTCATTTTCATCTTGACTATTCTTCAGTTTAGATATTTCGGACGGGAGGATTGAAAGGATAATCTGGCCATGATTAGATTAGCCAAACGATCTTTCGTGAATATAGGTTTGTACTTGCCCTTGACGATCACCGCTGTCTTTATGATGTTACCTTTCGTCTGGATGTTGAGTTCCTCATTCAAGCCTCAAGAGGAAATTTTCGTTACCCCACCGATTTTGATCTCACCCAATATGAGCCTAGAAGGGTACAGGTACATCATCGATTTCGGTGTTTTAAATTCCTTAGCAAATACCTTTATCGTGGCATTCACCTTCACTGTAGTCTCATTGTTCTTTTGTTCATTAGGGGGTTACGGATTTGCCAAATTCCGATTTCCGGGGCGCAATTTTCTCTTTGGATTTCTGTTAGCCACCATGATCATCCCACCAGCTGTAACGATGGTGCCTCTGTATCTTATTGTCCAAAAACTGGGCTGGCTAAACACATTCTTACCTTTGATCATACCTGGTGCAGCAAATGCCTTTGGCATCTTTTTCATGCGTCAATATATCAGCACACTAAACGATGAATTGCTCGACGCGGCTCGTATTGATGGTTGCAGCGAGTTCTCTGTCTTCACACGCGTGGTTTTACCCATCATTACGCCCGGCGCCATCAGCCTGGGTTTGATTTTCTTCATGGGAGCATGGAACAATTATATTGGCCCGTTGATTTACTTAAAGAAATCGGAATTGTTCACATTGCCATTATTTATGATGCAGATGACCGGGCCTCCGGGTTTCTCCCTTTTCAGGGAGTGGATGGGCGTTGCAGTTATCAGCGTTGTGCCCCTCTTGCTTATTTTCGTCGTCTTCCAGCGCCGCTTCACAGAAGGGATTACTGCCGGTGCTGTAAAAGAGTAGCTATCATTGGTGGAAGGTGGTTACCAACTGGATTCAAACGATAAATGGTCGTGTGCCTGCAGATGAGCTCGGACTGATCCTGCCCCACGAGCACTTTTTCACTGATTTGCGCGGGCCGCACATACCGGATTACGCTAAGGCAGACCCGGAAGCTGTAGTCCATGTGATGCTGCCACACTTGAAACTTGCCCACAAATCAGGTGTCACCGCGCTGGTGGAATGCTCAACTGTTGGCGTGGGTCGAAACCTTGAGATATTCGAACATTTAGCAGCAAGCTCACCCGTTCGGATCATCGCTCCTACAGGTGTTTATCGAGAGTCCCACATCCCTGATGAGCTTAAACAAATTAACGTAGAAGAATTATCAAACATTTGGAATCGAGAGCTTACAGAAGGAATAGAAAACAGCAACATCCGAGCCGGCTTTATCAAAATCGCAATAAGCGATGAAGGTCCCACGAAGTTGGAGATCCGCAACTTGAAAGCTGCAGCCTTGACAAGCCTTCACACAGGTGCAGTCATCGCCAGTCACACACCGAATGGCGCCATCGCCAGAAATGAAATCGATCTGCTTGAGAAAGAAGGGTTGCCACTGGATCGCTTCATCTGGGTTCATGCCAACCTGGAGGAGGATCAATCAATCCATCTTGAGGCTGCACGGCGTGGGGTTTATGTCGAATTTGACGCGATTGGGTGGGAATGGCAATCACAACAGGCACTCGTTGATTACACCATAGGTCTAATCGAAGCCGGTTATGTGGATAAGATTCTTTTGTCTCATGACGCTGGTTGGTATGATCCATCCCAGCCGGATGGTCAACCTGAGGGGGGACGAATTCACGGTTACACAGCATTGGTGGAGCATTTCATCCCCACTCTCCGCTCTCGGGGGGTTTCAGAAGGCTTGATCCACACGATGACCGTTGAAAATCCAGCCCGGGCTTTCGCCTTCTCCCAGGATGGGTCCTAATGTCACCTCGGCGCTTCTTTTCGATATTCCTAATCGCTGCAAAACGATTGTTCTCTCAAAAGGGATTGATGCTAGCGACTTTATTAGGTCTGGCTTGTGTTGTGGCTTTGATTATTAGCGTCCCCCTATATGCCGATGCGATTTATTACAAGTCTTTCCACACGACAGTAACGCAGGTTGAAGGTACCTCACGTCCTCCCTTTTCGTTCTTATTTAAATATGTTGGCGGGTGGTACGGCACCAAGCAGTGGGAGGATGTGCAAGATGTCGATCACTACCTCTCGGGCGAAGCAGTTCAGGTCCTCGGTCTACCAGAATCGTTTTTCGTACGGCACTTCAAAACAGAACCTTTTGGCCTGTTCCCGGAAAGTGAATCTGCTGACTTAGAAGATGGTTCTCCATTCGTTTGGGCGAGCATCGCCTTCATCAGTGATCTGCAGAACCAGATATCACTCCTCGAGGGGGATTATCCCAAAAATGGATCTTCCTCAGAAGCAGGTTATGTCGATATCTTATTAAGCGATGGATTCGTAGGTGAATACGAGATAGATGTGGGGGAGGTCTTCATAGCCGTCATCCGCGACGAGAACTTGACGGGAGGGGTTACGACAACCCAAATCCCGCTGCGCGTCACTGGGATATGGAAGCCTAAAGATCCGGGGGGATCGTTCTGGTTTAGCAATCCGGAGCACTTAAAGGATCTGCTGCTGGTCTCGGAGGAGAGTTTTATTCATCGCGTCGCTCCGTCCATAGACGACGAGATTTATACAGGGGTTTGGTACCTGGTGATGGATGGCTCAGGAGTAAACGCAAGCGATGCTGGAAACCTTCTTGGGAGAATAAATACCATCCAACGACGCGCTGCCGTGCTGCTGCCAGATATCAAGCTGGAGGCATCTCCAGCAGAAAGGTTGTTTGAATACCGACAAGCAGCTACGGTCCTCACCATCTTACTCTTTGCCTTTAGCGTTCCCATTATCGCATTGATGTTGGCGTTCATATGGATGGTGGCGAGGGCGACCGTTGAAAGGCAACGAAATGAAATTGCAGTTTTAAGAAGTCGTGGCACCACCGTGCCGCAGATAATTGGCATCATCGCAATAGAAGCCATACTCCTTGGAGCGACTGCCTTAGCAATCGGTTCGCTCCTCGGGGAGCAAATTGCGAGGATCATCGCTCAATTTCGCAGTTTCCTGGAGTTTTCAGACCCATCGGATCTAAAGGTGTCCATGTCGACAAGCATTGTTTGGGTGGGTGTCATCTCCGTTGGAGTCGCCTTGATAGCGTTGGTCTTGCCAGCGATTAAAGCAGCCCAAAACACGATCGTCTCCTATAAACAAGAAAGAGCGCGCATGCTGCGCCTGCCGTGGTGGCAGCGTGCCTACATAGATGTCTTAATACTGATCCCCGCCGTGTACGGCGCTTATTTACTAAGACAGCAAGGTAGTATTGCTGTGTTTGGGGTAGGGATTAACAGGAATCCCTTCGAAAATCCACTTCTTTTCTTAGTCCCGGCATTAGGAATCTACTCACTCACATTGATCTTTATTCGCATACTGCCTCTTATCATGAAAGCCATCGCTTGGATCGTCGGTCAAACTTCGAGCGTGTCTTTCCTTATGGCCACTCGTCATCTGGCTCGCAACCCGGGAAGTTACATCATGCCATTGGTGTTGCTCATCCTGACATTAAGTCTTTCCGCTTTCACGGCTACTTTAGCACGTACACTGGATAATCATCTCTGGGAACGCACGTATTACAAAATCGGAGCTGACCTGAAATTTTCAGAATTAGGGGAATGGCTTCCACCAAATCCGCTCGAAATTACCCCGGGTCAAGGGAATGAACAGGATCGTTCTCAATGGGATTTCACCCCCGTATCAGATTATCTAGAGGCGCCTGGTGTACATTCTGCTGTGAGGGTTGGGCGGTATCCGGCAACTCCAAGGTTAAGCGCTGGCAGCGATCAAGATGGGGTGTTTTTAGGGGTTGATCGTTATTATCTCCCGGGGATTGCCTTTTGGCGGGGAGATTTCTCTCCCAACAGTTTAGGCGCCTTGATGAATGAGCTGGCTATGAGATCAGATGGGGTTCTGGTGGATCGCAACTTCATGAGTCGTTCAGCTCTGCTACATGGCGATACCATCCGACTTTCCGTAGAAACAATTGGTCAAATTCAAGAAATCGAATTACAAATTGTCGGTTCTTTTAACCTCTTTCCCACCTGGTACCCGGGAGAAGGTCCACTCTTTGTGGGGAATCTCGATTACCTCTTCGATGAAGCCGGAGGCGAGTTTCCGTATCAGGTTTGGCTGAGCACGGATCCAAAAATGAACCAACAGACGATCGTGGAGCGGGGTTTACGCAGTATTAACCCGGCAGTCATAGACTGGGATGCATCCCTCATCGTGATTGAAGAAGAACAAAGGCGACCGGAACGTCAAGGTTTGTTCGGTGTATTATCCATCGGATTCGCCGCCGCGGCATTATTGACAGTAATTGGTATTCTGCTTTACGCCTACTTTTCATTTCGACGCCGGTTTATCGAACTAGGTGTGTTAAGAGCTATTGGGTTATCTGCTGGAACGATGACATCTTACCTGGCTTGGGAATTGATATTCTTGATTTTGCTAGGTGTGGGTATCGGCACAGCGCTTGGCACCTTGATGAGCATGTTGTTCATACCCTACCTGCAAGTGGGCACTGATGTGACCGCTCGCATCCCACCCTATCAAGTAA
This sequence comes from Anaerolineales bacterium, assembly GCA_050049875.1. Lineage (GTDB taxonomy): Bacteria > Chloroflexota > Anaerolineae > Anaerolineales > UBA11858 > JASFVL01. Next base: position 11,709 of record JASFVL010000004.1, read on the forward strand.
GGATCGATTGGTCATCTATTTTTCAGATTTACGCTTTGTTCGCTCTGCTTTTTTTGATAACGCTGGGCGTTTTGGTTGTGTTACTAAAACGGATGAAGATATTCCAGGCGATCAAATTGGGTGACACGATTTAAGGGATGAAATTGATTAGAAGCAAGCGGAACTAAATCGATTGAGGTATCGGCTGTGGCTCAAAGACCATACATCGTCTGTGATAACCTGGTGAAGATTTATCAAGTAGCTGAGCTTGAGGTGGTAGCACTACAGGGATTGGATTTGGTAGTAAACCCGGGCGAAATTTTGGGCATTGTGGGCGTGAGTGGGAGCGGGAAATCTACGCTATTGAATATCTTAGGTGGCTTGGATCGGCCATCTGCAGGACGAGTTTGGGTGAACAATCTCAACCTGCTCAAAATGTCGAATTCAGAGCTAGACCGCTACCGCTGCACAACCGTTGGTTTTGTGTGGCAGCAAAGCTCTCGAAACTTGATCCCCTATCTCAGCGCGCAGGAGAATGTGGAACTCCCTATGACGCTGGCAGGAGAAAGTGGAAGAACTAGAAACCGTCGAGTTGAGCATTTGTTGGAAGCTGTAGATTTAATGGGCCGGCGGAAACACCGCCTATCGGAGCTGTCTGGGGGGGAGCAGCAGCGTATCGCCATCGCGGTCGCCCTGGCTAATAATCCATCCCTTCTACTTGCTGATGAACCGACAGGTGAGGTCGATGAAACAACCTCAAAGATGATCTATGAAACAATCCAACGTCTGAATGAAGAATTCGGATTGACAACCTTGATCGTCAGCCACGATCCGGGAATAGCACGCTATATGGACCGGATCGTAGCGATCCGGGATGGGAAAACAGCCACCGAGACGATCAGGCAGAGTTGGCACAAGCATTTGGTAATCAATGATAGTGGTGAACTGGACCAGCGAAGTGAAGATGAGCTATATGAAGAATTTATAGTCTTGGATTCTGCAGGGCGTTTACAGGTACCCCAAGAGTATCTAGATCACTTTGGAATAAAGGGCCGCGTAAAAGTGGGTATTACGGATGAAGGGATCCTGTTGCGACCCGCTCTCCATTTAAATGACGTTCATTCCGCCGAACAACACGCTGAGGAGATTGCCCGTGAGGGTAAGTCTGGAGGGCTGGTGGATTTCCTTTCTCGTTGGATCCGAGATCGAATTGGATATGAGGAGGAAAATGGTGACATTTGAGGTTCAAACCAAGGAGGGTAAATTTGTCATTGAAACTAATGGGTTGTGGCGCAGGTACAAGCCTGGTTCCAAGCAGGAGGTCGCTGCTCTGCGAGGTGTGGACTTGCGGATTGATTACGGGCGCTTCGTCGCCTTAAAAGGGCGTTCGGGGAGTGGAAAAACATCCCTATTGAACTGCATTGGTGGTCTTGATCAGCCCACTTCGGGTGTTGTCCGGGTCTTTGGTCGTAACTTAGCCAATCTGAGTGACAAACAACTGACGGATTGGCGCCGTGATCGGCTGGGTTTTGTTTTTCAGTCCTTCAGTTTGCTGCCCACATTCTCAGCATACGAGAATGTCGAGTTGATGTTGCGCATCGCGGGCAAATCAGGACTTGAACGCGAGAGGCGCACACGCTACTGTCTGGGAATTGTCGGTTTGGATAAATGGAAAGACCATCGCCCGGACGAGATGTCCGGCGGTCAGCAACAGCGAGTCGCCATTGCCCGGGCTCTCGCCAATTATCCAAAATTATTATTAGCTGATGAACCTACGGGAGAACTCGATACCAAAACTGCGAAGGAAATACTCGCGCTTTTCCAGCGATTAGTGGCAGAAGAAAAGGTGACCTTGGTGATGGCAACGCATGACAATTTAGTTCAGGATTATGCAGACAAGGTGCTTGAGCTTAAAGACGGAAAGATCACACATTAAGGAGGTTCATGGATGGAAAAACGACGTTTAGGAAGAACCGGGCATCAAAGCACAGTGGCTATCTTTGGTGCAGCAGCTTTTTATGAAACGACTCCAGATATCGTCGATCAAGTTATGGAGCAAGTTATTAAGGCCGGCATCAACCATATCGATGTAGCTCCCGGATATGGAATGGCAGAGGATATGCTGGGACCTTGGATGGAAAAAGAGCGCCAGCGCTTCTTCCTGGGATGCAAAACCCAATTAAGAACAAAGGAAGATGCCGCCACCGAATTGCGCCGCTCCTTAGAGAAGTTGCGATTGGATAGATTTGACCTTTTCCAGCTCCACGCAATCACGACCATGGAAGAACTTGATCAGGTCACTGGTCCCGGCGGAGCATTAGAAGCAATCCTTGAGGCTCGTGACGAAGGGTTGGCGGATTATATCGGTATCACTGGGCATGGCAATGATGTTCCTAGTGTGTTTTTAGCCGCGCTTGAACGTTTTGATTTCGATACCTTGCTGTTTCCGATTAACTTTGTCCAGTATGCAATTCCTGCGTACCGCCATAACACTGAGAAACTTCTGGAAGTTTGTCGGCAGCGGGAGATAGGCAGCATGATCATAAAATCGGTCGCCAAGCGACCTTGGGGAGACCAAGCGAAAACCTATACCACCTGGTATGAGCCGTTCGATGAGATAGAAACCATCCAACAGGGGGTCAACTTTGCTCTGTCGCAGGATGTTTCTGGGTTGTGTACACCTGCGGACGTGGATATTCTGCCTATTTTCTTGCAGGCTTGCGGAGCGTATACACCCATGAGCTTTGAGCGACAAAAAGATCTAATTTCCCAAGCAGGAAAATTCGCCACGATCTTTGATTGGGAAAACAATTAATAGGAGTGCATTGATGTTTTACTTCGGCGTTGATTATTACCCAGAACATTGGCCTGAGGAACGATGGGAAGAAGACGCCCGTCTAATGGCGGAGGCGAATTTCAATGTGGTCCGCTTGGCTGAATTCGCCTGGTCTAAGCTTGAACCGGAAGAGGGGAAGTTTGATTTTGATTGGCTTGATCGAGCCATCTCAATTCTCCTTTCCCGGGATATCAAAGTTGTGCTGGGGACACCTACTGCCTCTCCACCTCCCTGGGTGATGGCAAAGGGAGAAGACTTATATTTAGTGGGTCATGATGGCCATCGCTTGACCTATGGAAATCGACGCGAATATTGCCCCAACAACTCCATCTACCGTGAGCATGCGCGACGGATCGTTGACAAAATGGCTGACCATTACGTGGGTCACTCCGGGGTAATTGGATGGCAGATCGACAACGAGTTTGGCTCTCGCTGTTATTGCGATATTTGTAAGGGTAAATTTCAGCAGTGGTTGATATCTCGCTTTCATACTCTGGATGAGTTGAACGAAAAGTGGGGCACGGTTTTCTGGAGCCACACCTATAACCAATGGTCGGAAATACCCGTGCCGATTTCTACTGGGAATTCGCCCAATCCCAGTTTGGCGCTGGACTATTACCGCTTCATGACAGATTCGTATTTGAGTTTTCAAAAGGAACAAGTCGATATATTGCGCCAGAAGTGTGCTGATCATTTTATCACCCATAACTTGATGGGCTTTAAATATGACCAGTTAGATTATTTTAAAATGAACGCCGATCTCGATTTCGTATCTTGGGATATCTACTGGCGCACACAATGGAATATGTTTAATGAGCTTGATCCAAGTTATGCAGCTCTGGGTCACGACACGATGCGGGGGTTGAAAAAGAAAAACTTCTGGGTCATGGAACAACAATCCGGCGCGGGGGGCTGGGAATTCGTTGCAGTACCACCCAAACCGGGAGAACTTCGCCTATGGGCGTACCAGTCGATCGCTCATGGAGCCGATGGGATTGTCTTTTTCCGCTGGCGAACGAGCCGATTCGGGACGGAACAATACTGGCACGGGGTGCTGGACCACCATGGTGCTCCGGGTAGACGGTACGCTGAAATCAAAAAAATGGGCGCTGAGATCAACAAAATTGGTGATCAGATTCAGGGTGCCATCGTCAAATCTGAGGTTGCAATGTTGCTTTCATATGATTCGAGGTTCGCCTTTCAGATTCAGCCCCACAATCCCCGCTTCGATTATCCATCTCACTTCCAGGATATTTACCGAGCGTTCTACTATCAAAATGTATCCGTCGATGTGGTTGCCCCAACGAGCGATCTATCCGAATACAAGATCGTTTTGGCTCCAGCCCTCCACATCGTATCGGATGAAGTCGCTGATAACCTGGAAGGGTATGTAAAAGGAGGGGGGCGGTTAGTCTTGACCCCAAGGAGTGGTGTAAAAGACACGCAGAATGTGATTGTCGATAAAGTTTTACCTGGTTTACTGGCTGATCTGTGCGGTATTGAGATAGAAGAGTACGTTTCAATGCCGATCGACATGGATGGAGAGATTATCTTTACCTGTCCAGAGTTTAACAAAGAGCTATTTAGGGCTGATACCTGGTGTGATGTGCTCAAGCCCAAGGGGGCTCGGGTAATCGCCCTTTACCAGCACGATTACCTGCGAGGGAAACCGGCCATCACATTAAACGAATATGGTAATGGAAGCGTTGTGTATATGGGGACCATAGGCGGAAGCGATCTTTATTCTACCGTTGGGGAATGGTTAATCGGAATTGCTGGAGTAAAACCCTACCTCACCTCCTCAGTTGGTGTCGAAATCGCTGAACGCTGGCAGGATGGCAAGAAATTGATCTTCCTGATGAATTACGCGGATGAGGAAAAAGAGATTGAGTTAGAAAACCGATACACAAATTTGCTGGATGGTTCTTCTTTATTAGAAGGAAGAATCACAATTGTGCCTAAGGATGTGTTAATCCTTTATGAGCGAGGCGGATAATGGTTTAGGTAGCCTTTCTTGTAATCCTTGATAAAAACTTGACTTCTGGGTGTAGGAAAGAAGAGTCGATTATAAAAGGGTGAGAAAATAGTGGAAATTGTTCGATATCTCAAACGGCTCGTCCCTGGCTTATTGGCATCTGTGTTACTTTTGTTTATCCTACTCACAGGTGCCTGTTCCCCTGTCGAAGTGACACAAACACCTGAACCTGTGACCATTTCATTTACCTTCAACTTGAGCAACGATCGTTCCAATGAAGCTAAATACTACGAAGGATTAGCCGAACAATTCAACACTCAATATCCCCACATCACTGTGGATATTGACCCCACCAGTAGATCAGCGATTCTTCTATATAGTGACGCAGATGTATTGATGCTCCCCACCTGGAGTTTTAGAGACTTGAAAGCAGCAGATGCTCTACTTCCCCTTGATCCTCTCATTGAAATGGATGAAGACTTCAATCACTCCGACTTCTTTCCAGGCCTCTTGCGAGCTGCCAGCGATGAAGGACAAATATGGGGTATCCCCGCCGGGGTTGATCCTTATGTGATGTATTACAACAAAGACCTCTTCGACCTACAAGGTGTTCCATACCCTAACTCTGAGTGGACATGGGAAGATTTCCTGCAGTCAGCGATTGCACTTCGCGACCCGCAGGCAGATGTTTTCGGTTATGGACCAGCCGCGTTTGGGCCTGGCGCGGGAAATACTGATTGCTTGTTTTTCATCCACCAGAATGGCGGGAATATCCTCGATGATCTGCAGAATCCAACGCAAATATATTATGACGATCCGCGCATTAATGAGGCGCTCCAATGGTACGCCGATCTCTTTCTCCTCCACGATGTTGCTCCCACTGCTGATCAGGCTGAGGAGGCTTTTGGGGGTCCTTTAAATTTCAGCATCTATAATGGAATCAGCGCTGGGAATGTGGGAATGTGGATTGGGGGATTTTCTGAACATGGCGGTCGGTTTTACTATCTCAGGGAATGGCCCATGGAATGGGGAATGGTGACTTTACCGCAAGGGGAGCACCCATTTTCATTCGCCTCCTATACCTTATTCACCATCTCTTCTCAATCAGAAAATCCGGATGCGGCGTGGAAATGGATCGCTTTCTTGACGGAGCAATTGCCTCTCCGTTTGATGCCAGCCCGGAAGTCAGTTGCTGAATCTGATGTTTTTAAAAACCATATCGGGAATGAAATCTCAACGGTTGCCCTTGAGTCAATCGATGGAGTCAACTTTTTATCCGCGTCGATGAATGATGAGATTTTAGATGGCTGGAGGACCTTCTTCGACGCTGTTGGAAGGATCGTTAACGACAATCTGACCCTCTCGGAGGCTTTGGATTGGGCACAGCGAGAGACCAGATGAGCGCAGCAGAGAGTATGGATCAGGCAAAACATCCCCCCGTTGCCATAATAGGGATTTTAAGAGGCTGACAGAATGCATACACACCCAGATTTTCTACACGTAGAAGGAAACCAAATCGTAAATGGGCGCGGAGAAGTAGTGCGATTACGAGGCTTCTGCCTGGGAGGCTGGATGAACATGGAAAATTTCATGATCGGCTATCCTGGGCACGAATCGGGCTTTCGAACATCAATAGCTGAGGTGTTGGGAGATGAAAAAGGAAGTTATTTCTTTGACCGATTCTTGCATTATTTTGTTAGTCTAGATGATCTGTATTTCATTAAATCCTTGGGCTGTAACGTTTTGCGCATCGCGCTGAACTATCGCCATTTTGAATCCGATGCAAACCCGTTCGTATACATATCCACGGGGTTTGAACTGCTCGACAAAGTGATTGCCTGGGCGCGTGAAGTCGGGTTGTATATCATCCTGGATCTACACGCTGTTCAAGGATGGCAGAATGGAGGTTGGCACTGCAATAATCCCGATGGAAGCGCGCATTTCTGGGGGCAGAAGCAATTCGAAGATCGGGCAGTAAGCCTCTGGGAAGAGATTGCCAGCCGTTATCGAGATGTAGAATTTGTGGCTGGTTACAACCTGATGAACGAGCCTGAGGCCCAGAATGTGGAGGACCTCAACCGCTTTTACTGTCGCGTAAGCGCTGCTATCCGAGCCATAGACCCGGACCATATCATTTTCCTCGAGGGCAACCAGTATTCACAACGCTTTGATCAGTTCGATCCGCCTTTTGACGCCAATCTTGTCTACAGCACCCACTTATACGTTCCCCCTGGATTGGAAGAGGTTGAATACCCAGGTGAATTGAATGGCGTGAATTATAACCGCGGGTGGCTCAAGAATACCTATCTTGAGCGGACGGCTTATACCAGGAAGCACAATGTGCCTCATTGGTTGAGCGAATTTGGATGCATCTATGGTAATCCAAGCATCGAGGCTTCACGGCTGCGTCTGCTCAGAGATTACCTCGATATCATCGAGGAGCAAGGTGACCACTGGACAATCTGGAATTACAAAGACATCGGCAAGATGGGGGTTGTTTGTGTCGATCCGGAGTCTGAATGGATGAGACGGACTCAACCGGTTCGGGCGATAAAATCAAAGTTGCGCTGTGATAGTTGGATAGAAAGAAGATCACCGCATTTCGATCCCTACTTGGAAACATTTTCAGAACAGATTAGATCCATCACCAAGGGCCAACCTGGAGACTGGGAGCGATTGGACGAACTCTTGGGATATGCCATTGGGGATAGATTAATCTCAAAAATGCTGTTACCAGCCTTTGTTGAGCAGTTTAAGGATCTGAAGGAGTCTGATATTGATGAAATGATGCGGTCCTTCTCGTTTAATAACTGCCTCCAACGGGATGGATTAGTGGCGATGATCAGGGAGCAATTTTCTATATAAACAGTCGCCATGAAAGTAAATCATGTTTACAAAATCATGCCAGTGGGATTGATCCTATTGGCGATATGGTTAACCTTATTCATCTCTTTGTTCGCATGTGCCCCTCCACCGGAGGGAGCGACACCTACGCCGATTCCTTTGCGGATACCCACAGCCACTTCACATAGCGAGGCGATATCCTTTCCAACACCGACTTCAAATCCTCTTCCCATCGTTTCCGCACATCAAACTTCCATCCTACTTACCGAAGATTGGCAATTCTTTGTTGATCCACAAGACCTTGGAGAGGGAAAGGGATGGTTTAAGCCAGAATTTGACGATTCAGATTGGTTACCGGTTGATATTCCTCATACCTGGAATGTCATGGAGGAATTTTATAAATATGAGGGCCTCGCTTGGTATCGCTATGCCTTGTCGCTCCCCGAATATATTCCAGGCGCAAATTATCGCTTGAGGTTTGAGGGTGTTTTTTACATAGCGCGCTTATGGCTGAATGGGGAATTTATCGGCGAGCATGAAGGGGGGTATACACCTTTTGAATTTGATGTCAGTGGTTTGATCAATCCCGATACACAAAATGTGATCGCTATTCAAGTAGACAACCTGCGCCAGATGGATCGGATTCCAGCAAGGTTGGGACCCGACTGGTCTTTCGATTGGTGGAATTATGGCGGTATTGTGCGCGGCGTGTCGTTGGAGATAAACAGCAACGTTTACATCGCCAAACAGCAAGTCGTCGCTGTGCCAGACCTGGTAGGTGTGAACGAAGCTGACTCAGCATCGATAAACATTGATGTCACCGTTCAGAATTCTTCAAAGCAACCTTTTAATGGCGCCATATCCGTCGATATATTTGAGGGGGATTCCCGCAGAGCCGTTACGGATTCCCCAGCGCTGGCTGAAGTGAGCGTGCCCCCGGGTAAGATCATCAAATTCCCGATTGCAATGACATTCGATAATCCCAGATTATGGCACTTTGACGACCCAAATCTATACTTGTTGTCCACCCATCTGTTGTCGGAGAATGACCAAGAATTGCATACAAAGGAGGATACTTTTGGCGTTCGCCTAATTGACATCAGCGGGGCGCAATTCAAGCTCAATGGTGAGCTCGTACGATTGGTTGGCCTGACACGCCATGCCGATTCACCAGATTTTGGGTTGGCAGAGACAACAACCATCATGAGCGCAGATTTCAATGATCTGAAGCGCTTGAATATGGTTTTTTCTCGCCCTGTTCATTACCCCCAGTCTGAATACATTCTCGATTACTGTGACCGGAATGGCATTCTCCTGATACCGGAAGTTCCCTCCTGGCAATTGCGCGCTGACCAGCTAGCGAGCCCACAAATGCGCACCCTAGAGAAGCAGCAGCTAAAAGAGATGATCGAGACCTCCTTCAATCATCCATCCATTTGGGCCTGGAGCATCGCCAATGAGATTGATTCTGATTCGAATGCGGGCCATGAATTTGTGCAGGAGATGATCTCTTTCGTAAAATCCATCGATCCTACCAGACCAGTAGGATTTGCTTCTTATAATTTATACCGTCACCCTCAAGGAGATGCCACTGAGTATTCTGATTATGTGATGATGAACCAGTACTTCGGCACCTGGGGCGGGCCAAAAATCCACCTCGATTCTGCGCTTGATGATATCCATGAGACCTGGCCCGATAAAGTTGTGATCATATCTGAGTATGGTTTTGAACCCCGCTGGAATCGTCGGGGTCCGCCCACGGAATCGCTCGACCCAGCAGAATACTATTTCGTCTCCGAGAATGTTTCACCCACTTCAGAAAGCGCTGATGAGCAACGACGAAAGGTCATCCAAGAGCAAATGGAAGTGTATCGGGACAAACCTTACGTTGTAGGAGCGATATTCTGGGCCTATCAGGATTACAGAACGCGCACCAACTTCATCATGGGGGTTGTCGACGATGATCGTCACCGGCGAGGGTCCTGGTATGTGTTAAGAGAGCAGTATTCTCCGATTTTGATCGATGCAGTGGAATTTTTAGAAACCACCGCTGGCAATCTGAGGCTTACTGTATCCCTGCATACGCGGGGTCCTGTAGAGTCACAAATGCCGGCTTATACCTTGCGCGGTTACAAACTAAATGTGGTGACTGCTTCTCGGCTCAGCGACACCATTTTCGAGGATGAAACCACCGATCTGCCTACCCTGGAACCCGGATCCATCTGGAGTGGTGAGGCCACAATAGCGTCACCCAGTGAAGATCAAATTGTCATTGTGAGGGTAATACGTCCCACCGGTTTCACCGTGATTGATAGAATATTTAACGCCCAAGGAGAACATCTACCTGGAGAAAATTTTGATTACATAAAGGAGGTCCAAAATGATTGATTTGAATGCATTGGAAGTGTGGTTTGTCACCGGCAGCCAGAATCTATATGGAGAGGATGTTCTGGCACAGGTAGCAGAGGATTCCCAAATTATTGTAAAGGGATTGAATGAATCGAGTGAGATCCCAGTAAAAGTGGTGATGGAATCTGTTCTGACAACCCAAGAGGCGATACACGAGCTTTGTCTGGAGGCCAACCAAGCGAAGAATTGCATCGGTTTGATCGTCTGGATGCATACCTTTTCGCCTGCTAAAATGTGGATTGCGGGTTTGAATTCATTGAGTAAGCCTTTCGTGCATTTCCATACTCAATTTAACCGGGATATTCCATGGTCGACAATTGACATGGATTTTATGAATCTCAACCAATCAGCGCATGGCGGGCGCGAGTTTGGTTTTATTGCCTCCCGCTTGCGCATAAACCGCAAGGTGGTTGTAGGTCATTGGCAAGATGAGGGTGTTCTGGCAGAATTGGATACTTGGGCACGAGCTGCTTGTGCCTGGCATGATGCCCAAGGAGCAAAAATCGCGCGTATTGGAGACAACATGCGCGAAGTCGCGGTAACTGAAGGGGATAAGGTCGCCGCGCAAATGCAGTTCGGTTATTCAGTGAATGGATATGGATTGGGTGATCTTGTTGCATATGTAGATTCGGTGACAGATGTGGAAATAGATCATCTCGTCAGGGAGTATGAGCAGAGGTATGCAATCAGCCCTTCCCTTATGCCCAATGGAGATAAAAGGGAATCCCTGCGTGAAGCTGCCAAAATAGAAATTGGTCTCAGGATGTTCTTGGAGGACGGAAACTTTAAAGGTTTTACAGACACCTTTGAAAATCTGCATGGTTTGGTCCAGTTACCTGGAATTGCGGTGCAGCGCTTGATGGCTGAGGGATACGGTTTTGGTCCTGAGGGAGACTGGAAGTCCGCAGCTCTAGTACGTGCCATGAAGGTGATGGCAATTGGATTAGAGGGTGGCAGCTCGTTTATGGAAGATTACACCTATCATCTTGAACCAGGGAATATGAAGGTTCTGGGCGCCCATATGCTGGAAATTTGTGAATCCATCGCGGATGGAAAGCCGTCCTGTGAGATCCATCCTCTCAGTATTGGTGGGAAAGCTGACCCCGTGAGATTGGTGTTCGATGTGCCACCTGGTCCAGCGATCAATGCCTCAGTTATTGATCTTGGAAATAGATTTCGGATGATCGTAAATGTTGTTGATGTTGTCGAACCAGATCACCCACTGCCAAATTTACCGGTCGCTCGTGGGGTGTGGATACCCCAGCCCGATCTGAAGACTGCGGCAGCTACTTGGATATTAGCAGGCGGTTCCCATCACACCGGTTTCAGTCAGGCACTTACCTCAAAGCACTTGGAAGACTTTGCAGATATGGCAGAGGTTGAGTTTTTTTTGATTGATAATGACACAAAGCTGTCCGAATTCAAGAAGGAGCTAAGGTGGAATGAAGTATATTATCAATTGCAACAATGAATCCACCTTACCATCCACGGGCAGATTAACCGCCGCCCAAGATGCCATTTTCGAGCGCACCTGCGGGTTGATCAAGTGGTATTTTGATCATGTAGCGGTTTTTCTGTAAATTTCGGGGTCTAACCCGCAATTTAAAGAGAGACTGAAACACAATCCGTATTTTATCCTGGATGGCATTGAAGCTATAGTCAATCGAGATTCATCATGAGTTTACTTGGGATCGATGTTGGCACGACGGGCTGTAAAGTAGCATTGTTTTCCCTCGATGGCGAGATGTTGGAGTCCGCATATCGAGAATACGACGCCTATATTCCCCAACCGGGCTGGGCAGAGCTTGACCCCGCGGCTATTTGGGAGGACGTAAAAAATGCCATCCGCTCGGTGACGACTGCTCGCCCGGGAGCGGTCATCCGCGCTTTATCAGTTTCATCCCTGGGAGAAGCGACCGTCCCCGTTTCGGTGGACCGCCATATTTTGGGGCCATCTATCTTGAACTTTGATAGCCGCGGGGAGGAATTCTTGGAAGATCTGGCTGTGTTGCTGCCGGATGAACGGCTTTACGCTATCAATGGTAACACCCTCGGAAATCATTACAGTCTCACAAAACTCAAATGGTTTCGTGCTCACCAACCCGAGCTTTACTACCGTACCTACAAATTCTTGCATTGGAGTGCTTTTATCGCCTTCATGTTGGGGGCTGACCCAGTGGTTGATTATTCGCTAGCTAACCGTACGCTGTTGTTCGACATCCAGAAATGCGACTGGTCAGAATCCCTATTAGAAGATGTGGGTCTTGACCGTTCCAAGTTGCCTGCCACCGCCCCATCGGGGACTGTGGTTGGGATGGTATCGAAGCATATCGCCAACGAACTTAGCCTTCCACAGGGTGTGTTCATAATCTTAGGCGCGCACGATCAGTGCGCCAATGCGGTCGGCTGCGGGGTGGTTGATTCGGGCAGCGCCGTCTACGGGATGGGTACTTATCACTGCATCACTCCAGTTTTTGCCGTCCAACCTGCTACCAAAATAATGATTGAGCGAGGCTTGAATACTGAACATCATGCCATACCAGATCGCTATGTTTGCTTCATCTACAATCAGGGTGGCTCGCTGGTGAAATGGTTTAGGGACACCTTTGCAGCTGCTGAACATCGCCAGGCAGAAGTGAGTGGTCGCTCCGTTTATCCCACACTCTTCGCCGAAATCCCAGAATACCCCAGTACTGTGATGGTGCTTCCACATTTTACGACCACCGGTCCGCCCGAGTTTATCGCTGATTCCTCCGGTCTGATCGCAGGGCTGCGCCTGGAAACCAGCCGCGGTGATGTACTCAAAGGCATCATTGAAGGAGCAGCTTTCTATCTCAAAGAAGTGGTCGATTCACTTCCGGAAACCGGCATTCAAATCGAGGATTACCGCGTCGTGGGGGGTGGCAGTCAATCCGATGTCTGGGTGCAAACCTGTGCCGACATTTTTGGGAAAGCCTTCATCCGCCCGGTGATCACGGAAGCTGGGGCCTTGGGCGCGGCTATCATAGCTGGAGTTGGGTCAAAGGTTTTTAAGAGTTACCCTCAGGGTGTGGCCGCTATGGTCAAACCCCAGCACACCTTCGAGCCAGACCTGATCTTGCATGAGCGTTATCAGGCTCGGTATCAAAACTACCAGCGTCTGTGGCCGTTGTTGGTTGATTATCTATAAGAATTGGTACCTTGAAACCAGGAATATCATTGAAGTTTATACCGATAAAAGGAAAAAGCGATGAGCGACAAACTATATCGCCTGAATGAGCTGCTCAACCTGGCCGACGGGCGCAGTCTGGTGGTTGATACAAGCAATGGCCTGGTGTTGGGTGCACTTCCCGGCCTTGAGCAATTTAAGGAGGCCGTCAGATCGTTTTTACCTTTGCTGGATGGTATTGTCACCAGCTCAGGACAGGCGCGTAACCTGGGGTCACGCACCCGCCAGGATGCTGCCTTGCTGGTGCGCGCTGACTGGACCAACGCTCTGCGGCGGGATGAGTTCGTGCTGCCGCTTGAGAATGTCGAATACATACCACTGCTCGAACCCAGCCATGCGCTCAACCTAGGTGCCAACGCCTTGGTGATGCACTTTATCTTGGGTCATGACGAAGAAATCGAAGCCCAATGCATGCAGCGGACGGTCAATCTGGCCTTGGAAGGTTCCAACCTGGGGATGCCAGTGATCGTAGATGTGCAGCCTATCGGCTCGCGGGTGGTACTCATGAACAAGGCTATCGAATTGGGTGTATCTTTCGCTTTGGAGGGCGGTGCGGATGGTGTTGCCGTCCCCTGGCCCGGGTCAGAGTCGTTTGAAATCATTGAAACCATGTGCGGATGTACACCGGTTTGGGTCAAACCCCTTGGTTTGGAAGCGGATGCCCCCGAACTAGCTGAAGCCTTGCAACTGGGAGCGACGGGTATCTGGCTGGGGGAGTCCATCTTCGGGGACGATGATCCAGTAAAAAGCTTGAAAAAGTATAAAAGCTTGGTTCATGCCCCGTTGGGAGCTCACGAGGAAGGTGTGGCGTGAAATCCGGACTGCAAAACCGAATGGACCGTTTGCTCAACCGTTACGGGGATGGCCGTGCCATCTGTGTGGCTGCTGACCACGGCTATATGTGCGATGTTACTCCTAACGTGGTTAACTTGCGCGCCATCATCGAGACTGTCATCGCTGGCGGTGCGGATGGTATATTGCTGTCTCCGGGTCAAGCCCTCCGGCTATCGCACCTCTTCCGGGGACGTGATGGCCCTGCCCTAATCGTACGAGCCGATTGGATGAATGTGCCCCGTCTTGGAACATCCAATGTGGCCAACGCCGTGCCCCAGCGGTTGTTGCTCAACGAGAAGATCATCACTGCGGAGCAAGCTCTTGCTTTGGGGGCGACTGCTATCACAATATTTTTATTCCTGGGTTACAGCGACAAAGTGGAAGCCATTGGGGTGGATAAGTGCGCTAAATTTGTCAATGAATGCAGTCAAGTTGGGCTGCCCTGCATCATCGAGCCGCTAGCCTATGGCGGACGGGTGACTGGCGCCAATATCGTCGAGCTTCTTACCTTGGGGGCGCGTATGGCTGTTGAGATTGGCGCCGATGCGCTCAAAATCCCTTATACCGGGGATGTGGATTCTTTCCGGCACCTGATCGAAGTTAGCGGCGTGCCGACCCTGGTTTTGGGGGGTGCTCGCTCTGACAACGAGCGCGATGCCCTGGAAATGTACGCTGAAGCCCAAGAAGCAGGGGCCTCCGGCTGTCTGATGGGTCGCAATATCACCAAATCCCCGGACCCCGAAGCGATGGTCGCACAACTCACCGGTATTGCCCACCGCGGTTGGACGGTGGACGAAGCTTTGCGCGGCGATGTCTGGGATTTTGTTCGCTTGAAAGCCAACATGGTCTTGTGCATCGGCTGTAATCTGTGCGTAGTGGCTTGTGTTGCCAGCCACAGCAACGGCGACTACGGCACCAACCAGGCTCGGCTAAGGATCGATCCCGAGAGCAAACCCGGCCAGCACAAAGTGATGTTTTGCACTCTCTGCCAGAAATGTATCGATGTCTGCCCGAATGAAGCCCTGCGCTGGCACCCAGAGAACGGAGCTGTCCAACTATTACCTGAGCGCTGCGACAACTGCACCGAGTGTGTGGCCATCTGCCCGCCCCAGGTGATTATTAAATCCGAAGAAGGGATCACCTTCGAAGATAATCGGTGTTTGGATTGGTACCCAGTGGTTTGCGACCTTTGCGATGGCAAACCAGAGTGTGCCCGCATTTGCCCCACCGGGGCTATCTACGTTAGCGAACGTCCGAATTTCAGCCCAGCGCTGGATTAGGAGGGCAACATGGAATTGGCACAACGAGCTTATTGCGACCGTATCTTGTGGGTCGACTTATCGACTGGAAGGGTTGAAACTACCCCGCTGCCTGCAAATGTGATGCCGCTGATCTTGGGCGGAAAGGGATTGGGGGCTTGGTTGCTGTATACAGAACAACCCGCCGGTGTGGACCCGCTCTCGCCGGAAAACCATCTGATCTTTCATAACGGCCCATTGACCGGCACCACTGCGCCTACTTCGGGACGGTTTGGCGTGACCACCAAAAGCCCAGCCACAGGCACTTATTTCGATTCCTACTGTGGAGGTTGTTGGGGAAACATGCTCAAATATGCGGGCTATGATGCCTTGGTCCTAACGGGAGCAGCCCAATATCCTACCAAGCTGGTCATCGATGGGGACCACGTGGAAATCCGTCCGGGGGAATATCTTTGGGGTACCAAAATTTCCGAAGCAACAGAACTAATCCGGAAAGAATTGGACCCGACTTGGCAATCCCTGGTGATCGGACCTCCCGGAGAAGCGCAGCGCAACCTGGCGGGGATATTTAATGAGAGCCGGGCATTAGCGCGTGGTGGTGTAGGTGCGGTGATGGGATCCAAGAATCTCAAGGTCATCGCGGTGCGCGGCAAAGGTGGCGTGCGGGTCCACGCAAAGGATCAATTCGAGCGTGCTTTGCAGTTGGCGTTCCGGGCAGTGCGAATGTCCAGCCCGGTCACGATGCTCATGGAAGAAGGAACGGCTAATATTCTGGAGATTATCAACGTGATGGGGGCGCTTCCCACCCGCAACTTCCAGCAGGGACAGTTCAAGGGTTCGGGCGAGATTTCTGGCTGCGCTTTCCGGAGGATACATTGGAAAAAGGAGTACGCCTGTTTCTGCTGCCCGATTGGGTGCGGTAAATGGACTGAACCGCTGGAAGACGGCACCATCATCGAGGGGCCGGAATATGAGAGCATCTATGCCCTAGGATCCAATTGTGCCATCGCCAACCGGGAGACGATTATCAAGCTCAACGGGCTGTGCGATGAGTACGGCCTGGACACAATCTCAGTGGGAGGGGTGGTCGCCTTTGTGATGGAGATGTTCGAGGGCGGCATTTTGGGCGTGGATGACCTCGACGGGATCGTGCCAGCCTGGGGGAACGCTGAGGCCGCAATAGCCTTGGTGAAGAAAATGGGCAAGGTCGAGGGCTGCGGTGAATGGCTGGCCCAGGGTGTGGCCGCTATCACCGAGAGATACCCCGCCGCGAAACCGTTTGCGATGCACGTCAAAGGGCTGGAGATGCCCGGCTACCATCCTAATGCCGCCAAGGGCACTGCGCTGGCTTACGCTGTATCTGAACGTGGCGCTTGCCACCTGCGAGGAGCGCCACTAGGAGAGCTATTTGGCGGATCCGCCGATCCGCTGACGACCGAGGGTAAGCCGCAGTTATTCCGCGATCACCAGGCCGAAAAAGCTGTATGGGACAGCGCCTGTTTGTGTGTCTTCCCTGCTTATGGGATGAGCCTCAAGGAGTTGTGGCAGTTGGTTAATGCCTCCACGGGGTTTGAGTACCCCAGGGTGAGAGATTTAGAGCGCGTTGGGGAACGCATTTCTACATTGGCACGCTTGTTCAATGTGCGTGAAGGATTTGCCAGGGAAGCGGACACTCTGCCATCCCGTAACCTGATCCAACCGATGACGACCGGACCAGCCAGCGGTCAGGTGGTTGAGCTCGAACCCATGCTAGATGAGTATTACCATCTGATGGGTTGGGATAGTCGGGGAGTGCCGATGACAGAGCAGTTGACGAGTTTAGGATTGGAAATGTTACTAGGGAGGACGGTTAGAAGCAAAGAGCTGAGATAATGGCGAAAATCGACACCCTTGAAGGACAATACATAAAAATAAATGGATTGGAAACCTTTTATCAGCAAATCGGGGAGGGAGATGCGCTGATTCTTCTCCATGGTGGGGGACTCACTTCAAGCATATGGTCACCTCATCAACCAATCCTGGCTGAACAATTCCATGTTTTCACACCAGATCTTCGGGGACACGGACGGATGAATAATCCCTCAGGGGTATTCAGTTATCAAATGATGGCCGATGACTTGCTTGCATTTATAAAGGCACTTAAGCTGGAAAAACCATTTGTCTGCGGCTGGAGTATGGGAGAGGGCGTCGTGTTGGAATTCGCGATGAAATTCCCAGATGAAGTCCAGGCCCTTGTCTACTGCGGGGGAGGCCCGCCTCTTTCTGAGGCTGAGATCGAGGAACTCATTCAGGATGAAGAGCCGTTGATGCGGAATCCCGAAATTGCCCGGAGAATGAAAGAAATACATTCTCACGTTCATGGCCCAGATTATTGGCAGGCCTTAGTCAGACAATTGCACAACTTGCTGAGACTGGGATATTCGGAGCAAGCGTTTAACAAAATTATCGTCCCCACATTGGTATTATGCGGCGATAGGGAGGAAAGACCAGGAGTTGAAGCGTATCTCGCTTTAACAAGAGGGTTACCTCAAGGCGAATTAAAAGTGGTTCCAAATCTGGACCACGATTATCCAATCTCAAATGTTGATTCGTTTACCAATACGATCACTGATTTCTTCTTACAAGGTGATTTATGCCAACTCTACAACCATATCGCGTAGCAATAATCGGGACTGCAAAACGGTCGCATTATCTCTATGGTCCGATGTTGAAAGCGCTTTCGGGTGAACTGGAATTGGTTTCAGTATGGGGGCGGAGTGTAAATTCTGCAAGGAATTTAGGAGAAAGTCTTAATGTCCCATGGTACACAGATATCAACCGATTGGTGGAAGAGACAATTCCGGAGATTGGTATTGTAAGCGTTGCGTATCGCGCCAACGGTGTGGTGGGGTTAATGGCCGTTGAAGCCGGGCTACACGTTCTCCTGGAGACCCCCATCGCTCACGATCTCAAAGAAGCCGATGTGATCATCGCGGCCGCGGACCAGAGGGGATTGAGGTTGGAAGTCGCTGAGCAATTCCACCGCCGTCCTCTTGAACAGATCAAGCTAAAATTAATCGAGTCCGGAATTTTCGGTCGCGTGTATTCATCATTTAATGATTTCGCAGGCCATGGATACCACGGGGTCAGCGTTCTGCGCAGTTACCTGGGTTTCGATGCCAAACCGCTAAAAGTGACAGGTGTAGTGAGTAAATACCGCTTAGCACCCCATTGGTCCCAGTTAAATAAGGCGCATGAAGCCAGGGTAGAAACCCAAGAACACGGCTTAATCGAATTTGAAGGCGGCCAGGTAGGCATCTTCCATTGGACGAGCGTTGGCTATGACTCGGCATTAAGATGGTGGCGTAGCAGCCGTTTTCTGGCTGAAAAGGGTATGGGGATTACTGTAGGAGTGGGTTTGGATGTGGAAGAGAGATTAAGCTTGCTAGCTCCGGGAGAAGAAGCCCCACAGTTTATCACCCTGGAACGCCGCTGGGAGCGCGTGGATGGCGGGGCACTCGTCGGGATCATGGCTCACACCGGAGATCAGGAAATGCCCATTGTCCGTTGGAATAATCCCTTTCTTGATAGAATGCAAGAGCGCGGTTTACAGTGGCACGACGACGAGATTGGGGTCGCTGGTTGCTTAAAAAGTCTTGTCGATGCTGTCAATTCTGGGGAGCAACCATCATACGGTCCCAAGCAAGCACGATTGGACCAAGAGCTGATCTTAGCTATTCGCCAGTCAGCGATGGAAGGTGGTCGACCCATCCGATTGCCTCTCGATCCCGATGCTCAATTAACATAACAATAGATATTAATTACAAACATGGAATGTTAATTGATAAGACGAAAATATGATCTACGCCAGAAAATTTTTAACTGCGTCCGAGTCGTTCCTCACCTTTCATCTCGAGTCTACTTATAGGTGTTATGTTATCGAAAAGGCAAATCACAGTTTTGAGGCAGTGCATTTCCGTACATAACACTCAATGAGCAAAGAATCGCCTTTACTTAATCCAATTCTTGGTGCAGTTTCGGTACAGATTGAGTATCATTACTACCATATATGCTGGTGTAGACATTGAGAAAATAGTTTCTTATTCGTTAGGTTGAGAGTTGCCTTTATTCGGTTAAGTCCCTGATATCGTTTTATAGGAATTTCCTTGAAAATTGTATTTCAGGGTTATGGTTCGTCCTTCCTTCGTCATACCTGGTGCAACCGGGTGCAACCCCGGTACCATGGCATGGAAATTATAGACACAGTGGAAAGAAACACTCCCATATATGGTGATTATGTAGATAAAGTGGGCAATATATAGGGGAGAGACACAATGGACACTTTGCGCTCATTCCTTACAAGGAGGAAGCCGGGGGTTCAAGTCCCTCTCCGCCCATTTACTTTGCGTTTTATTGGAGGTCGTCAACCCTGTATGAAGGCGTAGGTTCATCTAAAGGTCAAAGTATTGGGAATTTATTCTTGTGAATTGGATCCTTACCCATCTAAAAATCATAGATTAGGTCGTTTGTATATTTAAAACCCCCTAACGCGATTTGTGGTTAGTGTAAATCTGTATTAATAAATTTGAGTTGAGCGTTGGACAAAGTATCGCACTGGATTAAGCTAACTTCATAAGGTTTTCTACAATCGCATCCCCAACTTCCTCCGTGGATGCTTTACCTCCAAGATCGGGGGTCATAAACTTGCCTTCAGAAGTCGTCTGTATAATCGCTTGTAATATCATTTCGGATGCTGGAACTTCGCCAAGGAATTCAAGCATCATTGCCCCGCTCCATACCATCCCTATTGGATTAGCGATACCTCTACCGAATATGTCGAGGGCTGAACCATGGATGGGCTCAAACATGGAAGGGTAATCCCTTTCGGGGTTTAAATTTCCACTTGGCGCTACTCCCAGACTACCGCAAATTGCACCTCCCAAATCAGTGAGAATATCCGCGAACAGATTTGAAGCTACGACTACATCCAGTGATTCAGGATGTAAGACAAAGCGAGCTGCCATGGCGTCCACCAAGACGCGCTCTGTTTGTACATCTGGGTAATCCTGGCCGATTTGGACGAAGATTTCGTCCCACAAAGTGAATACATGTTCTTGCGCATTAGATTTAGATACGCTGCTGAGGAGTCTACGTGGTTTGCTCTTGGCGACCTCGTAAGCAAATCGGATGATGCGCTCGACCCCCGACCGTGTAAATATGGTCGTTTCCACCGCTGTTTCTGACGCTAATCCCCGATGTATACGTCCACCTGCACCACTATATTCTCCCTCAGTATTTTCCCGAATAACCACGAAATCAATCGTTTTTGGGCCCTTCAAACGCAAAGGACTTTCAACTCCTGGTAGCAGTCGTGAGGGGCGGAGATTGGCATATTGTTCAAATCCCTGACATATTGCCAAACGTAATCCTCTTAATGAGATATGGTCTGGTACGTCCGCTGAACCAACTGCACCAAAATAGATGGCGTCAAAATCTCGCAGGATGTTGAGCCCGTCGGATGGCATCATTTGGCCATGGGCAAGATAGTAACTGCTGCCCCAGGGGAAGTTCTCAAAATTAAATTCAAAACCTCTATTCAACTGGGCGGTTGTTTGGAGAACTTTAACTCCTTCCTGGATGACCTCCTTTCCTATCCCATCCCCAGGTATCACAGCAATGCGGTATCTGTTCATATGGAAGGCTCCAACAATTATTACACTATCTGTTTTAGGATTTGTAGTAATGCCACGGATTGAAAAATTTATTCGTAGTGCATTACTTGGACTCCAAACAGTCAGCCGCATCCCAAATTGCACAGATATTCTGTGGGGGGACATCAGCCTGAATATTGTGCACTGATGCTAAAACATATCCACCATTCCGAGATAAATCAACTACCCGCTTTTGGACTTCAGCATGGACATCTTCGGTAGTGCCTTGAGGTAGGACATGCCCGGTGTCGACCCCTCCCCAAAATGCGATACGCTCACCGAATCGTTGTTTAAGAGAGGCAGTGTCTCCCATATCGTAAGAGGTAACTTGTACAGGATTAAGCGCGTCGACACCCATCTCGATTAGATCGGGAATCTGCCAGGTGACTGAACCACAATTATGATAGAGAAGCTTTGCATGAGTGTTATCTTTTAGGAAACGGAACACCCGCTTCTGATAGGGATGAATTATTTGCTCATATGTTCTGGGGGAAACCATTGGTCCTTTGTGGAAAGCTATGTCTTCCGCGTAAAAAAGCACATCGACGTTAGAACCCACTACTTCCAACAGTCTTTGGGTGACATCCAGCCATCGTTCAAGCAAGAGATCAAGCAAATAGATTGAGAGATCGGGATCGGTTACCGAATCCATTAACCACTCATCGAATCCGCGTAACCATTGGGCGACATGAATGCTTCCAATGGGTAACGTCAAAACGATTGCGTATTCCGTTTCTTGATGTAATTTGCTCGCTCTTTCAGCTAAGCCATCCGTATAAATTGGGTCTGCTGGGTCAGGCCAATTATGAGCCGCAGAAGCAACATCGGATTTTGAGATTGGACCGCTCAAGGGAGGTTTTACGACATACCAATGGCCCCTTTCATCTGGCAAAGAACGCACAATACCGTATCCATCAGTGAATGTACCATCTGGGTTTGGTTTTCCAACCCCAAAACCTCCTCCTACAATTAGGGGGCGAGTGTCAATCTTAAATCGATCGAGAATCTCCTCTGAAAGGTTCGCAAGACGCACGCGATCACTGAACAGGGTAGCGTCTTCATCTAATTCTAGGTGCTCTATCAAATTGCGATAGGCTACGATGTTTACACTAGTTGCCGTCGTCCCTCCAAGATCGCGTGGTACCCGATCGGGTTGTTTATGGTCAAGAGCGGCTAGTACTCTCTGGCGAGAAGTTATTGGTTCTTGTTTGGAAGGGGTTCTTGTATCCATTGTTTACTTCTTAGAGATGATCATAGATTTAATCAGTAATGGATGATTACTCACTCGACCAGGTGTGACTACCGCTCGCGTTTAGGGCGAGATTACCCCCATCTACGGGTAACAATACACCGGTCACGGCTTGAGAGGCTTGGGAGGCTAAAAAAACCGCTGGCCCGACAAATTCTTCCGGTTCAAGCAAGCGACCGATAGGAAGACCGCGTAGGATGTGGGGTAGGATTTTCTCTTTGAAACGGGGGTCCTCTAACAAGGCTTGTTTAAACCCAGGAGTAAGCACCTGTGCGGGTACAATGGCGTTGCAGCGTATCTTTGCTGATGCGTATTCAATAGCCAACTCTCTGGTCATTTGATTGACTCCTGCCTTGGAACAACTATACGGGAAGTTACCCCGCCCCAGAGCAGTGACTCCCGTGGTGGAGCTTATGTTGATAATGCTTCCCCCATTGGATTGTCTGAGCATTCTAGAAATTGCTGCTTGAGCACAGAGAAAATAACCGGTTAGGTTGACCGATAATGTCTTTTCCCAAGCTTCAAGTTCTAATTGATGGGGTTTCACCCGACGTGGAAAGTAAAATGGGACATTCACTAAGATATCTAGATGATCAAAAATAGCGTCGATTTCGGAGAAGAGTTGATCTATTTCATCACGGTTTGAGATATCACAATGGACAGCGATTACGTCACGATTAAGCTCCTCAATTTCCCGCCGCGTTTTTTCCAGGCCATCATCGTCTATATCGGAAACGATCAAAGAAGCTCCGAACTGAGCGAAACCAATAGCGATAGCATGACCAATTCCACCGTTCGCTCCAGCTCCGGTAACAGCAGCGACCTTGTGGGATAGATCAAATATTTCCTTAGTCATAAGCGTTCAACTCCATGGGGGATTCCGTAGGTTTTCAAATATTAATTAGATAAAAATTGACTAGCCGTTCTGAGTGCTCCAGAAGACTAGAGTTAAGAGATAGAGTAAATTTGTGGTAAGATTGCACAAACGTTAACTGATGACTGTTGACAGAATGATTCTACATCCGGAGGTTGTTGATGTCAAGCGAAGTTAGTAACCCTGAGGATATGTTTCGTGATTTTGTCCAAATCGGCGTGGTGGTTCACGATCTAGATCGAACAGTCAAAAACCTCTCACGGATTTTTGGTATTGGTCCATTTCGTACCATCGAATGGCCCCCAGCCGATCGGAAGGACTTTGAGAGGTTTTATCATGGGAATCCTGGTGATTATACTGCCCGGATGGCTTTTACTGAACTTGGTCCTGTGGAGTTAGAGATTATTCAACCTCTTTATGGTAAAAGTATCTGGGCAGATTTCTTAGAACAACATGGAGAAGGCATACATCATATCCGTTTCAACGTACATGATGAGAAACCTGTGGTTGAATACCTGGCTGAAAAGGGCATTCAATCCATCCAATCGGGTTCTGGTCTCAGGCCGGGTACGTTCTGGATCAACTTCGGTACTGAGAGCATGGTAGGGTTTATAATAGAAGTAATGCGAGCTGTACCTGGTACGGATGGGAGAACGCCGCAATTTTAAGAATTGAATCAGACTGAAGTGATTCATTCAAAATATTACATTTACCCGATTCGCTTTGGCGAGTGTTGGTAAAGAAGGGGAGGCATACATGGCTAGAAAAGAAATTGGTTTATTGGCTCCAACCAATAGGACACTAAGTGATTACGTTGCTGATAGGCTACGTGAGGCGATTTTGTCAAACCGTTTTAAGCCTGGCGAGCGTATCGTCGAACAAGAAATCGCAGAGGCGATGGAAACTAGTCGAGGTCCCGTGCGGGATGCATTAATAGTATTAGAAAACGAAGGTCTTGTGGTGCGGCGCTCCCATCGAGGTGCAGTGGTGTCGCAACTGAATGAAGAGGATGTAATTGAGATCTATACGCTGCGAGAAGCATTGGAATCGTTAGCTATTAAGTACGCTATTAGGAATGCCACAGAGAAACAAATAGGCGAGTTGGAGAGTCTGGTGTCTGAAATGGAGAAGTTGGCCCAGCAAGACTACTCTCAAGCGGAGGCAACTGACATTGACATTCAATTTCACCACACCTTATGTAGAATTTCTGGGCATAAACGCGTGTTGGCAGCATGGGAGGCATTAAGCGCTCAAATCCGGCTTGTGCTGCTTAAGCATCGACTTTACAACCCTATTGATTATCGCGATCGGGCGGTGAAGTGGCATACCAGAATCATCGATTCGATCCGTCGCAGGGACACAGCTGAAACATTGCAAGAATTAAAAAAGCATATGTTGGCTTCTTTAGAATCACTTGAGCTTGAATTCGAGCCCGATCAATATACCTCTCAGGTGATCAGCCACAAGTAAGGATCTTCTACAAAAATTCGGATGGTATTTAGAAAGCGCGCTGCTGGCCCACCGTCGACAATCCGATGATCAAAAGTCAAACTTAAAGTCATCATTTCGCGCAGTGCAATCTGTCCCTCAAATTCCACTGGCTTAGTAAAAATTCGTCCAATCCCCAAGATTGCGCTTTGGGGGAGATTAATAATAGGTGTGAATGCGTCAACTCCATACATCCCGAGATTAGTGATCGTGAAAGTGCCTCCTTGAAGTTCTTCGCTAGTCAACTGACGATTCTGTGCCTTAACAACCAGATCTTGGAACTCGTCCCCAATACTTTTTAGGGTCTTTGAGCCCACATCGTGAACAACCGGGGCTACCAGACCGGTTTTGGTATCAACCGCGAAGGCGATGTTGATCATCTCATTGACAAGCATTTTTCCGTCCAGTAGGGTTGAGTTAAGTGTTGGATGTTCCTGTAGGGCAGCACATACCAGTTTGATCATTAACTCAGAATAACCAGGTTGAGACCACCCCCGTCTTTCGTAGGCGACCAGGAGACGCCGTCTGGATAAGGCTAATTCGGTTGCATCTGCTTCGGTCATTAAGGTTACAGGAGCGGTTGTTTGGGTACTTTCAGTCATTCGCTGAGCGATCACCTGACGCGTTTGACTCATAGGGGTGAGTTGGCCAAGCTGTACCTGAGGTATGGATTGGCTAACTTTCTCCTGCTTTTGATGGACATAAGCTTCAACATCCGTTTTTGTTATCTTTTCACTTTGTGTCTGTGTAGCGATTTCTTCCAGGCTGATACCGGCCGACTCGGCCATACGTTTCGCTAATGGAGAGGCTTTTATAGGGGCAGTAGGATGTGACTTAATCTGCTCAGCAGCTTGTTCCACATGAGCTAACAGGATGGGACCATCATCAGGTGGTTCCAGTTTGCGCCAATCAATGTTCAATTCTTTTGCCCGGCGCCGAGCAGCTGGACTGGCACGCTTGGTCGTCGCTTTCGGTGATTGCTCGGTTTGTTGGGTTTGGAAATTCCTTGGTCTTTTATCATCCTGGTCAGCAAGAAACCGTTTTTCCTCCGCGATCTCTAGAGAGGGTGGCTCTTCATTGTTCTCAAGCAAATAAGCGATTAGTGTACCTATTGGCAAGGGCTCATCTGGCAATCCTGATATTCTATAGACGACCCCACTCATTGGCGCTTCAACGTCTTGAACTACCTTGTCCGTTTCTACAGCAAAAAGGGGCTCGCCCACATCAATCCATTCACCGTCCTCCCGATACCATTCAACAACACGGGCTTCATCCATGGTGAGGCCCAATCTGGGAACAACGACTTCATAGGACATATTCTTCTCCTTGTTTCGTTTCTATCTAATTGGAGATAGTAGAAATACCTTAGTGCTTCTAGTATTAGTTAGTGATTGGGTATTGTCCGTACTTGTGGACAGCTTCGAACATAGCTAACACGTTGTCAACTGGAGCGTCATATTGTATGTTGTGCACAGTGCTGAAAACGAAACCACCTCCAGGAGCAAAGATGCCAATTCGCTCTTTAACCTGCTCTTGGACCATCTCCTCATTGCCAAAGGGGAGAACGGATTGTGTGTCGATCCCACCTCCCCAGAATGTCACTTGTTGACCAAATTCTTTTTTCAGGCGACTCGGTTCCATGCCAAGAGCGTTTGTCTGAATGGGATTAAGACAATCGATACCACAATCGATCAAGTCCTGAATGATGGGGTAAATTCCACCACAACTGTGAAAGAACACCTTCCAACTCGTATGGGCATGTATCCAATTATAGAGACGCTTGTAATATGGAGCAATTATCTCTCGAAAGCACTTGGGGGAGATCATCAACCCTTTTTGGGTGCCAAAATCTTCCATTAGATAAATCAGGTCGATATGATCCCCAACTGCCTGAGCATAAAGCTCAACGTTCGTCAATAAGTTTTCAATCTTTCTATCGTACCAAGTACGTACCCAATCCGGATTCGCAGCCAACATATACAGCCACTCTTGATAGGAGCTCCAACGACCCAGGTTAGAGCCGAAGTCGCCAATAAGAGCTTTATCCGTTTCAGCTCGCAACGTTTCGGCCCAATGGCGGCGCCACTCTAATTCTTCCTCGTCAAATATGATCATTGGAATTCTTTCGACGTCTGGTGTGTCGTAAGCCATTTGGGTTTCAATTATGCTGTCGAAGTATGGGCTTGATGGTACCTTTTTAGCAACTGGCTCGTCGTTCAGGTATAAAATCAGGCTTCCATCTTGCTCGCTAAGGGGTTGAAAAGAAATGGGCATTCTAACCTCTAGGTCATTTTCTATTTGCCATGGCTTCCAGTGATCGATACGCATACCGAAATCAAGATTTAATCTGGGGACTGGTAGTACGTCACCTCCAACCATCTCAACATCAGTACGCTCAACCCAAGCCAACATTTGCCAAACATCCATTACCTTGATCGGGTTGTTCTCAATGCCCAATTTTTGACGAAGCATGTGGAGTGGTGCTGGATGAGTGCTAGTAACCCTCGTACCACCGAAATCGACAGGCACGCGATCGGGTTCACGATGCTCTAAGGCGGTAAGCACGCGTTCGCGCGAGTTCATGCTAAATCTTTCATAACCTCCTTGATTGCTACAATGACCTGATCCAAGTTTGGAAGCATAGCTTCTTCAAGCGGTGGCGAAGAAGGATCGGGAACTGAACGGGAATGAATGCGTTTAATGGGAGCGTCGAGATAGTAAAACGCTTCATCGGCTGTGAGTGCAGCGATTTC
>JASFVL010000139.1:0-9208 GCA_050049875.1 Anaerolineales bacterium
CTTGCAGGAACTTTTGAAATCCTTTCGGCCCATTCAGGTGTGGCACCCTCCAAAGATTCTTCATACTCTTTAAATCCTTCCGTACGCGCTCTAATAAAATCTTGATCATATAACCCCTCTTTAACGATAGTGTGAGCCATAGCTTGAAAAACAGCAACATCGGTACCAGGTTCCTGTCTAAGCCATAAAGAAGCAAAATCGACCATTTCAATTTTGCGAGGATCTGCAACGATTAATTTGGCTCCGTTATGAACAACCGCTTGACGAAGGAAAGTGCTGATAACTGGGTGGGTTTCACTTGTGTTTGAGCCGGTAACGATAAACACATCCAGGTTTTCCATTTCCGCAATTGAATTAGACATAGCTGAAGATCCAATAGCTATTTGTAAACCGGTGACAGAGGCAGCGTGACATAACCTAGCGCAGTGATCAACATTATTTGTACCTAGTACTGCGCGAACCAATTTCTGGAAGATATAGTTATCCTCGTTTGTTGCTTTAGCGGAGCAGAATGTTCCCACAGAATCTCCGCCATGCTTGATCATGATGGTTGCCAATTTTTCTGTAACCAAATCTAATGCTTCATCCCAGGTGGCATGTCGAAAACCATCTAATCCCACCGGTTTCCTTGGTCTTCCGCCTAGATCTTTTCTAATTAAAGGCTTCGTTAAACGGGATGGGTGGTGGACAAAATCCATTCCAAATCGTCCCTTTACACATAATCGTCCATAATTGGGAGCAACATCAAAGGGCGCTGTCACTCGAAATATATGATCCTTTTGAATATGCAAATCAACTTGACAGCCAACCCCGCAGTAAGGACACGTGCTGCGAACGACTTTTTCTGCTTGAAGCATTGAACCTTCCTTATTTATTCGAGATAATGGTTATTTTTTTTGACTCTATTTTCACCCAATTGGGGATGTGGTTACTTCTTTCTCTTATTTTCTCTAATCTGTTCGTGGCTAAGTCCTAATTCCAGCATGTGCTCATTTTTGCTTTTCAATGCACCCGTTGGACAAACCGCAACGCAGTTTCCACAAAAAACGCAGGTAGTTTCTGGCATTGGTTTGTCAAAATATGTGGCGATATAGCTAGCGTATCCTCTTCCTCCAATTGAGAGTGAATAGGTATATTGCAGGTCATCTCCACAAGCCTGTACACACCCCCAACACAAGATACACTGCTCGTAATCACGGACGTAAAATGGGTTATCGTCCATTAATGATTTGCCGCGCAATTTTGTGTTTGAGAAACGATTTGTTTCAGCGCCATATTCTTTTAATTGTTTTTGCAAATCTGGGGCTTCAGATAGATTTACACTGGCGTCAAGCATCTCGAGGATTGTGCGCCGCATCTTGATTATCTCCTCTGTAGAAGTCTGGACCACCATCTCGTCGTTGACTTCAGTTACACAAGAAGCGACATATTTATCCGAGCCCTCCACTTCGACAATACAATGCCGGCACAAACCGTTTGCGGTTAATGCAGGATGGTAGCATATGGTTGGGATATCGATGTCTGCTTGCTTAGCAGCTTCAAGTATCGTTGTCTCAGTTGGCACTTCGACTTGGTTCCCATCGATGATAATTCTGACAAATTTTGAATGGGCCATATGTTAGCTCCTCATACTGAATAATTAGGACAAAATCGGTCTTGTTATTTATTTTAGCACATCCCAATCAATGTTCCTGGTTGAGTGATGTGTATTCGTATGCATGTGGGATGTTTCATATCGCTTCAAGATATGGTTCATCATTTTCTTAGGATATCGTGTACAATTTCAAAACAACGCCTTTAAATATTTATAATATCATGGCAAGTGACGAAGCTTATGGTGTGCTGTCAAACATGTCGGATTGAGAGGAGCTGTTGATTAGTGGTTGGGATGGCAATGTCACCACGATGTCAGACCTGGAGTATCCGACTTTAACAAGGTAATTAATTGCACATCAGACGAGATTAGGTAGGAAGGTGAGTTGGATGAATGGCAAATCGTATAACCCATTTTTGATAGCCCAAGATCAATTCGACCGTGCAGCAAATCTCCTCGATTTGGAACCGGCCACTAGGGAATTATTACGCAACCCGATTAGAGAGTACCATTTTAGTATTCCAGTCAGGATGGACAATGGTCCGATACAGATATTCCGTGGATTTCGGGTTCAACACAATGATGCCCGTGGACCAGCGAAAGGGGGAGTTCGATTTCACCCTCAAGAAAATGTCGATTTAGTGCGCGCTATGGCCATGTGGATGACTTGGAAGTGTGCTGTTGTTGATATCCCGCTTGGTGGCAGTATGGGTGGAGTAGTCTGCGATCCACACGATTTAAGCCTATTAGAGCAAGAAAGACTATGCAGGGGTTGGGTCCGGCAGATTTCAAAGAACATTGGACCTCTCTCGGATGTTCCTTCTCCCGATTTAATGACAAATCCGCAACACATGATCTGGATGCTTGATGAGTTTGAAGCGATACTTGGTGCCAAATACCCTGGATTTATTACAGGTAAACCCGTCAAAATGGGTGGGACTCTCGGCGGGAAAGAATCAGCTGGTTACGGTGTCATGATAACAGTACGAGAAGCATTGAAGGAATTGGGTATTGATCCTGGAAATACGAAGGCTAGTTTTCAGGGGTTTGGAACTGTCGGTCAATTTGCATTGGATCTTTACTATAAAATGGGAGGGACAGCAACATGTGTGTCAAGCTGGAACCAAATTGATCAAACCAGCTATGCATTCAAGAAAAAAGATGGAATTGATATCCCTCAACTTTTGTCCATTACCGATCAATTTGGTGATATTGATAAAAATAAAGCTCAAGATATGGGATATGATATTTCGCCGGGAGAGGATTGGATCAAAGAGCACGTCGATTTACTGATTCCTGCTGCTTTGGAAAACCAGATCACAGCAGAAAATGTAGACATGATTAGCTCAAGGGTAAAAATCATTGCTGAAGGGGCGAATGGTCCAACTACTCCACAAGCGGACGAAATTCTGAGAGATAAAGGGATCCATGTAATTCCCGATCTCTTGGCTAATGCAGGAGGCGTAACCAGCAGTTACTTAGAACAAGTGCAAAGTAATAATAATTATTATTGGGGTAAAGATGAAGTTCTTAGTCAATTGGATGTGGTGATGAGTTCGGCTTATGTAGAAATAAGTGAGTTTGCTAAATCCGAAGGGTTAAGTATTCGTGATGCTGCTTTCGCAATTGCGGTGGATAGAGTTTCGGATGCGTGTAAAGAGCGTGGCTGGGTATAGCAGAGAGTTTATTTGATGATCGGAAATACAAGTTCCTTAATTAACGAAGATGGATTTTCCTTTGTAGGCAGATCCATTGAAACCGGAATTCCAATTAGGATTATTGGTAAAGGCTCTTTAGGTGGAAAAGCACAGGGATTATTCCAGATTTGCGATGTTTTGTTTTCAGAAATAGACTCTTTAGATTTCCCCCAAATAACTATGAATATCCCCAATATGGTAGTAATAGGAACGGACATTTTTGATCAATTTATGGAGCGTAATAATTTATATGAAGTAATGGACTCAGAATTACCGGATGACAGAATTGCGATGTCTTTCCAAAAAGCTGAACTTCCGTTTGAAGCTCTTGGAGACCTACGCAGATTGATTTCAAAAGTTCACACCCCCCTTGCGGTGCGATCATCAAGTTTGTTGGAAGATTCCACATATGAACCTTTTGCCGGTGTATATGCTACTAAGATGATCCCAAACAATCAATATGATGTCAACATCCGTTTTAGAAAACTAGTCGAGGCGATAAAATTCGTATATGCCTCAACATATTTCAAATCTGCAAAAGATTATATAAGAGCCACCAAGCATCAGATTGAAGGGGAGAAAATGGCTGTCATTATCCAAGAGGAGGTTGGAAAGAGGTTTGGGGATCGGTTTTATCCTGAGTTATCTGGAGTTGCTCGTTCTTATAACTTTTATCCAATGGGGCGTGCAAATCATGAAGATGGAGTCGTTCACCTCGCTTTGGGTCTCGGGAAGATAATCGTAGATGGGGGGATATCGTGGTCTTATTCGCCGGCTTTACCAAAAGTTGATCCACCTTATCGGTCAGTAAAAGAATTATTAAAACAAACTCAAGTTGAATTTTGGGCTGTAAATATGGGTGAGCCAGCGGAGTACAACCCCATCAAAGAAACAGAATATTTACTCCTGGAGAGTATCACACGAGCTGAAAAAGATGGAGTTTTACGCCATATTGCATCTACTTATGATCCTAACTCATCCAGGTTATATATGGGGACGAGCATGAATGGACCCCGAGTGTTGACCTTCGCTCCATTATTAGTTCTAGAAGAGATCCCACTAAACCAGCTTATTATTAAATTATTAGAAGTGTGCGAAAATGCGCTAGGTGGACCAGTTGAGATTGAATTTGCGATGACTTTAAACCCCAATCGATTCGGGTTTTTACAAGTGCGGCGGATGTCGGTATTCGATGAAGAAGTCGAGATAAATGAAATCGAGTTGGCAGGCGATAATGTCCTCCTTGCATCAGAGAATGTGTTGGGAAATGGTGTCACAAAATTTATCGAAGACGTAATCTACATCAAACCGGAATGTTTTGATATTAAACATACTCGAGAAATTGCTAAGGAATTGACCGAAATAAATCGTGTCTTATTAGATGCGGGCAAATCATACTTGTTAATTGTTTTTGGACGCCTGGGAACAACTGATCCCTGGTTGGGTATTCCGATTGAGTGGGGACAAATATCGGGGGCAAGAGCGATTGTTGAAGCTACTAAAGAGAAATTCAATGTTGTCTTAAGCCAAGGGTCTCACTATTTTCACAACCTAACAAATCTAAGTGTGAGTTATTTCTCCATTCCATTTGGGGGGAAATATTCTATCGATTGGGAATGGTTAGAAAGACAAGATATTGTTCATGAAAACCAGTACATCCGTCATGTTAAAGTGCCAGTTCCCTTAACGATTATGGTAGATGGTCGTAGGGGAAGGGGTGTGGTCCACAAATCCTAAGGATTTTATTTATGACAAATCAACATGCCGAATTAGACAAATTGCTCTATGAATTGAAAGAGAGAGCAAAAGAATTAAATTGCCTTTATGAGGTTCAAGAGCTTATCAGCAATCCCGATCTTACTCTCGATGAAGTGTGTAAAGGGACTATTGAAGCGATCCCTCCAGGATGGCAATATCCTGATATTTGCCAAGCGAAAATAACTTGTGGGGGTAAAAGTTGCCAAACAGAAGGATACGTTGAAACACATTGGGTCCAAAGCGCAAGCATCATTGTTCAAGATGAAACCATAGGTAGTATTAGTGTATGTTACACAGAGGAAAGACCAAGTGAAGATGAAGGTCCGTTTTTAAAAGAAGAGCGCAGGTTAATAGAAGCGATAGCTGACCAAGTCGGGAACTATATTCTGCATCAACAGCTAAAAGATGTCTTTGAAGAACGTAAAAAAACTGATTTGGAAAGGAAAGCGGAATGGTGGGTTATTCTTGATTTACTCAAGCGGACCGATCCAAAACTGTTATTACGGATTTCTAGGAAAATGATCAATTACCTATTTTGGAGTGGCATCAACGAGGCTGAACAGTTATTAGAGAATTTTAGCCCGGCTTATCGGGATGGGCAAGGAATTATCGATGTTAATTACCCCTCACAAATTGAAACTGGAGAAGAGTCTTTAATCATTGCAGATGAAGTTTACGAATTGGCTGGTAAGTATTTAAGCGAGCAAGCCATCCTCGATAGAATCCAACAATGGATCAGAGAAGATCAAACTAGTTTCTTGGTGGATGTTCTTGTCGATCCAAGCTCTTCAATCGTTGAGATTGGAACCGCAATTGAACGATTTAATCATCTTGGTCCTCAAGAATTGAAATTATCAGGAGCGCGTGAAAGCAGCATTCTTGTATCACTAATCCGTCGTCTATTGAGTGATCAGCCCACATTCATCAATGTTGCAAAGAAGTTCATTCAGGTAAAGGATTTCAATGATTTAATCCAGAGAATCATATATCCATCGGATAGTCACGGCAAGTTGGGGGGAAAAGGAGCCGGTTTATTTCTGGCTACCCAAATATTAAAATATTCGTCAGAGCAAGATGAATCCCTTGAACCATTATTACGGGTGAAGACACCTAAAACTTGGTATCTTGCCTCGGATAGTATTTTTTATTTCATGAGATATAACAATCTGGAAGATATTATCGAGCAAAAGTATAAAGATATCAATCAAATTCGCCAAGAATATCCCTACGTGGTCCACGTTTTTAAAAACGCCTCATTTCCTCCGGAAATTCTTAATCGTCTCATATTGATACTTGATGATCTTGAAGATGTCCCATTGATAGTTCGTAGTTCAAGTTTGTTAGAGGACCAGGTGGGTATGTCTTTTGCAGGCAAGTATAAGAGCCTGTTTATTGCAAATCAAGGCTCCAAAGAGGAGCGATTGGAAGCCTTAAAGGATGCGATATCCGAAGTCTATGCCTCCATGTTTGCACCTGATCCAGTCGAATATCGTGTTGAACACGGACTGATTGATAATCATGAGGAAATGGGCATATTGATACAGGAGGTTGTTGGAACGAGAATAGGAGATTATTACTTGCCAGTTTTCGCTGGCGTGGCGTTTAGTAATAATGAATTTCGTTGGTCAAGTCGAATTCAACGCCAGGATGGATTGGTCCGAGTGGTGACTGGTTTGGGCACTCGGGCTGTGGATCGACTCAGTGATGATTATCCGATCTTGGCAGCACCAGGTAAACCGAATTTGCGGGTGAATGTGACTCTCGATGAGACCGTTCGCTATTCTCCCAAGATGATGGATGTAATTAATCTAAAAACTCGATCGTTCGAAACGGTTGATATTTATCCGTTTCTACAGGAATATTACCGGGAATATCCCCAAATACATCATCTAGTCTCAATCATTAGTGAGGATCATATCAGACAACCAAAAACACTTGGTTTGGATTTTGATAAACATAATATTGTGGTCACATTTGAGGGTCTTTTATCGCGAACAAACTTCTTGGATCGGATTTCTACTGTTATGAAAGTTCTTCAGGAACATTTCAAACACCCGATTGATATTGAGTTTGCTTCAGATGGAAAGGACTTCTATCTACTTCAGTGCCGATCCCAAAGTTATCGGGAGGAAGCCAAACCAGCGTTGATACCTCGTGGAATATCGCGGGAAGATATTGTTTTTACAGCATACCGTTATATTTCAAACAGTACGGTTTCTAATATCACTCATGTTGTTTTTGTAGACCCGCGTGCTTATGCTCAGATATCAGATTATCAGAAGCTATTAGCTGTTGGTAGGGCGGTGGGTAGGTTAAATAAAATTCTACCTAAACGGCACTTCATCCTTATGGGACCCGGTCGTTGGGGAAGCCGCGGCGACCGTAGGTTGGGTGTGAACGTGACCTACTCTGATATAAACAACACCGCTATGCTAATTGAAATCGCTATGAAACATGGTGATTATGTCCCCGATCCTTCTTTCGGTACTCATTTCTTTCAAGACCTAGTTGAGGCATCTATCCGTTACCTACCTCTATATCCAGATGATTCAAGAGTCATATATAATCAGCGGTTTTTATCAGATTCGAAGAATATGTTAGAAGATATTCTTCCGGATTTCTCATATCTATCGGATGTCATCCGAGTCATTGATGTTTCAGCTTCAACAGGCGGTCGAAATATACAGATCCTTATGAATGCGGACTCAAAGGAAGCGATTGCTTTATTTGCCTCACCTTCCCATCGGACAGATTTGGATATTCAAGAGGAAAAAGAACTTGTTAAGAGAGAGACATCAGATAGGCATTGGCGTTGGCGTTTAAATAGTGTAGAAAGAATCGCTGCTCACCTAGATCCAAAACGGTTTGGGGTTGAGGGGTTGTATATTTTTGGTAGTACAAAAGACGGAACTGCAGGGCCTCGCAGCGATATTGACCTTATAATTCATTTCCGGGGTAGTGAGGCACAGAAGAGAGATTTGTTAACCTGGCTTGAGGGATGGAGCCTAAGCTTAGCTCAAGCAAATTATCATAATACCGGCTATCAGATAAAAGAAATTCTCGATATACACTTCGTATCCGATGAGGATATCGAGAAAAGAACGAGCTATGCAGTCAAGATCGGAGCCGTTACAGATGCTGCCCGACCATTGGCTTTGGCAACAGCCTTGGAAGGAGAATAATCGATATGGATTAACGGGGGTCAATACATATACAGCTTTTCAAAGATCTATTTCTGTGAAACATACTTTGCATGCACACATAACTTGATTGGGTTATTTTGGAAATTATAATAAATGCCGTTCAGCGATATCTGGTTTCTCCGGATTAAAAATCACGAGTGATAATTCTGAGCCGTCATGGGCTGCACTGAATAAATGGGTGCGACCAATCCGATCCTTCCATGAGCCTGTGATCCTGGGAGATTCATGGATATGTCCATGGAGAGTGATAAGGGGTTGTCCATCTTCGATCAGTCGCCTAATAGCAATACTCCCCACATGAGTATCTAAAGGTGCATGATCAAACATAACCTTACCGATTGAAACCCGATCTAGGTTAGTTTGATATGGTGGGCTGTGAAATAAAAAGATGGCGTTTTGCAAGTCGTCACTACCAACAATCCGATCGATGTCCTGATCCATTGTCGCGTGTTCGATTTGGTTCTTCGGCACATGGATTGATCGCCAACCCTCCGTTGGGGGAATACAATTTGGATCTGTGTATCGGGAGATGTCATACCGCTCCCAATCCTTTAGTTGAAATGGTGTAGGTGGAACGTAAGAGTATCCATATATTGTGAAATGATTAAAATACGTCTTTTTTGAGTGGATATATTCCCAGATACCTTCGGATTCATATTCAACAAATAAGGGTTCTTCCGCACGTAGGTCGTCATTACCCAAGATTAGATATATTTTAGGATAATGATCTCTGAGAGTGTTCTTTAAATGAGAAAATCCATGCGCTAGAAAGTTCCTCGTGAATATATCTATTGAATGATCTTGTTGTCTCAGTGTATCAATCCCTGTAGGTAAAAGATCGCCACCCAAAAATACAGCGTCTGGCTTGCCCTGGGCGATGGCATCAAATAACTTGTTGTAGTGACGGGTTACCCCATGGAGATCTGAAACGAAAAAAAAGGTTAGCATAATTAATA
>JASFVL010000140.1:0-9200 GCA_050049875.1 Anaerolineales bacterium
TCCCTGATAAGGTCATTGGCAAATAATCCAACGATCCCAGCAGGGATTGCTGATAGCATCAGATACCATCCCAGTTTTGCGTTGGGATCAAAGAACGGTTTTTTTTGATAGACACCAACAATAGTTGCGCGTAGGATTGTGATAAGTTCTGACCGAAAATATGCGAATACAGCCACCAGAGTAGCTACTTGAAGGAGGACATCAAAGATAAAAGCATCTTGGGCAGGGATTTCCCAACCAAGATAATGAGCTGTTAGTACAAGATGACCAGAGCTGGAGATGGGGATAAATTCGGTTGCACCTTGGATAAATCCCAATAGGATGGTTTGAAAAATTGTCATATCTTTTCTTACATGTTTATCAGATTCAGGCGAGATATTTTTAGTAGTCTTGGTTAGAAAAGAATTGATTAATGAACTTGTCGAAACGTTGATCAATAATTGATTGGCGTATTTCTTTCGTAAATCTAATAAGCGTGTGGAGATTGTGAATGGATAATAGACTAGATGAGAGCATCTCTCCGGTGTTGATGAGATGTCTTATATAGGCTCTTGAGAAATTCTCGCACGTATAGCAACTACAATTTTGATCAATTGGTCTTGGGTCGTCACGATAAGTTGCATTTGCTAAGTTTAACCTTCCATTTAACAACAGAGCGGATTTATGACGTGCCAACCGTGTAGGTAGCACACAGTCGAAAATATCAATGCCTCGAATTACGCTATTAACAAGATCTTCAGGGGTGCCTACCCCCATGAGGTATCGGGGTTTATTTTCTGGGAGCACCGCATCTACAACCTCTAATACTTGGAGCATTTCTTCCTTGGTTTCACCTACTGATAATCCACCAATTGCATTCCCCGGAAAGTTAAGCCTAGAGATAAACTCGGCAGATTCTTCTCTTAAATCTGGAAATATTCCCCCTTGGACGATCCCAAAAAGGGCTTGGTCTGACCGGGTTTTTGCATCCAAACATCTAATTGCCCATTGATGTGTTCGGGCAATAGCTACACGGTTGTACGCCTTATCATAGGGCTCAGTACATTCATCTAAGACCATGATAATATCCGCACCGAGGTTTTCTTGGATAGCAATAACCTTTTCGGGGGTCAGATGATGGCTAGAGCCGTCTACATGGCTTCTGAAGGTTACCCCAGTGTCACGAACCTGTCGATTGTCTGCTAAAGAAAATATCTGGAAACCTCCAGAATCTGTGAGTATAGGTTTTGACCAATTCATGAATTTATGAATCCCCCCTAGTTCAGAGATAATCTTGTCACCGGGCCTCAGATACAGATGGTATGTATTTGCTAAGACCATATTAGCGTTTAACATTTCAAGTTGAGCTGGTGTTAAACTTTTCACTGTAGCTTGAGTACCAACTGGAGCAAATACTGGTGTGGAGATACTTCCATGAGGGGTATGAAATACTCCCGCACGGGCGTGACCAGAGCGAGCTTGGATTTGAAATGAGAATGGGGCGTTGATTGTCACAGAGCTAGATTATACTAGCTCTCATGCTATAATCAATGGTCGCTTTATTGGGTATATAAAAAATCAATATTGAATTGCATCATATCTTATCCATGGAGACCAATCAATGCAATCTATGAATTTGCCAGGTCCAAAAGCAAAAGCCATTATTCAGCGCGATCGAGAAGTGATATCTCAATCTTACCCAAGGAGTTCTCCCTTTGTCATGGATCGAGGTAAAGGTACCGAAGTCTGGGATGTGGATGGCAATCGTTATTTAGATTTTGCTGCTGGAATCGCGGTAGTTTCAACGGGCCATTCCAACCCTATGGTTGTTAAAGCTATTCAGGAGCAAGCCGAGAGATTTTTACACATTTCATCGGATTTCTACCACGAATCCTGGGTGCAACTTGGTGAAAGATTGAATGAGATTGCACCGTTTTCAGAACCAGCTGTTTCTTTTATGACGAATTCTGGTACCGAGAGTGTTGAAGCGGCAATAAAGCTAGCACGTCATTCAACTGGGCGAAGTCAGTTTATCGGTTTTCTTGGAGCGTTTCATGGGAGAACGATGGGCTCAGTGACTTTTACTGCTAGCAAGCCGGTTTATCATCGAGGTTTTTACCCTTTGATGAATGGTGTTGTACATGCACCATTTCCAAATCTTTATCGCAAGGTGTTAAACTCACACAAAGGGGAGAGGTATGGGGAAACAGTTGTTCGGTATATCGAGGAACAGATTCTTGGTCATCTTGTACCGTCTGACGATGTAGCGGCCGTGCTTGTGGAACCAATTCAGGGAGAGGGTGGTTACATCGTACCCCCACAAGACTTTTTCCCAGCACTTCGAGAATTGTGCGACCGTTATGGGATTTTGCTAATTGTGGATGAAGTTCAATCAGGTATGGGACGTACTGGAAAATGGTGGGCGATAGAGAATTTTGGAGTTGAGCCTGATATTGTATGTTCAGCAAAAGGAATAGCTTCGGGTTTACCCTTGGGAGCGATGATTGCACGCAGAAGTATTATGAATTGGCCGAGAGGGGCTCATGGGAATACATTTGGTGGAAATCCAATTGCTTGTGTTGCTTCATTAGCAACAATCGATCTCATAGAGAAAGGATATATACAGAACGCGGTTAATATTGGCGCACCTGCCATCCAAAGGTTGAAAGAGATGAAAAATCAGCACCCGAGTATTGGTGATGTTCGAGGTTTAGGTTTAATGTTAGCCTTGGAATTTGTTAAGGATCACGAAACCAAACACCCACATCCCAAAATGAGGGATCGAGTAGAGCGTTTAGGTTTTGAGCATGGGTTATTGTTACTGGGATGTGGAAAGAGCACAATCCGTATCTCACCACCTCTTAGCGTTTCAAGTATTGAAATGGATGAAGGTTTGAGAATCTTGGATCGTGTAATCAGTATTGCTGAGGAGGAATTGAATATTCATAAACCAGCACATGTGATGATGGGATAATTATGTTGCCTGATTTCCGCATCCGCCAAAGGGACTATCTTCTAGAGATAACCAGAGCGATCTCTAAAGAGCTTAATTTGGAGAAACTGCTTGATCGCATTCTCTCGTTGGCTGCTGAGATGCTAGCTGGACAAGCAGGATTGATCGCTTTAGTGGAGGCAGATGGGAGTTGGAACATTGCTGCTTCTCATGGAATACCTGTTTCAATTCTTCGTTCTCTTGAGCCGTTACTCGCTGAAGCTCCCAATCAAAAAGATCCAAGGCAATTTAAAGTTCCGGAGATAAATCGTTTGTTGAGAACTTTGTCGAGGGTGGCAAGTTTAAGCTTATTAACTGGGGTTGGTCTACCCCTAAATGCTCGCAACAAGGTTATCGGTTTGATCTATATATTCAGGAGCTATTCAGGTGTATTTTCTTCAAACGATCGCGCCTTACTCCAAAGTTTTGCAGATCAAGCAGCTATTGCGGTGCGCAATGCACAACTATACACCCAAGTAAGTAGAGAAAAACAAAGGCTTGATGCATTACTTGATTCAGCTGCCGATGGAGTGCTAATATTGACTCCTGATCATAAGATTGAACGTGCAAACCAGGCTTTTGCTCAAATGTTGGGCAAGACTCCCAAAGAATTGCTAAAGCTGAATCATGAGGAGGTTATTCACTGGCTAACTAGGAGACAGGGGGTGACTCTCGAACAAGCTGAGGCTGGGGGTTGGCCATTGACAGCTCATGCGACCTTGTATGTTGAAGGGGATATGGATAGGGTGAATGCTCCTCCATTGCCAGTGGGTATCACTTATGCTCCACTAATGTCTTCAGATGGTGCCCTTGTGAATATTATCGCTACTATTCGTGATATTACTCATTTCCGTGAGGCAGAAGAATTGAAAAGTATGTTTATATCGGTTATCAGCCACGAACTTAAAACCCCTGTTGCACTGATAAAAGGGTATGTTGGGACATTGAGAAGAGATGATGCTACCTGGGATCGGGATATAGTCGAGGACAGCTTGGAGGTAATCGAAGAAGAATCGGATCGCTTGACAGAGCTTATTGAAAACCTGCTGGATGCTTCGCGTTTACAAGCTGGTGGTTTAAGCCTCAATCTTACCGACGTTGATCTATTTGGGTTTACTACACGATTAACAGAAAAGTTCCAAACTCAAACGGATCGGCATACGATTATCAATACGATTCCTTCTGATTTCCCAATTGTTTTAGCAGATGAAGATCGTTTAGGTCAAGTGCTCTCAAACTTGTTATCGAACGCGATTAAATATTCACCTGAAGGTGGAGAAATTAGGATCAGGGGTTACGTTCGAACAGAACAGGTTGTAATTTGTGTCCAAGACCAAGGCCCGGGTATAGCCCCAGGAGATATTCCGTTTGTATTTGATCGATTTTACCGTGCTGATTCTGCAACCCGTACTACGAAAGGTACTGGATTAGGACTCTATCTCACTAAAGCAATCGTTGAGGCTCATGGAGGACGCATCTGGGTCGATCCAAAACCAGATGAAGGAGCTCGTATCTGTTTCTCACTTCCAAGGTGAGTAATGTTTATTTAATGGAGATGTTTTATGCCTAAAACACAATTGAATTGCCCTAACTGCCGTCAGCCCATTGTAGCTGAAGTCGAACAATTATTTGATGTTGGGGAGGACCCTCAAGCAAAACAACGTTTACTTTCCGGTATGTCAAATTTTGTTAATTGCCCCCACTGTGGTTATGAGGGCTCGTTAGCGACTCCGATTGTTTACCACGATCCGAATAAGGAATTATTACTGACATTCCTGCCACCAGAATTATCGATGCCTCGTGAGGAGCAAGAGAGAATAATCGGTTCAATGATCAACCGGGTGATGGATCGATTGCCTCAAGAAAAAAGAAAAGCTTATTTACTGAGCCCGCAGGCTGCGTTAACCTTGCAAGGCTTGATTGAGCGCATACTAGAAGCGGATGGGATTACTAAGGAGATGATACAGGCTCAAGAAGATCGCTTGAACCTATTGCGCAGATTGATGACAGCGTCTTCTGAGGATGCCCGTAAAACAATTATCGAAGCTCAAGAAGATTTGATTGATGCAGATTTATTTAACCTGCTAGCCAGATTAGGAGAGACTGCATCAGCCAGTGGCGATCAGACCTCAGCAAAGCAATTACAACAAGTACAAGATTTTCTCCTCGAAAATAGCACATATGGTCAAAGTTTAAAAGAGCAAGTCAATGAAATTGAGGCCGTTGCAAACGAGTTAAGGAATATTGGAAAAGAATTGGACAGAGATAAATTGCTCGATCTCATAACAAAATCACAAAATGAATCGAGATTAAAAGCGTATGTTCAATTAGCAAGGCCATTAATTGATTACTCGTTTTTCCAAATGCTTACCGAGAAAATTGATCGTGCTCGCGGAAAAGGTCGTAAACGCTTAATTGATATTCGTGAAATTCTTTTAGAACTTACGCACGAAATCGATCAACAAGTTGAAGCTCGTTCAAGGATATCTCAGGAAAATCTTGAGGCCATTCTGGGAGAAGATGACGTTACCCAGGCGATGCAACAAAATCTTGCTGTAGTTGATGATTTCTTTATCCAGACTCTTGAATCCCAGCTCGCTCAAGCTAGGAAGGCTGGAGATTTGGAGAGATCTAGCAAGCTGCAGCAGATGATGGAAGTGATAAAAAATGCTTCGACGCCCCCTCCAGAAATCGCCTTAATCGATGATTTAATCGCCTTGGCTGATGATGAAGAAGCTTTATCAGCGGCATTGGCTAACCGCAAAGATGAAGTAACCCCTCAACTATTGGAAATATTGACCAGTCTAATCGCTCAATTGCAAGCGAGTTCGGAACAGGACGAAGGTGAGCAGGGGAAGGAACGACACGATTTATCCAAACAAGTGCAAAAAATATATAATGCCGTACTTAGATTATCAATGGAACGATCTTATAAAAGTGGATGATTGAAGTATTAATGGTTTGGATGAGCCCAAGATCAATCAATCGTTCAACTTCCTATATTCAGACATTAAATCGGAAGAGAATCACATCCCCATCTTGGACGATGTAATTTTTGCCCTCTAGCCTCATCAGCCCCGCAGCTTTAACATCAGCGTCGCTTCCAAATTTGACGAAAGTTGAGTAGGGGATAACCTCTGCTCTGATAAAGCCTCTCTCAAAGTCGGTATGGATTACACCGGCTGCCTTTTGAGCAGTTGTACTTTGTGGAATGTTCCAAGCTCGAACCTCATTCTCGTTTTTTGTAAAGAAACTAATCAAACCCAGAGTATTGTGACTCTTTCGAATAACTTGATCAAGTCCACTTTCTTGTAAACCCATTAATTGTAGATATTCCCTTTTGTCGCCTGGTGAAAAGTCGACTAACTGCTCTTCGAGTTTTGCGCTTAGAACAACGAAATCTGCTTCGTGATCTTTTGCAACTTCTTCTACTATCGATACATAATCACCGTTACTAGCCAAATCATCTTCAGCAACATTAGCTACATATATGATGGGTTTGCTGGTAAGAAATCGCATCTCTTTTACTAATTGTTGAAAATCTTCTGACTCAGTATTGGGGTAGGATGAGATCGGGATCCCTTTTTGTAAATTACTTTGAAGCTCTTGTGCAATGCTTAGTTTATGGGCAATGCTTTTATCTCCTTTAAGCTGTCTGGATAA
This sequence comes from Anaerolineales bacterium, assembly GCA_050049875.1. Taxonomy (GTDB): domain Bacteria; phylum Chloroflexota; class Anaerolineae; order Anaerolineales; family UBA11858; genus JASFVL01. Next base: position 6,635 of record JASFVL010000140.1, read on the forward strand.
TTTTTCAATCATCCTATCAAGCTGTTGAAGATCAGCTAGACCTATTTCAATATTTATTATTTCGATGTCGGAGAGTGGATCGACCTCTCCGCTTATATGCACTACATTGGGATCATCGAAGCAGCGGACTACGTGAGCAATCATGTCCGTATCTCGGATATTACCTAGGAATTGGTTTCCTAAGCCTTCCCCTTCACTAGCCCCTTTTACAAGCCCAGCGATATCAACGAATTGGATTGTGGCGTGAATTGCATTCGGTACTCCAACCAATTCTCTGAGTTTATCTACTCTTTGGTCAGGAACGGGTACAACAGCTCGGTTTGGTTGTATCGTGCAGAATGGGTAATTTGCTACTTGTGCGTTCTGTTTCCCAGTTAAGGCATTAAATACAGTACTCTTCCCTACATTTGGTAGACCTACAATGCCAATGCTTATACTCATAATTTCGTTATAAAACAAATCCTATATTTGAGTTGACTAAATTTGTTGTTTCTAAACTGAGTTTGATTTTAATTGAAATCACTAAGCCTTACCAATCCCCTAATCTTCGGTGTGCACGCAAGACTTGTCAGGAAGAAGAACGTGGGGTAACACACCCCACTTAATTCCCTTTGACAGGATTTGAGTGCACACAATCTTCGACGATTTCAATTGTGGTTTGATTAGTTATCATTATTCTAGTGGATTATCGAGCATCAATCCGTGACCTCTGACAGTAACCACATAGGAATAATCTGGATCAACCGTAGCTAATCTATCTCGCAATCTCCTAACAAGAGCATCTAAGGCTTGTTCAGTCACACCCGCCGCATTTTCTTCTCCCCAAACATGGTTGATCACATCTTCGCGGGGAACAACCTTGCTTTGATGCCGATAGATTATCTCTAATAGGCGAAATTGTGAAGCTGAAAGAGGGGGAGATATTTCCTGTTCACTGATCCATACCCTTCGCGATTTGGAATCTAATCTCAATCGGTTTCCTGAAACAGCATATTCAAAATCTTCGAATTCTAATGGTAATGTGGCATCGGAGCTTAGGAAGATAAACTTTTGGGCAAAAGCGATTTGGATGACATCCCCATCATTTAGAAGTATAGGTTTATCGACTTGTTGACCATTACGGTGAGTACCGTTTTTGCTGTCCAGGTCTTCCAATATTACCCCCTCGGAAGTTTTGGAGAATTTAGCATGTATTCTTGATACTTGTCTGTTCTGAAGAGCTATATCACAGATTTTTTCACGACCTATAAGTAGATCATCGTTCAAAACCCAGCGTTGACCATTTAAAGGTCCCTCATGTCCGATGAGAAGTGGCGTTTCATGATTCTGATTTTCCATCGTATCGATTATTGAAGAATTCTAAATAGCCGATCCTTTGCCTACACTGAGATATAATATCATAAACTAATAATTATTGGATTCACTCTATGCCTCAACCATTGCACAGGGAAGAAATTCTTCGCGAACGATACAAAATCCAGAGAATTATCGGCCAGGGAGGAATGGGAAGCGTCTATCTGGCTGAAGATATGCGCCTGGAAGGACGACTTTGTGCATTAAAAGAAATTATCCATGATGTATCCCTAACGGATGATAAACTCAACCAAACTCGAGATCAATTTATGAGGGAGGCGACGGTTTTGGCACGTCTAGATCATCCTAACCTACCTAAAGTCTCGGATTACTTTTCTATCGAAGAAAGAGATTTTTTGGTAATGGATTTCGTCCCAGGAAAAGATTTGAGTATGCTGATGACTGAGGCTCGTTTGAAAAACAATTTTTTAGAGGAAAGAGAAGTCCTAAGGTGGGCAGATCAAATTGCGGATGCCCTATCATACCTGCATAGTCAAGATCCACCGATCGTTCATAGAGATGTTAAACCGAGTAACCTCAAGCTCACACCAACAGGTGTAATTAAACTCGTCGATTTTGGACTTGTAAAAATCTTGGCATCTGAAGAGATCACGATTACGGTGCTACAGGGTCGGGGAACAGCCCTATATACACCTCTGGAACAGTATGGGGGGGATGTTGGACATACGGACGTGCGGACTGATATTTACTCATTCGGCGCCACTCTGTATCATTTATTAACCAACCATTCACCTCCGGAGGCAAGAGATCGCTTCCTGCAGCCAAACTGTTTTGTGCCTATACGCGAATTAAATCCCAATATCAGCCCGCGTACAGATCGAGCTGTTACATGGGCAATGAGCTTACATCCAGATGAAAGGCCTCAATTGGTTGAAGAATTTCGTCAAGCTCTTTTAGGGGATTGGAATCCAATTACACGACCACGTTCTTCAATGCCAAGGCCAACATTGGTTGATCTACTATCGTCTCCTGTAGAGCGAACACTTGTTTGGATCTCCCTTGGCTTAATTATTCTGAGTTTGATCGTAACGCTTAGCCGTTGAAACCGGAAATATCTTTCCTTCCCCTTCACTTCTAATATAGCCTCAATTGCTAAGGAATAATCTGGAGGTTAGTTTTTTTTCTAGTTATTCCGCCCTAAAGTGCCGTCAAACGATATTGATATTCGTCCTTATTGCTTTACGAATGGTCG
>JASFVL010000141.1:0-9176 GCA_050049875.1 Anaerolineales bacterium
TCGCCAATCCTTTCTTCTTCCTCCTCTCGCTCCACAGCGCCAAAGGCTTCCAGGATAGAGATCACCATTCGCTCAATGGATCGATGTAAGGAGTCCCGGATGTATGTCATATCCGAGGTATTCCACTTCAGGTCCATCACCTGGATCAATCGGTCGGCAAAATCCTCAAACGAGAGCGGCACTTCCACCGGTAACGCTAGCAGGTGGTCAAGTACAGAAAGCGTAAAATAATAGGGGAATTGTTCCTCGATTCCAGCCATTGGAGAGGCGATCAACCAGTTTGTATGATGCCACCAGGTTTCTAGCATGAACCAGACCTGGATGGGAGAGTCAGCATCCAGGAACTGTTCCCCTTTGGGTGTAAGAAGCAACCTCCGGCCTTTTCCTCCCTTTAGTAGCCCACCCACTTCGAGAAGGCTGTGAATGAAGTAAACAGGCCAGACATCGTACTCGCTGCGGATCTTATATACCTTGTCTCCTATCCTGCTCTCCAGCTTAGGCGGGTAGACGAAGCTGGGGGCCACCTCCCGGATAGCCTTGAGCGGCAGGTTGCCGGTGGACTGGGTCCCGGTGACGCGATGCTCGCGCAGATAGGTGAGCAAGCTGACGGTATCTCGACGCAGAGGGAGTTCGTCGAGTTGAGTATACTCCTCCGCGGTAAGCGTCTCGAGCCACTCGGAGATCCCCCGATATAGTTTGAGCTCAGGACCCACTTCAGTAGCGTGGTAGCGCTGATAGATGCGCACCATTTCCGAGCGCTCGATGTTTTTTAGTTGCTCATCAACCTGGTCTCGATCGAAGGCCTCCGGATCAAAGTCACCTCCTGCCCAATTGAGATAGCTCTGGTGTTCGGGATGGTTCGGTATGGTAATTGCTTCCAGGAATTCCTCATACCCCCAGGTGCCGCCGACGTCCTCCGGGGGGCAAGCGCGTGCGCCGTCCAAATAGGTTGGGTAGTGTTGCCCCTCTGTGCGCTCCAGGGTGTCTTCGACCACGATAGTGTGCATCCAGCTATCGCCAAAATCGTACAAATAGCCAAATTGAAAACCTTTGCCTGGGATGACTTGTTCCAATTGGTATTTCTTTTCATTCCGGAGTTCGTGAGGTTCCCATCCATCCTCCAATGGGATACCATAATGATGCCCGTTGATGATGAACTCATGCAGGTGTGAGTTCGTCCACCCTAAGGCAATTTGGAGGATGAAATGCAATTGAAAGAGCGAGGCTTCAGCAGGCACCTGAATGCGACGCCAGATGGATGGCTGGACGTCATCGAGGCTAATTCTGAGTTGGAAGATCTTCGTTCTGGTCGTTTGTTTATCGCCTGGTGTCATCATTCATCCTGACCGGGTTTTACACGGGATAGGCTTCCAATCCCGCCCTCATGGCTCCCTGTACCTTACCATCCACTTCCCCGGCACCAGGGAAGAACCACTCGTCCGGGTCGTAGGCCTCATCACTCCGCTTGAAGATGGCGAACTCCCAACCGTCTAGCTTGCCGGTATACGTCAGGCGGCAAATCGGGCCGCTCCTGCCGTACTCATCCCGATCCAGATATAGATAGCGACCTCGGAACCGTGCCCGGTAACTCACATTGGCACCTTTGAAAGCTTTTCTGTTGAAGTCAGCAACCGTTTCCTCTACCCGTGCTTTGACCTCTTTTGGAATGGCATAGTGCCCATCATCTTCCTCCGTGACCTGCTTTATCTGGACACCTGGCCTGCTCGACAAGTGTCCTCTTACCTGCCTTGTTCTATCTGATTATAATCCCTTTGGCTTTAAGAGTCACTTGTCCTCCACTTAGGGAATCTACCGTTCATCCCAGGTTTATTGAGTGATCATAATAGGTGCGGATACTGCCAAAGACTATTAAGCCACCAGTTGCAGGTTAGAGTCCTGCTGCTGGCTAGATACAGGTCTAGAAACGCCGGGTTTAACCGCTCCACGCCGCAGATAACCACATATGGCGTGATCATGTCTGCCCCTTTTTGAGAAGCTCCTGGTCGATCTCCGTCAGGAGCTCTTTGGCTTTGGCGACCGCCGCCGTGAGGGCCTGCTGCCCTGCGGCAGTGGTCGTGTAGTATTTACGGACTTTTCCATCCACCACCTGTTTTTCTGAAACTAAGTACCCCTGTTTTTCCAGCTTATGCAGGATGGGATAAAGCGTTCCCGGGCTGAGGCTATACCCGTGTGTGGCCAACTCGCGGATCATCTCCAACCCAAAAATCGGTTCTCGAGTGGCATGATATAGGAGATGGATTCTAATGAAACCGAGGAAGAAATCGCGCAGTATTTTTTTCGTCATTTGGGTTTCTCGAAGTTCTGAGTAAAGGCCAGGGCGGTGCCCCAGTATTGAGTCGGTGCGAAGCCGGCTTCCCGGCACAGGCGTAGCACCACTTCCCGGCGTTGGTAATGGGGATCGGGGATAATTTCGGTGATGGATAACACCCCTTTTGGTCTGAGCAGACCGTGGATGTTGCTCAACGCGGCAAGCCGGTTGGGAATTTCGCCCAGAACAGTAACCAACCAGACACGGTCAAAATGATCCTCAGGCAGGCCGTTCTCATTGGTAATGTCACCCAGGTGGATTTCGACATTCGTCAGCCCTGCCTCAGAAACTCGCGCTCTGAGGCGCGCCAGCATTTTTGGCTGGATATCCAGGGCGACGATCCGTCCCTTAGCACCGACGCGCCGGTCTGCAGGAATACTCAGACGACCGGGTCCGCAGCCCACATCCAAACCGACCTCTCCAGGTAGGAGACCAATACGGTCGAGTGTGATTTGGGTTCCAGCCACAGATTCGGTCAGGGGGGTTTCGAGTAACCAGGCAATCCAAGCAGGGCATGGTAATTGCTGGCGGCGGCTAAACCAGCGCCACACCAGACTTGTGGCAATCAGGGTAATGATGGAACCAAGAAGCGAGAAGATCAATGGGTTCATAATGTTATGCTATCGAATAGCGTTATCGAGTTTCGATAATAATATAAATAAATGCATTTGTCCACCCATTATTGGAAAAAGCTGAGCGAGGAAGTGATAGATTTTATGACAGGTGCTAAATCTTTTTTGTGTAAGGCAACTTCATAAAAATTCTATCTCTGCTTCATATTTCCTTTATAAATCGCAGATACACTTTCTCCACATCATCAAACTGATGTAAACCATAAAAAGGAGAAAAACAAAAATGAGCAAAGTCAATTGGACAAGAATATCTGTATATATAGTTGTCGCATTGCTGGTTGGATTGATCGGCGTAAGCCTGCTAGGAGGCTGGGGCTATCGAGGCTGGGGGATGATGGGACCATGGATGCACGGGGGCTGGGGCTATGGCTCATTTGGTTGGATCGGTATGATCTTTATGTGGCTTATCCCGGCCAGCTTTCTGGCGCTTACCGTATTGGGCGTCATCTGGCTAGCGCGCGCTCTGAGAGAATCGCACGGTTGGGATGGCAACACACCAGCAACCCAGCTCTGCCCCAGTTGCGGGAAGAGCGTCCAGGCGGGCTGGCGCAACTGCGCGTACTGCGGAGCAGTCATTTCAAACGAATAATCTGCGAGAAAGGTACCGAAAATCTGGAACTAGGGAACCTTCTTCCTTCATCAAAACTTTGCCCCAGCTTCACAGTCCCTTCATAATTCATTGCTAGCATTCCAGTTGTAACAATACCAACCGGATTTCTGGAGAACTCAAGGAGGAAAAACTCATGTGTGGACACAGTTCTTTACATCATCTTCGAACATCTCGTAATCACCAGCAGGAAACCTCTACAGAGGTATTTGGACCGGATAACACTCCAACCGCTGTCCGGGTTGGAACCCGCCCCTGTCCCAATTGCGGCAATCGGGTGCAGGAAGACTTCGTTTTCTGCCCCCGCTGCGGTACAGAATTGTTAAACGCCTGCCCGGGTTGCCATCGTGCTGTTGAAGCCGGTTGGAGCAACTGCGCATATTGTGGCACAGACCTGGTGGCAGAATAGTCTGCTGACAATATATAAAAACCGAAATAAGGAGAAAATGTCATGAGTATCTTAGCACGCTTGAAGGTTCTATTTGGAGCCAAAGTGGATCAAACCCTGAAGGAACTAGAGGACCCGCGCGCTGATCTGGATTACAGCCTGACTCGGATGCAAGCCAGTTTGCGGCAGATCAGCGACAGTTTGGTGGAAGTATCCACCGCACGGCGCAGGTTGGAAACTCAGCGCGCTCAGGTTCAGAAAACCATCGACAAAACCGAGGAACAAGCCCGCCAGGCAGTGCGTGTTGATCGGGAAGACCTGGCAGCGCGTGCCTTGGAGCGCAAAGCAGCATCTCAAGAGCAATTGAGTGGGTTGAACAGCAGCATCGCTTCAATTGACGCCCAGGTCGAAAGCCTGCGCAACAGCCAAGCCAATCTGCGCCAGAAGATCGAGCTCTTCCAGGCTCGTAAGGAGGAATTGAAAGCCCTATACGACTCCTCCCGTGCCCAGCTCAAAGTCAAGGAAGCCGCCAGTGGGGTTTCTAAAGACCTAGCCGATGCTGCTCACGCTGTCCAACGGGCTGAAACTCGCATTCAGAACATGCAGTCGCGGGTAGATGCGATTGATGATCTGATATCCACCGGCGCGTTGGAAGATGTCCTCGCCCCAGATGGAGACGACATCGACCGTGAGTTGGCCAACCTGACACGCTCCGCGGCCATCGAAAACGAGTTGGCGCGGCTAAAGGCGGAGGTGGCTGAAGGAGAGTCTGTCGAAAGCGAAGCGGAGGTAGTCTCTTGATGGGCTGCGGCTCAATATTAGGTGACCTGTTCTACCTGACTGATACGTTGCTCGATAGCCAGCGACCGTTGAGGAACGGACGGCAGGTGCAGCATCATACATCGCCTGTCGACCATCGATCCTTATCAACCCATCCATCAGCGGGCGAAGATCTGATGGCTCAGTTGTATAATATGTATGGTGAAGGCCAGATCAGTGAAGAAGTTTTCTCAGCCCTGAAAATTCTGGCTGACCGTGGACAACTGCGCCAAGCAGACCTGGCAGTTCACCGCGTTCGTGCCCGGCACCATCGACCTCACAAAAAGAATGTGGAGGTAGCCAATGCATTGCGAGGCATTCGTTCACGCCTGACACAACTGGAGCGCACCCGTGAAACTTCCGCTGGGGTGCTTGCCGATTTGGAAGCCCGTCTGGATGGATTAAATCAGCGCATGATGGACAAAGAACAGGCCGCCCGTCAGGCGATTGCGCAAGATGATGACATTGCCCGTCAAAGGCTGGCTGAAAAGGCTGAATTGGAATCCAGTTATGAAAGACTCTCTTCCCAGGCCCAAGCCCTGGGGGGTGACCTGGCCCGGTTGGACGATCTACAAATTCAGCTCGAAGCGAAAAAGGCCGAATTAGAAGCCCTCCAGGCACGAGGCGAACTTGCGGAGAGTATCAACCAAGAATAGGAGAAATAACGATGATGATGTTTGGAGGTGGTTTGATTATAATGTTTCTGGTCGTACTGATCCTGATCGGCATCCCTTTACTGATCATCGCCCTGGCCACCGGTGGGGGGCTGGCAGCTTTATTCCGCTCACAGCCTCGCCAGAATCCCACCACCCCCCCTCCACCAACTCCATCAACGTCGTTCACGAGGGGAGCAGTTGACCCAAACTACGTGCGCAAATGTCCTACCTGCGGGCGTGGTGTCAAAGCCGGTTGGAACGTCTGTCCCTCCTGTGGAGCGGCGTTGACTTGAGGTAAAATAGCGCATAATGAAGGCTAATGCTACTGCTCTAACTGACCCCAAGTTGAAGGAAACCCTGCAGAAGACCGTCAGGCGGATTGTAGAAGGTTATCAACCGGAAAAGATCATCCTCTTTGGTTCGTATGCCTACGGTCATCCGCGCCTGGATAGCGATCTTGACCTGCTGATCATCAAGCAAACTGATGAACGCCCAATCGACCGGCGGATAGCCGTGCGAATGTTGCTTCGCCCTCTTAAATTGCACCCGGTTGCTGCGCCCATTGTCGTAACGCGGGATGAAATCGAAGAGCGATTGGAAATGGGCGATCCGTTTGCGGAAGAAATTGTCACACGAGGACAAGTTCTATATGAGCAAGGTTGACTCTCGTATTCCGGCTGATTGGTTTGCTCGCGCCGAAAAAGACCTCACTGCTGCCCGGCATCTTCTAAATGAACCGGAAGCCACTTTTGTAGTGCCGGCCGCCATGCTTTTACAGCAAGCGGTTGAAAAATATCTTAAAGGCTATTTGCTCTCCCGTGGCCTGAGACTCAAGCGCACTCACGATCTCTTGGAATTATTGGATGAGGCCCTGCCCGACGCGCCGGAATTAGCGCACTTCGACGCTGCCTGCATTAAGATTACCGAGTATTATACTGAGCAGCGTTATCCACCTTTGGTTACCAGTGATCTAAGTAAAGAAGAGGTTCTTCAATCATTGGCAGAAGCCGATGAGTTGATCACGGAGATCAAGCGTCTCACCGCCCTACCTTGACTGAAGGGAAGCGATGACTCGAAAAATCCTCGTCGTCGATGATGAACCCGAAATCGTCAAACTGGTGCGCGCCTATCTGGAAAAAGCTGGTTTTACGGTAGCGACGGCCGCTGATGGGCAGGAAGCGCTGACGGTCTTTCGACATGAACATCCCAACTTGGTGATCCTGGACTTGAACTTACCAGGGATGGACGGTCTCGACGTTTGCCGGTCGATGCGCCGTGCTTCGGACGTACCCATCATCATGCTCACGGCCCGCATCGAGGAGACCGACCGGCTGATCGGCTTGGAACTGGGGGCGGATGATTATGTCGTTAAACCGTTCAGTCCCCGGGAGATTGTCGCCCGAACTCGCGCTGTCTTACGCCGCACTGAAAGCCAACCGGTAAAACCTGATATGCTCACCACCGGTGGTCTCAACCTCAACCTCACCCGCCGCGCCGCCACTCTGGATGGGGAGGCGCTCAACCTGACTACCATGGAATTCGACCTGCTAAGTGTGCTGATGAGTCATCCAAAGCAAGTTTTCACCCGCATCCAGCTTTTGGAGCACGTGCAGGATCATGCCTATCCAGGCTACGATCGCACCGTTGACGTGCACATCATGAATTTGCGCAAGAAACTAGGCGACGATTCCCAAAACCCACGCTTCATCGAGACCGTGCGCGGCGTGGGTTATCGCCTCCGCCAGGAGTGAGGTCTGTGCGTTGCAGTTTGTGGATCCGCCTGATGGGGGTTTTCCTGGGTGTCATCGCCCTGGGCGTGATCATCATGGTGGTGTCTGTGCGCATCTCGACGGCATCCCATTTGGAAAAACGCGTGCTCTCCGATGACGTCGCCCAGGCCAACGGGCTTGCCAGTTTGCTGGCTGATTACTACTCGCGACAAGGTGGGTGGGCAGGTGTAGAAAAGATATTGGCTGATGTCCCCCTTAGTGTCTCAGGGGATAACCTGGGGTGGAATATGGGTTCTGGCATGATGGGCCCGGGGATGATGGGAGACGGGATGGGACAGGGGGTGATGGAGTGGATGCAGGGTTGGTTTCAGGTGACCCGGAGTACCGGCCCGCTGAGCGACAGGGTGGTGATCCTGGATTCTGCTGGCTGGGTGGTGGCCGATACCGGCGGAGCGAGCCTTGACGAACAACATCCTCCCGGCCATGTTCAGGATGCGGTACCGGTAGTGGTAGACGGTGAGCCTGTCGGGGCAGTACTGGTCGGCTCGATGATCGAACCGGTACTCAACCCTGCTGATGAGGATTTTCTGCGTTCAGTCAATCTTTCCATCCTGATTACTTCCATTGCGGTGGGTCTCTTGGCACTGGTGTTGGGGTCACTGCTCTTCCGACAGATCACTTCCCCCTTGCAGGATCTCTCTCAAGCTGCCGAGGCGGTTGCGGCTGGTCAATTGGGCCAGCGCGTCGAAATAAAAACAGGCGATGAGATCGGGCGCCTGGGAGAATCCTTCAACCACATGGCCGAGAACCTGGCGGGGGCCGAAGTCCAGCGCCGCAACATGGTCGCCGATATCGCCCACGAACTGCGCACTCCCCTGACGGTGGTGCAGGGCAACCTGGAAGCTTTGCTGGATGGCGTCTATGACTTGAACTTGGAGAATGTGGCCGCCATTCACCGGCAGTCCACCCTGCTCAGCCGCTTGGTGGCTGACTTGCGTGATCTGGCCCTGGCCGACGCCGGGCAACTGCGGCTGGAATGGCAGCCGGTGAACCTGGCAGCATTGATCGAGCAGGTCACTGAAGGATTAGAAACCCAGGCAGGCGAGAAAGGGGTAACGTTGAAAGTAGACTTAGCGGAAACATTTCCACGCCTCAATGGTGATGAGCAGCGCATCAAGCAGGTGCTCTTCAACCTGATCTCTAACGCCATACGCCACACGCCCTCCGGGGGATCCATCACCACAGAGGGGGAAGTCAAAGGTGATCGAGTGGTGGCGCGTGTGCGGGATACCGGCAGCGGCATTCCCCCTCAAGATCTACCCCACATCTTCGAGCGCTTTTACCGCGCCGACCGCTCGCGTAGTCGCGCCACCGGCGGGTCCGGGTTGGGGTTGACCATCTCCAAGCGCATTATCGAGCTGCACGGGGGGCAAATATGGGCGCAGAGCTGGTCGGGGGTCGGTTCCACCTTCGCCTTCAGCCTGCCTTTGGAAAGGCGCGGCTCAGTCTCCTTGCCTGATTCTCAACCGCCCGCTAACTGCCACGCCTGCGGCAAAGCCACCGAACCCGATTGGCGGCTGTGTGCATATTGTGGGAGGTCTTTATTCGGTTGAAGGCAGCAGGTCATATTTCCGCAAGTGCGCCAGAAACCCCAGCGCCGCGGCGGATAGCCGCCGGTCTTTGCGGGTGATGATGTACAGGCTGCGCTGGAAGCTCAGCCCCTCCCCGTTCAGGATGGCTAACATCCCCAGGGAGTGTTCCATCTCAACCGCCCAGCGCGAGACCGCCGATAACCCCAAACCCGCCGCGACAGCCCGCTTGACCCCCTCGCAGTTACCTAATTCCAGAGCGTTCTCCGGGTGAATTCCAATTTGTTCCAGCAGGGTCGCCATCCCCTCCCGCGTACCTGATCCCGCTTCCCGCCAGATGAAGGTCTCCCCTTCCAGGTCATCCGGCTTGATAAGTTCCTTCCCCATCAGCGGGTGACCGGCAGGAGCGATCATCACCAGTTCATC
>JASFVL010000142.1:0-9158 GCA_050049875.1 Anaerolineales bacterium
GGATCATTGAGGTTTCTCAAGACTGTGCTTCTGTACTGCAGGAGAGCTGGGGCATCCCTGAGTTCCAGGTGCGAGTAGGGATCAACACGGGTCTGGCGGCGATTGGGGGGATCACGGAGAGGGAGGATACCGTGATGGGAGGAACGGTGAACCTGGGCGCCAGACTGGAGAGTGCGGCTCCGCCGGGGGGTGTACTGATCTCACACGAGACCTACCGGCACGTGCGCGGCGTGTTTGATGTCGAGCCTCAGGAACCCATCACCGTCAAAGGTTTTAGTGAGCCCGTTAACGTGTACATCGTGCGCGGGATCAAACCGCGCGCTTTACGCCGGGGGACGCGCGGGGTGGAGGGAGTGGAGACACGCATGGTCGGGCGGGAAGCTGAGTTGCGCTATTTGCAGGGAGCTCTCAACAGCGCCATCCAGGACCGAGAAGGTCAAGTGGTAACCATCCTGGGCGAGGCCGGGGTGGGTAAGTCCCGCCTGCTGTATGAATTTAAGAATTGGATCGATCTCCAACCGGAACAGATACGACAATATCAAGGGCGTGCCCGGCCTGAGACCCAGGGATTGCCCTATACGTTGCTACGTGATATGTTCACTTTTTCCTTTCAGATCCAGGAAGATGATCCCGCTGATATTGTGCGCAATAATGTAGAGGACGGATTTGGAGAGATCTTCGGATACGACGAGCAGGGAGAGAAACAGGCACACCTCATCGGGGAGTTACTCGGTTATGACTTCCACGCGAGTCGACATCTCGAAGAACTGATCGATGACCCCCAGGGTTTACGTGATCTCGGGTTGAAATATTTTGGTGAGTATTTCCAATCGGTTTCCGAGATGGTGCCCGCGGTGATCTTTCTGGAGGACATCCATTGGGCAGATGACAGCTCTCTGGACGTAATCAATCAACTCGGTCATCAGGCTGTGCAGCAACACCTGATGGTCGTGTGTCTAACGCGCCACTCTCTGTATGAACACCGTCCCTATTGGGGAGAGGGAAAGAGAGCGCACCACCGGCTCGATTTAGAACCGCTATCCAAATGGGATAGCCGGCAACTCGTAGACGAAATCCTGCAGAGGGTCGAACAGATCCCAGCAGCGCTGCGCGAGCTGGTGGTAAGTCATGCTGAGGGCAACCCGTTCTACATCGAAGAATTGATCAAAATGCTGATCGATGATGGCGTTATCGTTAAGGGAGAGGAGCAGTGGCACGTAGAACCCTTACGTCTAGCTGAGATCGATGTCCCATCCACTTTGAGAGGAGTGCTGCAGGCTCGCCTCGACAGCCTACCCTCGCTGGAACGCCTGATACTCCAGCAAGCCTCCGTTGTTGGACGCACTTTTTGGGATCGAGCGGTTGCTTACCTGCACAGCACAGCAGGTGATGGCGCCAGCGAGGAAGAGGTGCCCCCCGCACTAGCAGCTTTGCGGCAGAGAGAATTGATCTTCCGCCGAGAAGATTCTGCTTTTACCGGAGCGGGTGAATATATTTTCAAACATGCTTTGCTGCGGGATGTGATATACGAGAGTGTCTTGAAGCGCACGCGCAGGGAGTACCACGGACAGGTTGCGCAGTGGTTGATTGAGAACAGCGGTGAGCGCGCCGGCGAGCATACGGGTTTGATCGCCGATCACCTGGAACGGGCTGGTCAGCGAGGTAAAGCGGTTGTGTATCTAAACCAGGCTGGGGGGCAGGCGGCGCGCAAATATGCCAACAAAGAAGCGGTAGACTACTTCAGCCGAGCAGTGGCACTTACGCCTGAGGATGACCTGGCAGCACGTTACGATTTATTGATGGCGCGCGAACGCGCCTGGGAAATCCAGGGTCAACGTGAATCACAACAACAGGACATCGCCGAATTGAAGAAGATTGCCGACCAGTTAAAGGAGGTGGAAAAACAAGCTCAAGTGGCGACGCGACAGATTGTCTTCTTCAACCGTACGGGCAACTTTCCCGCTACACTGGAGACGATCGAAGAAGCCATCAAGCTGGCTCGCAAAGCTAACGATACCGACAGCGAAGCAACCCTGTACATGCAATGGGGTGTTGCCCTGTGGCGGCAGGGTCGCTACACCTCGGCGACCACATTGCTCAAGCAGGCGATGGCGATGGCGCAATCAGCCGATTTGGAACTGGTAGAAGTGGACGGCATCCGCACACTCGGGCCAGCTTTCGCCGAGACACTCGCGGATGAACAGGGAAAAGTTCTTTTCGAACAAGCTCTAGAAAAGTATCGTCAGGTCGGCGACCGGCGAGGGGAGGCGCATACCCTGAACAACTTAGGCGCTTATTATTCCGAGATTAAGCGCAGTTTTTCGAAAGCTAGAGAATATTATGAGGCAGCTTTACCGATCTGGCGAGAGATTGGTGACCGACGCGGCGAGGGCTTGACGGTTTACAATCTGGGCGTAAACGCCTTCGAGCATGACGACTTCACCACTGCTGTAAAGTGGCTACCGGAATCGCTGGAGATTCGACGCCAAGTAGGTGACCGCTGGGGGCAGAGCAAAAGCCACGCATACCTGGGTCAGTGTTATTTCCATCTGGGTGAATATCATTTGGTGTTGGCTCAATACAACCAGGCTTTAAGCATTTCACAAGAGATCGGCGATCGAAAGGGTGAAAATTGGGCGCTTGGCTTGTTGGGAAACTTCTACCGAGACCTGGGAGATCACACACAAGCCAGATCTTATTACCGGCAGGTGTTGGGGGGAGGGGATGAGATCGACCAACCCCAGGACAGGGCGAACATACTCTTCAACTTAGGCTTACTTTTGCATCAAATGGAAGATTTTCGGGCTGCGTTGGAGCGCGTCCGCCAGGGTTTGGAGATATACCAGGATCAAGATTACTCGAATATTCATTGGTTGGGTTTGACGTGCAAGGCTCACATTCTGACCGCGATCGGGGACTTAAATGATGCTCAAAAAGCATACCAAGAAGTCACAAGCAAAGATCACCGTTGGCGTAAGCCATTATTCACCTTAGAAGCCATGGCTGGGCTTGCCAGGACGCTCATAGCACAGGGAAAAACCAAAGAGGCGCTGCAAAGGGTTGAGAAGGTCATATCCCACATTGGAACATCATCCCCAACAACTGGTACCCTCAACAATCTAAATGGAGCACTCGAACCCATGCGCATCTATCTGACCTGCTATCAGGTGCTGAGCGCGAATCAAGACTCACGAGCGGAGGGGATCCTGAGGCAGGCCAACGATCTGATCCAGGAGCGAGCGTCAAAAATCCAAGAGGAGGGATTACGAAGGTCATATCTTAGTAACGTGCCTGCGAATCGCGAGCTCGTTAGCGAATACGAAAAGGTGGGAAAGTAACCATTTAGGGGCGTAACACCACTGCTCATAGCTTGACAACGCATTTACTTATATCTATAATACGGATAATATATACCCAATTTAGATGTAAAGGAAGGCATGGATGTTAAAAGATTCGCCAGTATCTGCCATATTACCTGCAGAGGATATAGAACGAGCCAAGAAGTTCTACACTGAAATATTGGATCTCCAATCTGTCGATACTTCCTTCCCAGGTACTGCTTCGTTCAAGTGTGGCGACGGTACCATGCTTTATCTGTATGAGCGAGAGGGTGGTACCAAAGCCGATCACACGGTAGCCGGGTGGGTGGTCGACGATGTTGAGAAAGCCGTGGACATGTTAAGCGAAAGAGGGCTTGAGTTTGAGCAGTACGACCTACCCGGTCTGAAGACCGACGAGCGCGGCATCGCTGAGTCCAATGGTATGAAAGGGAGTTGGTTCAAAGACAGCGAGGGCAACATCTTATCCTTCACAGAATTGCCCAAATGATTGGTGTGCGACCAGGGGGAAATATTAAATTGTATTTGTTCTACCATGAAGTTAAATGTCTACTGACTCCGGGTCGTCCGGTGAAGAAACCACCTGCCACTCTTGTTCGTCAAAATCGAAGTCAGCGATTTCCTCGAGGGGAAGTTTAATGTATTTTCCCTGCCCCTCAACGGCTACACTGCCATCCTTCAAAAGGATTTCTCCAGTACCTTCGAAGTATCTATTTGTGACTTTATCGATGCGCCCGATTACACGGATTTCGTCATCCAGCGGGATCGGTTTCTTGTAACGGGTGGTGAATCGGATCGTAACCCCCCACAAATCTCGATCCTTGATCATAATCGCGCGACCGATGGTCTCGTCCAGAATCGCGGTGGCGATGCCCCCGTGGAGGCGACCAGGATAACTTTGGTGCTCTTCCATCGGTTTGAATATGGCTAACAACTCATCGTTATCCAGCTCATAGAAAAAAGTGCGCAATCCGAATTGGTTTTTTAACCCGCAAACCAAGCACATTTTTGAATTTTCTTGCTTGGTTTTCACAAGATGCCGCATAGTGACTCCTTTTTATTATCTTGATGTAGTCTTATCCGCTGAGTGCTTGAGCTGTTATTTCGCACCCAGCTCCTGACTGCAAGGGGGGGAAATTCGATCTGAATACCATTACCCTTTCAGCTTTTATCATTGGGTTGGATTAAATTTGGTTTTCTATCGCTTTGAAACGGTGAATGAGATGCCATTCAACCCGGCATCTAAACATCGATCGTTGTACTCAACCGCCCTGGCGACCTCCAGATGAACCTGGTAGTCTTCTAAGGTGCTCACTTCCCCTTGATGGAGGCTGACACCTTCACCCTGCATAGCGAACTTCATTTCCAAGTTCGTAATGCGATCCCAACAATCCCCCTCGGTGTAATGATCCTCTAAGAGGTGCGATTGCTCTACTGTGATCGGCAGCAGAGACTCGGTTGAAATCCGCTTTCCCAGCTCCCAATCTGTTAACCCCTGGAATACCAGTTCGCCTTCTTGCTTGATCGTCAAACCGAAAACAGAGGGCCAGCCATGTTGGATTTGGACGACTAAGTTATATACTTCCCCGGGAACAAGACGGAGTCGATCGACAAAGGCGGACTTGATCACCAGCGTAAAAGGGTTATTCGTCTCCATAAATCGGAAATGATAGTCCGTCCACTTCCTGTCAGGAGTCGTCGACGAATCCGCTTTATCCAGGAATTCAGCATTGAAACTCCACGGAGAGGAGAAGCCACCTGCAGGGTGGTCCTCTGCCATGAGATCGATCAATTCGAACTCAAATTCTGTTCCTGCTTCATAATATCCAGCAACGGATGATGGGATAGGTGTGAAAGGTTGATCCTGTTGACCTAACAAATCGCTGACCATTGCCCGTATTCTGGGGTTTCGAATGTCGGAAACCACGATCAAGTCAGCCTCTGCCCAGTTTTTTAGGAGCTGCGCAAGCTCATCGGCATCTTCTCGTAATGGGTCGTCCCATGTTCGCTCGCTCAAATATTCCCTAGCGTTCCATATCATCTGGAATTGGTATTCGCAGGTTTCTTGCTCCCATTCCACGTAAGAGGTATACGGATCGCCGGACTTATAGTGAAGCCAGCCCTGGCAAACTAGTCGCTCTGGGTAGCCATCCATCTCTACTCGGATGGTCAAGTCCCTTTCCGCTTGTCGCACTTCACGCTTCAACACTTCGATATGGTTGAAACCAGGCAGGTCGGGGTTGAAATGTGATTGAATTAAATGTTCATCGTTGGGGGGTGCTCCTCGTCCATAGATGAACAGGTAGCCAGCAGACGCCAGCACGATGATCCCCAAGAGGACAAAGCAACCTTTTCGAGATGCGAGCAAGCGGCGTTTCACAGAATTTCTGCTCCCAAACACTTATCTTGTTATTGTTATTTCTTCTGCCCACGCCACATTACCATTCCAATGACCCCTGGACCGATCCCGAGAAGCACGTTGAATAAAAACCGAAGGATTTGTGTATCAGCAAATGGCGCTATGACGATACCAGCGGCGATGCTCAGGATCAAGGTGAGTGATGACCAGCGCGGCAGCAGCCCAACCCAAAAGGTCCACGTCCCTACCATCAGCCAACCGAGTTGCCCGAGTAGGAAGGAGATCAAAGTTGCCCGCACGATCCCACTGGAGGGGTTTGTCAGCAAATCGGGTGCAATGGGAGCGATCGCCGGCGTAGCAAAAGCATAGGACCATATCGCGCCAGCAGATAGTTGGATGCCGATGAAGGCGGTGATGAAGATTAAGTTCCCGAAGATGCCAATCCGGTCGATGTGTTTAAGGTAGATCCCAGTTAAACCGACCAAGAAAAAAATGGCGCTGAGCACGCTTGGAATCCCCAGCAAGGGGATGAAAGCCTCCCTCTGGACCAATTGCTCCATGCTGGGGTCTTTGAAGAGAAAGAACTGTACGAAGCGCGCAATGACGACCACGATACTGAAGGCAACCAGCATGATTCCCGATGTGTGAATAAATTTCGAAATGGTATCTGGCGTTTCTACGGGATCAGTGACGCTCATTGGAAATCGCTTTTGCCTATTTAATTGTAAGATATTTAAAACAACGTTCCAACGTTTAAACGTTTAAACGTTAATATTTTGCAACAAACTAACAGTCAACGCGACCCATCCCGCTTAACCCAACTCCAGGGGTCCCCCAGGGGCATCTTCGTCAAACCACTTAATCTCCACCTCTAAGCTGTGTTGGATGCCCTTGCTCTTCTTGTCTTCGTCCTCAACTTGGATTTCTAGGATTAGGTTGTGGGGGAGCTGCAAACTGATCTCTTCTGCCCCTTGGCGCAAGATGATTTGACCTTCACCCACTTTGTCAGCTAGCTGGCGCAGGAAGGCGCTCACTTCAGTTCGGTTGCGGCGTTCTTCGCTCTTGAACAATCTCGTCTCTCTACCCATTGATCACCTCTTCTCGTTTCTGATCGCTTGGACGGAATATTTCCTTTAATTTTTGGTCATGTAATGTGTAGTAGCAATGTATATGAGAAGCATGAAACTGTCAAGAGGACAGCAAGGTAGGAGGAACAAACTCCTCAATAAATTTCACCCCTCTAATATAGAGCTAGAGGCTTTTCTCCATGAAAACCCAGTGCTGGCGAAATTCCTCAGGGATTTCACTCTCGGAATATTCCTCGATCTCTTTAAAACCTGCTGAACGATAGAGAGAATGAGCTGATTTCATAAACCTGGCACTATCAAGGCGTAGGATTGCATAACCAATTGCTCTTGCCTCGTTAATCAGGTATTCCAACAGCTCCCGACCAATCCCTCTTCCCCTGAAGGCGGGGCGAACATACATGCGTTTGATATCCCCAATATCATCCCTTATCCTTTTCAGGCAAGCTATTCCCACCACCTCGGATTCGATGGTTGCTAAGATGAGCCTACCATGGGTAGGGAAATATATCTCCAGCTTGGTCATATCATGGGCAACCATAGATTGGATGTCGAAATGGATGCCATAGCGTTCATTCAGCATCTCATTTGCCCAGTACAAATACTCAAGAAATAATTCACGTACGTGTTTGAAATCTTCTTCCGTTGCGGCTTGACTGAAGAGAGCCATATTCCAACCTATGTTGTTCAAATCTTCAACATGGACGAAGAAGTATTGATCGATCTTGTATTACTATAATAGATAAACAATGCCTGAGGTGATAGACAAAACACTGGCGCATAACAGAACCCACACTCCTATTTGCAAGAGCGGCCAGCCGTGTGGAATCGGTGAGTAGCGGATCAAATCGAAAAGGGCGATCAGACCTGAAATACCACTTAAGATCATCGAAGTGATCAAAGCACCCCGATGACCACCAACTGCGGTAAGTAACGCCCAGATCCATATACCTAATACCACGAGCACAAACAGCGTCTCAAGGGCAGCGGCGGTTATTCCTGGGATCCATTGTTCCAGGAAATAGCGCGATTCCAGGAGCGCATAAGCAGTGAAGGAGAGCATCGCGATAACTGAGAAAGTGATGGCGCTGTTCAAAGACACGAACCAATTAATCATCATAGTTGCTCACTTATTATCGGTTGTTTGTTCTGTTGAAATCAATATTCAGGAAAAAACCAATCCTGCAATCTTCTGCCTACTCATGGATCTGATGGTGGAGATTTAGGGATTGACTGGGGATTGTGGACCATGGACGATGTGCCACCGCACCAACGTTCAAACGTGCTAACACGCTAACTTTCTGACGCATCACCTCACTATCACGCGATTGAACGATAATCTGTAAGCACCCGCACAGATACTGCTTGCGTCTTGCCTTTCAAATCGAGTTGTCTTTCTTCTAAATCACTGCGCTGGAATTTGGCTTTCTGGTAAGCGCTATCGCTGATTAGGATCTCCCCTTGACTGGAAGCAGCTGACAACCTAGCAGCAGTGTTAGCGGCATCCCCAAGGACGGTAATATCATTGGTCTTGCCTTCAGATCCCACAGACCCGACGAAGGCGACCCCAGTGTGCACACCTGCTCCCAATTGAATCCATGGTCCACCTGGCTTACCGTGCCCGGTTGCTCTCATAATCTCTTGCGCTGCCTCAATTGCCCGCTTAGCATGATCCTTTCCGGCGATTCCGGGAACGTACATTCCAGCAACCTGATCTCCGATGATCTTGTCGATCAATGCGTATGTCCTCGCCAATATGTCGGATGCAGTCGTGTATAAACGGTTGATCAGTTGACTGAATTCTTTGGGGCTCATCTTCTCGGCCAGGCTTGTTGAGCCGCGCACATCTACAAATAGTAACGTCAATTCGATCTCAGCGCCGCCCTGGTGTTTCCTAGCGAAATCTTCGCAGATATTACATAGATTAGGATTTAAATTGGATGGATGTTTATTGTAAATCACCCGCACGACCCTGCCACCCCATCCGTCAAAGGGGGCATAACAATTTTTACAGCGCGGGTACCCGGGAAGCATTTTGAATATTTGTCGATGGCGGCGCTCTTCATCGGTTTCCCCCTGGGTCAAATACTCTCGCCAGACTTTCTCGACGTAATTCGTATGTTTATCATCCGGTCTCATCTTGGTTACCCTTTTTCCTCTAAATGTTAAGCTGGTTGGTAACCAGCAGATTAACTTAATCCTTGATGATTATAGACAAACCAAGTATACATTGTCCCAATAACGCGGTCAAGCTGCTATCATTTACTGGGCGTATTTCAGTTTTGGGGCGAGTTGTAAGCATAGCTCCACATTTTGTCAAAGCGATTGCTCAAAATGGCCGAACGAATGGGTAAGAGACGTTCAGCACCATTGCGG
>JASFVL010000143.1:0-9150 GCA_050049875.1 Anaerolineales bacterium
TTCTTTGGTACCACCTTAATGCTGTTTTTGATCTTCGAACCACGCGGGCTTGCGCATCGCTGGCAATTGATCAAAGCTGCGTGGCGTTTAAGGCCGTTTTCGCATTAACCGGCACTACGGTTTTTTTTAGAAAGGAGGTGACATTAGGAAAATTGGGCTGTATCAAACTGAGTGTTTGATTCACATCGTATTTGGATGGTTTAGTATTGATTTAGCTATATAAACCTATCACTGTTAAAGGAGGAGAACGAAATGCGTAGACATCTATCCACCCTACTGACCCTTTTGGTTGTGGGAATGCTTGTCCTAAGCGCATGTGCACCTTCAGCCACGGCGACCCCTGAGGCGACCGAGTCCCCACCAACTGAAGCCCCACCAACTGAGCCGCCTCCCACCGAGCCACCTCCAACTGAAGTACCGACTGAGGAACCAACTGAGGTGCCAATGGAGGAGCCTACTGAGGAGATGGAAGCTGGTCCCCCCGATCTTAGCGGGGAAACGATCACGATTTATCACTTTGGTGACCTATCCGGGCCGTACGCAGCCATCACTTCACCGCTCATCCGCGGTGCCGAGGATGCTGTCAAAGCTATCAACGAGGCGGGCGGTATCTATGGAGCATCACTGGCTTTGGAGTTCGCCGACGACGCGGGCAATATTGATGAAGCTGTAGCCGCTTACGAGCGCTTCACCAGTGAGGATGATAATCCTATCGTGATGATCACTTACGGTTCTGGTGAGGTGGAAGCCTTGGCGGAACGCTTCGCGGAGGACAAAATCGTCAATATTTCGGCAGGTTTAAGCGCAGTGGGCTTTTATGGCGAAGGCTCAGGTTACACCTTCGGCCTTGGCCCGATCTATCCCGACCAACTTGGCTATGTGATGGAATTCTTGGTGAACAACTGGGAGACTTACAAGCCGGAGGGGGCGGAGGATGAAGTCAAGTTGGCTATTGTAAGTTGGCCGACCGCTTTCGGACAGGGAGCGCTGACCGATGAAAGCCGCGCTTACCTGGAAGAACTCGGTGTCCAGGTCGTTGCTGAAGAGACTTATGACGTTTCACCTACTGCTGACACGACCACGGCACTCTTAAACGCCCAGGCTGCTGGTGCCAACGTCATCTGGTCGAACACGCTGGCCTTTGGTCCTGCCGCGGTTTTGAATGATTTGAACGCTTTGGGTTTGCGCGACCAATTCGTAGTAGCTGGTCCCAACTGGGCGATGGACCTGGCGACGTACGCCTTCCTAGCAGACCCCAGTTACGGTGTGGGATTAATCGCGCCCTTCCCCTACTTGTGGTGGACGGACACCGATAACTCCGGGGTTCAATATGCTCAAAGTCTCTTTGAAGCTAATGAGCGGCAAGCTGGTGAGCACAACGTCGGTTATTTGCTGCTTATAGGCGCCATGGATATGGCGGTACAGGCAATTACCCATGCCATCGACACGGGGGGTTTCGAGAATCTCTCTGGTGAGGCGGTGCACGACGCTTTGATTGAGCTGAGCCCGTTCCAGGCTTTGGATGGGGTAGTGCGGGCTGATTTCTCTGACGGCAGCCGTTCGTCGCGCGTTTCTCAAATTCGAATGATTCAGGGCGGTCCCGATGCGTTCAATGTGATTCAGGATTGGACTGAGATCCCAGACCTGCGTCCAGGTCAGTAGAATACAAGCTGTCTATGGCGGCGTCCTGCGCCGTCATAGACAGTAAATTCACTTAAGCACACATGCTTGTTCTTAATAATGTTGAAGTCGTTTACAGCGATGTCGTCCAGGTACTGCGCGGTATTTCTCTCGAGGTACCAGATGGTGAAATTGTCGCTTTGCTGGGAGCAAACGGTGCCGGAAAGACAACAACGCTAAGAGCCATCTCCGGTCTGCTGCGCACCCAAGAAGGCGAGGTCACGCGCGGTAACATTCAGTTTGATGGCAGGCGTATTGATACCCTTGCACCGGAGAGGATTGTTAAGTTGGGGATCGTGCAAGTATTGGAGGACCGGCGATTGTTTGAACATTTGACCGTCGAGGAGAACTTACTCCTGGGGGGTATGGCGCGTCGCCAGACTTCAGCCATGAGTTCGATGGACCAAGACCTGGAACAGGTTTTTGGTTATTTTCCACGCCTCAAAGAGCTGCGGAAAAACATCAGCGGCTATCTGTCTGGTGGGGAACAACAGATGTTGGTTATCGGTCGCGGCTTGATGGCTGATCCCAAGCTGATTATGCTGGATGAGCCTTCTCTGGGGTTGGCACCATTGCTGGTCGAGGAGATCTTTGGGGAGATAAAGCGCATCAGGGATGAGGAAGGTACGGCGATTTTATTGGTCGAGCAGAACGCTCGCGTAGCTCTCAATACGGCCGATTATGCTTATGTGCTCGAAAATGGTCGCGTCGTACTGGATGGACCATCCGATCAGCTAAAAGAAAATGAAGATATCAAAGAATTCTACCTGGGTTTGACCCGCGTCGGTGAGCGCAAGAGTTATCGCGATGTCAAGCACTACAAACGGCGCAAGCGTTGGTTAGGATAAGGGTGAAAGGATAATTCAGTGAAAAATCTAGAATTGGACCAACTTCTTCATATTATTGACCATGCCTATCACAAGGCCGCTGCTTTTAAGCACATCATGGATGCGGCTGGGCTTCTACCTGCTGACATCCAAACTATGGATGATCTGGGTAAGATTCCAATTACCAGCAAGGACAGATTGGTCGAGCTCCAACAAGCTAACCCGCCCTTTGGCGGCTTTCTGACGCACCCGCTGGAGGAGTTGCAGCACGTCTTTCTCTCACCTGGGCCGATCTACGAACCCCACGGGGGTGAAACTGCGGTGATGGATACTATTCGGGAGATGCTCCAGGTCTCCGGATTTGGACCTGAGGATATTGTCTTGAACACCTTTGGGTATCATCTGATCCCCACCGGCATTGCCGTGGATCAGGCGCTCAGGGAGGCTGGCGCTACGGTGATCGCGGCTGGTGTCGGCAACATCGAACTCCAAATCGAAATAATGAAAAAGGTTGGGGTGACGGGTTATGTGGGGACACCATCGTGGTTGTCGGCTTTGATCGAGAAAGCGGAGGGGCGTGGTTTTAATTTCAATCAGGATTTCTCCCTGGAAAAAGCGATGGTTTCTGCGGAGCCGCTCCCACCCAGCCTAAGGCAAGTTTTTGTGGAAAAGTACGGACTGAAAGTTACTAACGCCTATGGCACCGCTGAGCTTGGCTTTCTGGCTTACAACCAAGAAGGGGGACTAGCTATGCGTTTGTTGGAGACCAACCTCATCCAGGTCGTCGACCCCGATAGCGGGCGCAGCGTCGGACCTGGTGAGGTGGGCGAGGTGGTGGTCACATCTTTCAACGAAACCTTCCCCTTGATCCGTTTGGGGACTGGGGACCTGGCGATGAACGTTGATCCCGCGCCGGGGGAGAGCCGTCAGGGGGAACGATCGATTATCTTAGTAGGACGTGTGGGTGATGCGGTGAAGGTTCGCGGCATGTTTGTCCACCCAAATCAATTGAGCTTCGCGACGGGTCAAGTTCCTGGCGTAGCTCGTATTCAGGCTAACGTTACGCGTCCAGAGAACCGCGATCAGCTTCTCCTACTGGTGGTTCCTACCGACCCGAGCGCGGATCGAGAAGCGCTGACCGCAGCGCTCAAGCAAGCGATTCAGGCGTCTTGCCGGGTGAAAGTAGACCGCGTTGAGTTTGTATCTGGGGAAGAGTTGGAAGAGGGCGCCGTACTGATCGTTGATCAGAGAAGCTGGGAATAATAGCGATTCAATTGGGGTTATCAAACCTTTTTGTATACGGAGATGTGTTTTCCGCTCTGGGCGCTGAACTCACTCCGATTCCAATCTCCCCAACGGTGCACAAGGGAAAGACCCGCTAGCCGTGCCATTAGATCGAACTCCGAGGGCCAGGCGTAGCGCAGCTTGACCGGGTATAGACGGACCCCCTCTTCAGAAAGAAGGATGTGTCGGCTGGTGACCTGTTGTTTGACGGGGTCGTGCTGTGAGGCGTCCAGGCTTACCTCATGCTCCCCTATATTTGCCACGCGGAAAGTTTGTCCAGCGGTGAAGCGTTTCAGATCAGGCACAAAGGCTTCGATCACGAAGTGACCGCTTGGTTTGAGGTGGTTGGTGACGTTTTGGAAGCAGCGGATTTGGTCTTCTTGGGTCAGTAAGGCGTAGAAGGTGTTGAAGACTACGTAAACTAATGTGAATTGACCCTCAACCGCTACATCGGCGAAATTTCCTACGGTAACAGGAATCTCCACCCCTCCTGGTTTTTCTCGCAGCTTATCCAGCATGGCTGTGGAGGCGTCGATGCCGTGCACCTCGACCCCAGTGCGCTGCAGTGGCAGGGCGATGCGTCCGCTGCCGATTCCGAGCTCCAAAGCGGGACCTCCCTGGGCGAGCTCGGATAGAACTTCGATGCAATTTTCGTCATAGGAGGCGTACATTTCGTCGTAGACGCCGGCGATGCGCTCGCCGTAGGTGGATTCGTCGTATTGATTCATCGATTGAACCTCGTCCATTTAAGCAGTTCTGATCAGCGCTCCCTTGTGTTGGCAGCGCTGACCAGGGAATGATCGTTTGTGGGTAGATCGTACTACAGCTTACTGAATCCCGTACCAGTCGCCGCTTTCCAGGTCACCAACAAAGATCTCTTTGTCCTCTGAGTTCACAATCGCTTCCCCAGCATCTTTTGCCTTCTCGAGGAATTGTTTAGCAGTTTCTTCGTCACCTGCCAAGGCGTTGGCTCTTGCCATGCCTTCATAAGCATAAGCGATGTCGAAATCTGCCATCTGGTCCTTGAAGGATTCGGTCAGGTGCAGACAGCGTTTGGCGTGTTTGAGTGCTGGGTCTCTGTCCCCAAGCACCGTGTGGACGTGAGCGATCATCCACTCCCCGCGCTGGTGGTTGACTTCGGTACCTACCTGTAGCCAGTGGTAAAGGGATGCATACGCGGCCAATTTCATCTGCTCGTCTTCGGCTGTGGTGCGCTCGGATTTTCCGAGCAGTTGCCAAACTTCTCCATTGGTTCGCTTGGCGAATTCCTTCTGGGCCTCCACCAGGTTGTATTTCTTTTCCTCACTCATTTTTTCTCCTAGGATCGTCTAACCGTTATTGAGGCCTAAGCAGGATTGGGTTGTTGGTTTTTTGAAGGTAACAGTAGAAGCAGGATAACACCGATAATGTTGAGGATAAGAACCAAGAAGAATCCTACCCAACCGCTGTATCCCTTTCGTTCGGCGTATTCGAAAGCCCATGATAAGATGGCGACAATAACACCCACAAGCACGGAGAAGATAAGTGCCCCGATGATGGATGCGCCTATTGTGCGTCCGTTGATCAACAAAATAACCAACCCGATAAGAAAGCCCATCAAGAGGGCTAAAAAAGTGCGTGTCGTTCTTGAAATCACTGATACCTCCATATCCTTTCCGGTATTTTGCTGATGCACACATGGCAGCCGGATAAATTATATTATTGATATCCTTTAAGGGCGCTCTCCAGCGTACAAATAAGCCGGCAGGGCACAGGAGAGACCGATAGTCATATTGAGAGCGATGAATAGAGCCAGGTTTGGCCCTTTACCCTGGCGCTTTTGGGTTGTGTTTCAGTTTTTTTGTAAATTGCGGGTGAACCTCCTCAATTTACAGAAAATTCGCTGCATAATCCGCTTTTGGTAAAACATGGCGATCCAAAAGACGAAGGAGGGGATCAGCGGGTCTGCGCTGAATCCCGCGACCGCGCCGTTGGCAAACAGGGCAGTAATATCGGGTTCTCTTCAGCACATCAGATTTATTCCATGGTCCTCACAGCGCGCCAGTGCGGATCTGTGGTGTAATCGATGTACTTGACCCGAATTAGACGCAGTTTTTCAGGGGCTGACAACCCTTTAGGAAGGAATCCGTTATTCAAGCGGATTGACTTGTAATAGGGAGGTGAAATCTTGGATACTAAATCGTAATGCAGATCGCTGTAGTTCCACTCGTCCTTGGATTCGGGATCGGTAAACAGCACCAAGTTGCTGAAATTGCCATCCGCTAAGCGTACGGTGCTGAGACTTAATAATCCCGGATGCTTGTGGAACTCTTTCTCGAATTGCTTATCAGCTTGGATCAGAGGTTTGATGTCCGCATTGGGTCGCTTAATGCCGAAGAAACCCACCGCGGTGATCTCTTCTTTACTGAAGAGCAGTTGGGGTTGGATGTAATAGATACGAAAAAATCTGCCTTGGGGATCGGATTCGCATACAGGTGGTTTCCCAGGAGTAAAATCGCACACCACCGGATCGTCGTATGTGTCGATCAACTGTTGGGCCATCTGGCGCATTCGATCTAAATCACCTTTGCTGTTCTCTGGGTCTGTAAATGGGCGCTCCTCTATAATTTCATCGGGCGCAAGCATAACTTCGTCAGGCATGAACTCCATCCTTTACTTCTAGGGGCTAAACTAATCTTTCCTATATTTCCCACGCAGGTTAGGAAATTTGGGTCTTATTCTTAATGAAATGGTCTGGACCACAACCCTTCGAAATTGATCTGGGAATTTGATTAGAAAGGCGTCGATGTCCAATATTGATAATTATAGTCCAATATGTCCCCATGTGCAAATCTTTTTCCACTTAGTGAACGCACAGTAGGTGTTGGAAAATGGGAATATTAGGATGAACGGTTTGGGGAAGTCTGTAAACAATAATCCGTTTCCCAAAGGACTAGCAGAGGACTGTCAGTCCTGGATCTCTCAAGAATCTTGTATATCCACACCGATCACAAAGTATATCTTTGGTAAAAACTCACTCATTTTCACAACTAAATATTAGGATCCTTGATTGCCTCATTCCTTAGAATGATATATATTTCTAAACCATCATTATTGGTTTCTGCGGAAGATCAGCATCCCATCACTGCCATAAATATCGGTAGGAAGTTTGTGTAGTAAGGAGTAACCTGCTTTGAATCTGGGGTCTTTGAACAAGCCTTGGCGACCGTAAGCCTCTAATAGGATGACGTAATCCGGTTGTTGATCGTGAATCAGATCAGGATGCACAGCGTAGTTGATGGCGTAGAATGATTCGTCGAGGGGGTAGTAATCGGTCGATTGAGGGGAGTTCAGCCCAACAGTGTCGAGGATGCGAGTGGGGGTGTAGAACCCCAGCACGCCCACGTCACCAGCAGCTAAGACGGGGAGCGGTGAATCTCCATCGTCCCCAATTTCGTTAGATAGGATCTTGGCAGCTTGACGGTAGAGCAATTCCAGTTTGAACCAAGCCATCTCTGGAGCGGGTCGATTCGGGCCGTGATCGGGTTCTAGAGTCCAACCTCTAAGGGTCAGTATTATGGGGAACAGGATCACCAGAGCGAGCAATAGCTTCTTCATTGGGACGCGCCAACTTCTGGGACTTGCGTGATTATCTTTGGATTTGGTGAACGTTCTGACGATGCTCTCCCCCCCTACGAGGATGAAAAAGATATAGGCGGGCAGCGGGGGGGTCAGGTACCAGCGGAAGATGAGCGGGTTAGCGATGGCGAATGCCGCGATATAAATCCAGGGATAAATGACCCACGCCCAGAGGCGGGGGGACCCTTTAAGGGCCGCGCGTGCCCCGACAGTGAAGAGGAATAGGTAGACGACAAAGCCTATGCCGATCCAGGGGATGCCGAAGGACAAATGACCGAGGAAAGGCGTGCCATAGTGCTGGAGCAGGCGAATCAGCGCCGCGGTTTCGGGCTGGCGATAAGCCAGGGATTTCGCGAGGATGGAATGGGGGATGGGGCTGCCGAAGTAGAATGCAGCGAAGCTGAACCATGCGGTGGTGGGAATCAGGAAAACGATCAATTCTTTGAAGAGGTTTATAGATTTTTGAATGCTTATATGCCCATCAGAAAAAAAGATGCGGGTGAGGGCTAGCGGGCCAAGAAGTAACAATGCATCGGGGCGTGTGAGCAGGCTGAGGGAAGCGATAAGAGCGCTGAGTTTGTGCCGCTTTTCAAGTTGCGTATAGACGGCAGCGGTCAGTAAGAGCACGTACAGGCTGGTTTCCAAGCCCCCTATAGCAAAGGTAACACTATAAGGTGCGATCGCCCATACCAGCGCCGCAGCTGCGCCAGCAATCTTGTACCCCAAATATTTCCCTATCTTCAATAATAGAAGGGCGGTGAACGCATCGGCAAGGGCGTTGATGATCAGGGCGATTACGGGGAAATCTGCTTGGGTTCCTCCGGCGAAGAATCCCACTATAACAAGCAGGAGGGCGTATAGCGGCGTGGTGGTCCCTAAAACTCGCTCACCAGGGTTGTAAACGAAGCCCTCTCCACCTAGGATATTGCGAGCGTATCGGTAGGTTATGAAGGAATCATCGATGGTGCGCGTGCCGGGAAGCAAGCGTGCCAGCACGGCAATCACTAAGATCAGGATCGGCAGCCAACGGGTTATTCCCTGCACGATGCGAGTCAGGCTCCGCGCGTTAGAACCTATGGTTTGTGAGTTACTGTTTAAGATGTGCATGCCTTTGAGCATGGGGGGATTATATAGTTGTGGGGGATAGGGTGCAAGATGCAGTCCAGGTGAAGGATGCTTTAATTGTAGTAGAAGTTGCTCATTTGGGGAAGTATCGAGGGATTGAGGGGGAAACTCCCACTCGATCCCCCTCATCCATACTCTTGGACTGCGTAAGTCCTATGTAGTTAGCGTTGGATGGAGTTATAGCCCTCAAAAAGGATGAGACCGCTGGTAATTTAGTTTCCCCTGAGGTGATAGCCACTGAATGTCACCAAAGGACCGGCAGTCCTCCAAGGTATCGCCGGGATGCAGTATTGCCTTGCCGAGGATCATACCGGTGGTCTGCCTTGACTTAACAGGACTGCCGGTCCTGATCCGAGTAAGTTGAGATTAAATTGTAGGGCGGGTTGCTAGCCCGCCCCGACGGGACAGCGTACCAATGGCATGCAATGCGATCCCGTCGTACGGTATGCTCTGGATCTGTTGCGCTTCGCGACCCCGTCCAACTTCCAAAGGACTGGCACCATATTTTTGCGCAAATACAAGGCATTTCAATTCGATAACGCAAATACAAGCTATTTCAATTCGCTAGAACAGTACCTTTCCAAACAAAATAATAGGTCTTTAGAAAATTGCTTTA
>JASFVL010000144.1:0-9145 GCA_050049875.1 Anaerolineales bacterium
CGAACTGTTCGAGGCCATGCAAGAATGGTGGCGAACGCGTTTCTCCAAGCGCCCGACCGTACTGGTATTCGACGACATGCACTGGGGCGATGCTGCTTCGGTCGACTTGATCCGGCAGTTGCTTTCTTTGACATCAGAAATCCCCCTAGTACTGATCTGCGCCTTGCGCACAGAACGATCAGCACCAGCATGGCAGCTCAAAACCAGCGCGGATGATACATATCACCACCGCTATACTGAAATCTCCCTGCGCCCCCTCTCGGATTCCGACTCCAACGAACTTCTCAACCGCTTGCTCGCCATCCCAGAGATCCCCGATGGATTGCGAACTAGCATTCTCGAAAAGTCAGACGGCAATCCCTTCTTCATCGAGGAGGTGGTGCGCACACTGATTGAAAACGGTGTCGTAGTCCCTGAGGAGCGCATGGTCGGCGGGGAAACCAAAAACTACTGGGTAGCGACCAGCGACGGAGCCGATTTCTCCATCCCCAACAACCTGCAGTCCCTGCTCTCGGCACGCATGGACCGTTTGGAGGAGGCTACTCGCGCAACCCTGCAGCTCGCCTCAGTGATTGGGCGCAATTTCTACTTAAGGGTGCTGCAAGCGGTCGACAAAGCCGGGCCAGAACTGGACAAGCACGTTGGAACGCTCCTGCGATTGGATATGATTCGCGAGTCAGCGCGCGTCCCAGAAGTGGAATATTCCTTCCGCAACCCGCTGACCCAAGAGGCGGTTTACGAGACTATTTTATTAAAACACCGCCGCGAGTTCCACCGCCGTGTGGCGGAAGCCATGGAGGCCTTATATCCAGAACGATTGGACGGTCTTTATGGGTTGCTGGCACATCATTTCTCCCTTTCTGGGGAGCGCGAAAAGGCAATTGAGTATTGCCGGCTGGCTTCCCGCCAAGCTGTGGAGGTATACGCTTACGATGAAGCCATCCAAAACCTTCGTGCCGCCCTCGACTTGATCGAAGAGGGGGTTCAGGATAAAACCCATCTAGCGGTGCTGGAGGAATTAGCCGACGTTTATCGTTTGGTGCGCGAGTTCGTCCAAGCCATTTCCTTCTACCAGCGTGCTTTGGAATTGCAGGGGGAATTATCCAACGGCGGTGCCATCACGGCGGTGCGCCTGCACCGTAAGATCGTCGAGGTTGCCACTGAGGCAAAGTGGTCGGTGGATGAGGAAACTTTCCGGCAGGTAAGCGAAATTAGCCAGGAATCACAGGCCAACCTGCAAGAGAGCCTGCGAGCGATGGAAGGACAACCCCCACATTCTGAGACCGTGCACCTACTGGTGGCGCTCTCCGTAGATGCTTGGCGGGTCCAGACTCCGGCGGAATGGGGCGTTGCCCAGGACTACGCCCAAGCGGCTGTGGACATGGCTGAGCAGCTCGACGACCCTGTTCTGCTTTCGCTAGCTTTGGGCGCCCTAGCCAACGTACTGGACGGACAGAGCCTGCTGCGGGAACACCTGAAGGTCACCCAACGCCGCCTTGAGATCACGCAGGATGCGAACTTCGCCGACACCCGCGAGCGCATCGATGCCCTGCGAGGGGCCGGCGCAGCCTTGATGTACGTCGGCGAGCACTCACATGCTTTACCTTATCTTGATGAAGCAAGTGAACTGGCAAACGAGATCCAGGCGCCTGACCAGATCGCCAACGCCTTGGGTTTGAAGGCGCAGTGCTTGTTCCGCTCGGACCGCTGGGACGATGTGCTGGCGACCGAAGAGCACTGGCGTGAGATTGACATGCGCTACACTCGTGAACGCGTCGGGGAAACCTGATTTTTCGTGGCGCTCAGCGCCAGCGTCCACGCGTTGCGTGGCGAATCTGACTTAGCCAAGACCTACGCCAAAGAGTCTTACGACTATATGATCTCGATGTCTGGGGAGCCCGACCAATGGCAGCGCAACCAATTCTACTGAGACTCGCTGCCCTTGCAGGCAGAGGGCGAGTTCGCCCTCGTACAGCAGAGATTGGAACCCGCGCTGGGTTTATCTGGTCAGCCGGTCAAACGCGGCACTATGGCCCACGAACATATCGTCTATATGATGCTGGTGGACTCGGCGGCCCTGGTGGAGGACAAAGCCGCCATACGCAGATACGCACCCCGTTTGGAAGAACTCGCCAGGCGCGATGACCACCGCCCGTACCTGGCGGTCGCGCAGCGCGCTTGGGGGATCGCTCACCGTCTAGCTGGGGAGTACAGCGAAGCCGAAACCCTTCTGCACAAAGCGGCAGACCTTTTCACTGAGTTGGATGCCCGCTGGCAGGTGGGGCGTACCTTCTTTGAGATGGGCAAGCTGGAGCTAGAACGCTCAAACCCGGACCTGGCAAAAGACTACTTCGATAAGGCCTTAGGTGCCTTTGAGGAGCTACGAGCCCAGCCGGATGCAGATCGCGTCCGGGCGGAGGAGGCTAAACTGCTCGATCACTCCAGGAGCCAGTAAGCGATCTCATCCACCATCACTTGGAGATCTTGCGTGTTGGTCGAGCCGATGAATAAGCCGAAGCGACCTTCATCGTAGGTGCTGTCGGTCAACTCTTCCAGCAAATTGCCGTTGGCATAGAGCTTGAGAGTGGTCCCCTGAGCGAAGAATCCCAAGCGATTGGTCTGATCGGGGCCTTGGCGGATGCTGGAGGCGCTAGTCCACTCTCGTAAAGCAGTGTAGATCTCATTCTCACCGTCCCACTTGTAGATGCGGTAGCGCCCATCGCACGAAAAGCCAAAGACATAGCCGCTATTAGGTTCAGGTGAGCGCGTCAAGACACCGTAGCGATCCAATCCGGAGCAGGTCTCACCGGTGATGAAAACCGCCTCCAGGTAGAAATCTGCCAATGCTGGCTGGGTGGAGAGCCCCCACCTGTCCCCACTTCCTGGGTTGAAGGAGGTCATGATCAGTTGCCCGTCCTCTACATCCCAAAGTGTGTCTTCCGTATCCAGCAGGAACCAGTAGCTCGCGTCGTTGAGGTTGTCCCGCCAGTCGGCATTCCCCAAGTTCAAATCATCAGTGGTCTCAGTGATCTCGACCACGACCTGCACCCAGAAGGTCAGGTCGCTGTCTTCGCCAACCCCAAAGACCTGCCCGTCGGCGTTCTGAAGCTTCCAGTCACCTCGGTAAGTGCCCTCAGCGCCGGGCGCGGTGAGCTCCACCGAGATATCAACTGTCTCTTCAGGGTCAACCTCTTGGGGCAGCGGGGCAAGGCTCTCAGCGTCCATCTGGTCCCCATTGTCGAAGACAATCTGGTATTCCGTCGTCCAGGTGCAGGTGCCGGTGTTGCGCAGCCGCCAAGTCTTTTCGAATGTGTCGCCAGCCGCAACGATCGTGTCATCGGGGATGGTGACATCCTCTACAAATTCAGCTTGGTCCGTGCAGACCCCCTCCTGCTCGAAGGTGACGGAGAAGGACTCCAAGATGGCGTCCACCTCGGATTGGGCAGCCTCGGGGATGTCAACATCCTCGAAATTAACCTCCACATCCTCGACCTGCAGGGAGATGGAGAAGACCAGTTGAGGCGTCTGCTCGGCGTCAAACACCGTAATCTCTTCGTTGGCGCCATCGTAATAAAGCGCTTTGACTTTAGATTCGTACACCAGCGCCACCCGATCGATCTCGCGTCCCAAGAAGGAGATCTGGCCACGAGTCTCGAAATCTCCGGCGGGGGTGCCCGTCCCCGTGATGCTGACGGACTCCTCTGGGAAGCGGTAACCGACGATCAGGTTCAGTTCCCCTTTGGAAAGCTGTAAACTATGGGGGACCCCTTGGACATCCCAACTGGAGAGGTGATCGAAGCTGAAACCGTATTCTTCGTTGGTGTAGCTGACCGGCGTGGGTATTTGGGTTTCGGTGGGCTCCGGGGAAGGGGAAACCAATTCAGGGGTATCTGTAACCACCGCCAGCGTGGGAGTGCTGGTGGCACTGGTAGCAGTCGGCTGGGCGGTCAGTTCAGCAGCAACGGTCTGGGCAGCCGCGGTGGCCAGCAGGTCCTGGTCCGGTAGCTGCGTGGCTGTTTCTTGGGTGGGGAGCAAATCACATGCGCCCAAGGCGATGGAAACTAATACGATGATGGCGAGAGGTAGTAAGCGCTTGCGGATCATGAGAGATTCTCCTTTTTCTGCTCGGGTATGTAAGTAGCTGACAAACGGATACATGATTATTATATCAACGAGTTACATGCTGGAGAGGGGTTTCTTGATGTCGATGATTCTCTTTTACCTGAAAACATATTTCGGAATTTGACAAATCATCCATCGTCTATTTTCACCCACGGTGAAAGAAGAAACTGGCTTTCAAAAGTTTAAACCAATGGGGGATGTGGATAAAATTATAGAAAAGCCGTGGATAAGTGAACTGTGGATGATTAAAAAATGCAATCTATATAATATAAAATGCAATATATATTTGACAAATTGGAAAATATAATGTATACTACTGTCATGAACGAACCAGCGAGAATGAGGCTAAGATTGGCAAGAATTGAAAAAAATCTCACCCAGCAAGAGCTTGCCAACATCGTCGATGTGACCCGGCAAACCATTGGTCTCATCGAAAAGGGCAACTACAATCCCACCCTAAAATTGTGTATAAAAATATCCAAAGCATTGGATAAAACGCTGGACGATTTATTCTGGGAGGCAGATGAAGATGAGTAAGAAACCCTTAAACTTTGACGAACGTGAAAAAGACATCTTTCGCAAAATTTGTACTGTCATGTACATCCTGACCCTTTATACCTTGATCGGCATTCAGTTATATAGGCAATTTGTATTGCACCAACCACAAGAACAATGGAACGATATCGCCATGCTCTTGACGGTAAACGTGATTGTTTTCCTTGGTTCCATCCTATATATCAGCGGCGTCGTCAACCCAAGGCAGATAAAACTGCGCCACCTCCTGGTTGGATTTGGTAGCTTCGTCCTGATCGGCTTCCTGTTTACAATATTCAAATACGCAGTTCTGCTGAAGCAGGATTTAAGCCTGGCGCTGTTGGGAGATAATTTACTCACTGTCATCGTCATCAGTGGGATTCTCGCACTGGGCTGGGGAATTCTTGCCCACCTCGGAAGCAGGAGAATTGAAAAGCAGATAGAGTGATAAAGGACAACCTGGATTTGAATATCGATATTGGTGATTGTCAACGCTTTGAACGAGGTTCTGGACATACCGTCGGGGATAGTGGAGTAAGATCATGATCAAAGATGAAAGAATAAAAAGAGTGAGAAATCGTGTATCAGCCCGGGGTTTTGGGATTTGGTACGTATTGCTGCTCATAAGCTTGCTTTACCGACAATTCATTCTCAACCAATCGGTTAAAGAATATTGGGACATCGCTTTGATCTTTTTCGCCGGGACGTTCTATGTGACCCTGGCAGGCTTTTCCAAAGGTGCGGTCCAAGAATCATATTTCCGAAGATATGCCAAGTGGAGTGTCCCGGTCATCTTGATTACAATCTTGGCGGTGATGTTCTACCGAAACCAGATTACATCCCTAATCGACCTGGCGAGTGTGATTGTATCGGCTTTCATTAGCTTGACGTTGGTGGGTTTCGTCTTATACTACCTGTACCGCAGATGGGAAAAGCAAAATCAATTAACCGATTAAACCCATCACAAAGATAAAACATCCAGCTCGAAGAACAGATAACAAGTTGTGAACAGCAAATTGGCAACTTAGAGGCCCACTCCTGAGGTGACTCCATAAAATTCGTCATCCCAACCATCGGTACGCGGGGGGACGTACAACCCTTCATCGCCCTTGCCCAAGGGCTGGAGCGCAGCGGGCACGCAGTCACGTTGATGTCCCACCCCATGATGAGAGCGCTGGTCGAATCTCACAGTTTGGTGTTCGCGCCTATGGGCCCGGACATCGACCTTGGCAAGGAAACAGCTGCGATTCGCGATCGTGCGGGCAACCCGGTAGTCGGACTGGTGCGGGGAATGCGTTTCGCCTTCAAGGTACTGGAAGGCTCCCATGAGGACATCCTAAACGCCTGCCGGGGTGCCGACCTGGTGGTCAGCCCGGCCAACAGCGCGGCTGGCAAGAACGAGGCCGAGTTGCTAGGTGTGCCCAGCGTCAGCGTGGACTTTATGCCTTGGAGTATCCCAATGGATGACCCCGAACGGCCGTTCTACAAAAGGACGACCTACGGTGCTATAGATTGGGCAGTCAGCATGATCACTACTAGACCTCTCAACCGTTTACGCCGGGAACAAGGACTCCCACGAGTGGGTCCAGAGGGATTTCGATCGACTCAACTTAATCTGATCCCCATCAGCCCTAAGGTTTTCTCACCTAACCCGCACTGGGGCCCAGGGCGACACTGCGTGGTGGGCTACTGGTTTGTGGAAGAGTCCAGCGATTGGCAGCCCCCCACCGAGTTACTGGCTTTCTTGGAGGACGGCGACCCGCCCCTGTTGATCAGTCTGGGAGCGATGAGCTTTGGAGGGGGCGAGGCGCTGGAAACAGCTAGCTTATTGGTGGAGGCTGTTCAAGCTGCGGGCATCCGGGCGGTGATGCAGGGCTGGGACGATGCTCGCGAACAGCTTAGTCTGCCGCCCGGTATTCACGCCGCTGAGGCGCTGCCGCACTCTTGGCTGCTCCCCAAGGTTGCCGCGCTGGTACACCATGGGGGATTCGGGACCACCGCCGCTGGACTGCGGGCGGGGCTACCACAACTGGCCATCCCACATCTGATCGACCAGTTCTACTGGGGACAGCGAGTTCACGAACTCGGTGTCGGCACCGCACCCATGGCGCGCTCCAAGCTGGAGAGTAACAAGCTGGCAAGCGCACTAGAGCAGGTAACGGGGGATAACTCAATACGGGCTGTGGCTTTGTCCTTAGGCGAGTTGATTCGTGCCGAGGACGGCTTAGCCAATGCGGTGGAGTTGATCGAAGCCCAATTTGGATAAGAAAGTGGTTTAAGTCATGTGCGGATGGATCATCCCACCAGCGAGAGAACCTACCAAGCGAGCCGCCGACTTCGAACAAGAGAGGAACGTCAAAGTCCAAGAACTGGTCCAGAGCGGTTACTTACGCTCCGAGCGCATCAAAAGGGCGTTGCTGCAAATTCCCAGGGAGGATTTCATCCCGCGCCCATACCGCGACTACGCCTATCAAGAGGTCCCCCTGCCGTTGCCCGGCGAGCATGCCACCATCTCTTGCCCACACAGCTACCCGTTGTTCTACGAGCCGCTGGGATTGGACGAGGGTCATAAGTTCTTGGAGATCGGCACCGGCTCCGGTTATGGGGCCGCCGTCGCCCGAGAAGTGGTTGGCGCGCAGGGGCTGGTGGTCTCGGTCGAAATCGACCCCCTCACGTATCAATTCGCTACAAGAAACCTGGAAAAAGCCGGGTACAGCGACGTTCTGCTAGTGAAGGGGGATGGAGGCTTAGGATACCCCCAAGAGAGCCCCTACGACCGGATCGCCATCACAGCCGCCTGTCATCAGGTCCCCAGCCCCTTGATCGAGCAGTTAAAGGTTGGGGGCAAGCTGATCACACCCCATTATGCGGGTGATACGCAGATGCTTGTCATGCTCGAAAAAGACCCACAGAGAACAACGAGGCACGAGCTCGTCAGGGTTTTGTACGTACCCTTACGAGGCACCTACGGCTCGTAAGCTATGAGATATAGATATATGACGCTATTGGGGTAATTTTGATCCTTGTGACTGGTGATTCTCAGCAGGCGGGAAGGTCAATGCAGTCCAAATTCCCCAACCTCAGTATCAGCCCCCTCTTCCGAGATCGAACACCAACCCCTCCCTGCCGGGCGTCACCTCGAAGTCCGGCTTCAACTCGGTGAGCGTGTCTGCGATCATCTGATCTAACATGTCATCGTCGTGAGTCGGATCGTGGTGGAAGGTAACGAACTGCCGCACGCCAGCCATTCCGGCGAATTGGATCGCCTGGTTAATGCTGCTGTGACCGAAGCCGACACGACTGTTGTACTCCTTCGTAGTGTACTGGGCGTCGTGGATTAGTAAATCAGCGTCCTTCGCTAGAGCATAGCCGGAAGTCCACTCCCGGCTGTCGGGGAAGTTCGGACAGCTTAAAACGGGTTCATGGTCGGGCAGGTAGGTCACTGTGCCTTTAGGTCCCTCAACACGGTAACCCACCGTGGGGTTAATGTGGATCACCATTTGGGCAGTCACCCGAAACTCGCCAATCTCAACCGTGCCAGAGGGCAGTTCATAGAAAAACAGATTCGGTGCAATTTCACGTAAGCTGACCGGGAAGAGCGGGGGAGATAGATAGCGTAGCAAACGAGCATTCAAACTGAGAGTCGTACTGGCGGGACCCCATATGTTAACTTCAACCTCCGGTCGGCGCAGCGGGGCGAAGAAAGGCAAGCCTTGAATGTGATCCATGTGCAGGTGGGTGAGCAGGATGTGAACGCGTTCCAGATCAGTGGGCAAGAGTTTCCCCAAACCGCGAATGCCCGTGCCAGCATCCAGCACTAGCTGGGTGCCATCAGACCCTTCCACCAAAACGCAAGCGGTGTTGCCACCGTAGCGCAGCGTGTCCGGGCCTGGCGATGCCAGCGATCCGCGCGTCCCACGCAGTGTAACCCTCATTCCGGGACCTCCCAGAAGATAGCAACCGCCCCCAGGAAGCGCTCCGCTTGGGCAATCAAGGGGAAGGCGGTGACTTCGATTTGCCGCAAGGCGTCATCCATCCCTTCAATCCAGAAACTCCTGTGAGCCGGATGTTTCTGCATCATGGCGATCATCAGAGGTAGTTCTTCCGGATCGATCAACTGACCGTTTTCATCCATGGGTTTAAAGATCGTCGACCACTCCTCAGCCGGCATGGGGCCCGTTTCATCGTAGCGGTAACCTAATACCTTCTCAGCAGGTTCATTGTAAAAGAGCAAACCTCCAACTGGATCCACAATGAACATAGGCATCGCTAAGTACTCAGCCAGATGGCGTGAGAGAATAATTTCAATTTCCTGTTGGGTCATGGGACTTTTCCTTCAGCACTTTAATAATTTCTTCACGGCGCCACATAGAGGGCACAGTGGCGCCATATCTCCAGTTCACAGACTTCGGGCGGTGGTTATTCAACTAATACAAGTATGGATAACAAGACCTCCCTAATCATACCAAAAAAACGAATATTAGCAAAT
>JASFVL010000145.1:0-9142 GCA_050049875.1 Anaerolineales bacterium
TCGGCCCCCTCGCTGAACGCCCAAGAGACGATTTTCTCGACAGCAACCGGAAAGGTGGTCGAGCTGGCAGTGCCCTCCAAGATGGTTGGGTGCACCCGCAGCCTGGCTCCGCTGCCAACTAAGCCCAGGGCGAGCACGTGTTCGGTGTGATGCAAGGCCAAATCGATCGCGATGGCGCCTCCCAGAGAATGTCCGACCATTACAGCCCGGTACAGACCGACCTCTTCCAACCAGTCCAAAATATGCCCGGTGTACGCCTGCACCGACTGCTGACCCCGCCCGCCAGATTTACCGTGTCCGGGCAAATCGATGGCGTAAACCCGAAGTCCGGGCAGACGGCGTACCTCGGGGGGCCAGTGAAGGTGGGTGCCCCCAGCACCATGGATCAAGACCACAGGTTTTTGATCCCCTTCTCCCCTTTCATAAAGATGGTAGTAAAGATCTGCTGCGATGGGCATGCGGGGCCTCCAAGGGGAATCGCGCTGAATTTTAATCTTCGTTCATTTGTATCTGACGCCACAAACCAACCCCCAAGCCGACCAGCGCACCGCCAACCATCCAGAAAGGCGCGCGCCACAGAATACTGATAATCTGTGTAAAAGTGAAGTCGGGAACGTCGTGCCCGTGCAATCCTGATTTAATAATCATGAGCAGTATAACCATGGGAGCCGTGGCTATCCCGGCAGCAGCCCCGACCAGCATGGACCGGAAGCCATGGCGCCCCTGTGCGGGGGAAATAAGCCACAGATAACGCACGGCGAACCAGACGCAGACCGCTGCGGCAAAGATAATGACAACAATCACATTTTGGTCTTCAAAAGGCAGCCAAACGAGCAAAGCCGCTCCCAAAGCTAAGGCCGCCGCCCGAAGCCCTAAGGGTGTCTTTCTAGACTCGGTCTCATTCATAAACGGCGCCGAAGGCGGTCGGCAGCCAGTTCGGTGAGCGGAATCAGAATATGGATTTGAGTACCTTCCCCCTTGGCGGATTCGATGTGAAATACCCCATTAACCAAGTCAGCGCGCTCGCGCATATTGACCATCCCCAGACTGCCGCGCTGTTCGTAGGAAGCGTCCACCGAATCAACATCGAAGCCAACTCCATCATCCTCAATCTCCAGCAAAGCCAGGTCATCTTGGATCGAGTTCAGACGCACCCAGATGTGCTCAGCGTTGGCATGTTTGCGTGCGTTATTAACCGCCTCTTCAGCGATGTTAAAGATCACCCCCTGTTTGCCCATTTCCAACTCGGATACCACCTGTGAGTCGGTCTTGATATACACCTTTTGGTCGTAGGTTTCGCGCATCTTATCGGCCATCGATTCCAAAGCCGCTTGAAGCCCCTGGGATTCGAGCACCAATGGGCGCAGCGTGAAGAGCATATGGCGGATTTCTTTAGTGGTGCGCCGCGCCATTTCCTCGATCTTGTACAGCTCATCCGCGGCAGCATCGGAATCGCGCTCCATCAAACGGCGAGCGAAATTTACCCGCATGGCGATGGCAGCCACAGACTGGGTGGGACCGTCGTGAAGATCACGGGCTAGTTTCTTGCGGGCTTCCTCCTGGATCTCCATCATGCGTTCTTTTTCATCTTCCAGGTCGTCATACAGACGGGCGTTCTGAATCGCGATCATCGCCTGATTACCAATAATATCTAAGATCTCTCGATATTCCTCGCTGAAATAATCAGAGGAAGGGTGAGCGAAGAGCATGACCCCATAGTTATTCAAACCGCTGCGGAGCGGGATGCAGTAGACCGATCTGCAGGTCTGC
Organism: Anaerolineales bacterium; assembly: GCA_050049875.1. Taxonomy (GTDB): domain Bacteria; phylum Chloroflexota; class Anaerolineae; order Anaerolineales; family UBA11858; genus JASFVL01. Next base: position 1,771 of record JASFVL010000145.1, read on the forward strand.
AGCGCGAAGATACGCCCCAACTCGGGGTCTCGACTCACATTATTGCTGAGCTGAGGGGCGCCTTCCTCGATCGTCTCGGCGATCAAGCCACTCGTGCCCGGCAAGGTGAAGCCCATATCAGCACGCGAAAAACCCCGCGCCGACCCAACCTGCAGTTCCGGTTTTTGGGAACTATTTTCTGAAAACAACAGCACCGCGCTGATCAAATGAGCAGCAGGTCCTCCCGAGCCACCCAGCGACTCAGTGCTCAAATCCAAAGCCGTTTCGAGAACTCGCTGGTAACTGAGTGTGGAGGTGAGGTTGGCAATCAATTCGGACACGGTCCGTAGGCGCTGGCGCTCCTGGTCTTTGATCCGTTCAATCTCATGGCGGCGGCGAGCTGCCAATTGTGCTTTTCGAGCGTCTTGAACCGGCTTGTTGCTGCGCCCTGCCGCCAAGGCTCCAATTACAACCCCAACGATCAGGGCCGCCAGACCTGCCCCTGCGATCAGGATGATCGTCTCCAAAGAAATAAGCTCGATCAAAAGTTGTCTCCTAAAATGACCTTGCTCCAGGCTTCATCCGGTCAATCTAATCATATCGCAAAACTCAAGATATGGCAAAGCAGCAGAATAATGGTGTTCACGCAAGACTTGTCAGGAAGAATTCTTTGACAACATTTGAGTGCACTGCCCTCCTCAGCATTGAGATGCCAGCATCTTAACCAATATTGGGCGTGCTTCGTGGATGGCGCGCGCGCGGTGGCTGAGACGGTTCTTCTGGGTCATGTTCAATTCAGCCATAGTCATCCCCAAGGAGGGTAATAGAAATATCGGGTCGTAACCGAACCCCTCTTCGCCGCGCTCTTCGGGGATAATCTCCCCCAAGCACATCCCTTCAGCATACTGGATTTGGCCTTCTGGGAGGGCGATGGCTACCACACAGCGAAATTGAGCCGTCCAAGGGCGCGGTTTGTCTCCCAGCTCAGCCAACAAATAAGCTCTGCGGTCCGCATCAGTGGCGTTGGGCCAAGGTGCAAAGCGTGCCGACCGCAGCCCCGGCAGACCATCTAAGGCATCCACTTCTAAACCGGAATCATCAGCCAGGGTCAGCAACCCCGCGGCTCGAGCGAAATGGACTGCCTTTTTCGCCGCGTTTTGGGCGTATGTCTTGCCATCCTCTGTCACTTTCAGGTCCAAACCCAGCTCCCTCGGCGTCACCAGGACCAGATTTAGGTCCCTCAATAGCGCCCTCATCTCTCGGATTTTGCCTGGATTGCTGGTTGCCAAGAGTAAATCCACCATAACAGCGCCTCCATATAATCATGCGACATTATTTGCCCACAAACTCCTAAAACTTGACTCGGGATTCTTGGCGTGCTATAATTTCTAAAATTCGTTATAGATAATCTTCATCTCGGCTCTTACCGTGTCTCAACGAGAACACCTTTTCCGACTCAACGTCGGGTTTATCGCACACCAAAGTGTCGGCTACAGCCGAGATTTTCTTTTTGAACTCGACCGTAGCCACCTGCCTCCAGATCTGGAATTATACAATCTGGTGGGGCAGGCGCGCGTCTCGCGCACGACCCAGGGTTTACTGGTCCAAGTGAAGCTCAGCGCCTCAAGCAGCGACCAGTGTGTACGCTGTTTGAAGCAATTCGAACAAGAGCTCAGCCCCAATTTTACCGAACTATATGCTTTTCAGAGCCATGCAGACGAGGATACTGAATTAATTCTGCCAGAAAATGGGGTAATCGATCTAGAACCACTAGTGCGTGAGTACATGCTCCTTGAAATTCCGATCAAACCCGTTTGCCAACCAGACTGCCTAGGGCTGTGCCCTGTGTGCGGTGAAAACCGCAATAGCACAGACTGCGACCACGAGTTGGAGTCGATCGATCCCCGCCTGGCGGCACTCAAATCGCTTCTGGATTGAGACCCCACGTTCTCCTTCCTGACAAGTCTTGCGTGCACACCTCAACAAATCAGGCTTGACAAAACCCTATTGCTATCATAGACTCGGTAGAAGTATTTTTTGGAGAAACCTGTGTCAACGATCCTCTTTTCCGTGAGCATATTTGCCATGTCCATGATGATGATGTCCATGATGGACATGATGCCCCGCGCCTGGTTGCGGACAGCCATATCTTCAGGGAAGAGAGCTTAGCTTCTCCAAAAGAAAATTGAAACAAGCGGGCTGTCCACAACAGGACAGCCCTTTTTCATGTCCATCAGCAATCGCACAGCACATCTATGGGATACCGATTTTCACAGCGCTATGCCTCATCTCTCCAAGTGGAGGTTTAACTATGTCCAAGAACATCCTCGTTTCCGTCGCCTGGCCCTATTCCAGCGCCCACATCCACGTCGGTAACATCACAGGCTCCTACCTGCCGGCAGACATCTTCGCCCGTTTCCAACGCTTGCGGGGAAATCGCGTCATTATGGTCTCCGGCTCCGATTCCCACGGCACCCCGGTGACCGTCGCCGCAGACCAGGAAGGGGTCAGCCCTTTTGAAATCTACGAGCGCTACCATTTGGAATTTCTGGACATTTTCCAAAAACTGGGGCTGACTTATGACTTGTACACCAGCACACACACCGAGAACCACTTCAAAGTAGCCCAATCAATCTTCCTAGCCCTCAAAGAAAACGGCTACCTCTACACGGATACCGAGAAGCAATGGTATTCCGAGACGCAATCCCGCTTCCTACCCGACCGCTACGTCGAAGGGATCTGCTACATCTGTGGATTCGAGGGCGCCCGCAGCGATCAATGCGACAACTGCGGCAACCTCCTGGAGGCCAACCAATTGATCAACCCGCGCGCTAAAACGGACGGCTCGACTCCCGTGCTGCGCGACACCGAGCACTTCTATTTGGACCTCGCCAAACTGGAACAGCCCATCGTGGAGTACCTGGAAGCCCGCCAGGACTACTGGCGTTCCAACGTAGTGCGCCAATCCTTGGGTTGGATCAAAGCCGAAGGTCTGCGCGGCCGGCCCATCACCCGGGATCTGGACTGGGGTATCCCTGTGCCTGTGGAGGGTTGGCAGGGCAAATGCCTGTACGTGTGGTTTGAGGCCGTGATCGGGTATCTCTCGGCTTCCATCGAATGGTCCCAAATCAATGGAGAGGGCGATGCCTGGCACGATTGGTGGTACGATCCCGAAGCACAAGCGTACTACTTCATCGGAAAAGACAACATCCCCTTCCATGCCATCATGTGGCCAGCCCAACTCTACGGCGCGGGGGAGTGGTTCGGCAAAATCTTCGAAGAGCGGGATGACCAGCGCTTGACGCTGCCATACGACGTGCCGGCTAACGAATTCATGAACCTGGAAGGACGCAGACTCTCCGGAAGTCGCAATTGGGTCGTAGACGCTTTGGATTTCCTCTCGCGTTATGACCCCGACTCCCTGCGATACTACCTGACCGCCAATATGCCCGAGAGTAGAGACAGCGATTGGGACTGGGAGGACTTCCTGAACCGCAACAACAACCAGCTAGTTGCCACTTGGGGCAACCTGGTAAACCGTGTGCTCTCCTTCGCCCACAAACATTGGGACGGACGCGTCCCCATTCCCGGGGAACTGCGTCCAGATGACAACGAGATTCTCACCACAGTTGAAGCGGGTTTTGAGAGTGTAGGGGAATTCCTCGCCGCGGTCAAGTTGCGAGCCGCCTTGTCCGAAGCGATGCGCTTAGCCTCGCAGGTCAATAAGTACCTCGACCAAGCCGCCCCCTGGTTCGAGATCAAATCCGATAAAAAGGCCGCTGCTAGCACTGTATATACCGCTCTGCGGGCAATCGACTCGCTAAAAATCCTGCTGGCGCCCACCCTGCCCTTCACCTGTGAGCGTTTGCATACCTATCTGGGCTATAGCGAACCGCTCTTCGGTGAGCAAGCCGTGGAAACACGCCGCGACGACTTGGGTGAGCACTCCGTGCTGCGCTACCTCCCCCAAGAAGCTACCGGGCGCTGGGAGCCTAGCCAACTGCCCCCCGGTCAACCTTTAAGGGAACCTAAACCACTCTTCCGCAAGCTGGACCGGGAGATCGTGGAGCAGGAGCGCGCCAAACTGGGTACGTAAAGCACGTGCGGCACACTATCGAGGTGTGCCGCACACAATTATCTATTGGGGGGATTGGGTGGGCAGCTCCCTCCCAATCCCCCCCACCCTTACCCTAGAACTCCATAAGTCCTACAGATATCATTTTATGGGCTGAGGGTGGTGTTATTGTAGAACCAGTTGTAGGCGTAGTACCCCGAAGATGGACTCTCCAAGCGGATAGCGATCTTATATTGCCCGTACAGAAAAGCGGGGATCGTGTAAGTATCCTCAAACGAGCCGCCCTCCCCGGTTTCGACGGTCTCTACCACCTTACCACCAACGCCGCGCGTCCCCATCCAGTTCATTTTGACCTTGAAAGTGTCCGTGGGGGGGAAGTTTTGGGCTTTGATGGTGACCGACTCGTCCCGCTCCACCGCGAGGATGCTGAAGGTAGGGAAACCGGTATACCCGGGCGGAACAGGGGCCTCCCCATCGCCCTCCCCACCAACAGCAGTGGTGTTGTAGAACCAGTTATAGGCGTAATACCCTGAGGTCGGACTTTCGAGGCGCATAGCAATCTGGTAGGCATTTTTTAGAAAATCTGGGATGCTGAAAGTCTCCGTGAACGACCCACCTGCGGTCAAATCATAGGTATCCACAATCGCGCCGGCAACACCGCGCGTACCCATCCAATTCATGCGCACCTGGAAAGAATCGTCCGGCGGGAAGTTATGCCCCTCGATGGTGACCGATTCACCCGCCACCACGCTGAGGATGTCAAACGTGGGGAAACCGGAATAAACCGGTGTTCCATCTCCATCGCCGTTGGAGTCATCCCCATTCTCAACGTTGGCATCGCTGTTGTAGAACCAATTGTAAGCGTAATAGCCGGAGGTGGGACTTTCGAGTCGGATGGCAATTTGGTACGCGCCGTGCAGTTTGGAGGGGATACTGTACGTTTTCGTGAAACGACCCCCATCACCAGAATCAGTCGTTGCTACCTGAACGCCGCCGATACCGCGCGTACCCATGGCGCCCATGGTGACCACAAAGGTGTCGTCGGCTGGGAAGTTGTCCGTCTGAATGGTGACCGAAACATCCTCCTCCACGGCAGTGATGGCGAAGGTAGGGATGACGCCTGCGGTAGAAACTTTCAGCGCTGCACCTGTCCCAGGGCCCGTTTGCGGTGCACCCATAGCGATCCACATAGACCCTGCTGGTAAGACGAATAAGACCGTTGCTATAATTACTGCTGTTAGAATTTTTTTCATCGCTTTCTCCTAATAAGATCTGTTTACTCTCTCAGGGCTTACGCGGTTGGGCGTATTCGAGGAGATTGGGCGAGCTATACAAGCCCACTTCCTTCTTTTCTACTCCAACTGCGCAAGTCCCATTAATATTAGTTCGACAGCACGCTGGTTACAACTGTTCGCGGGGTCACGCCGCAAATGGCGGACCACTAAGGGATTGCTCATCAATTAATATCTTCCACCGCATCTCCTCCGGCGAAAACAGAAGATGATAAACTTTGTCGCCGGGCCCCATTACTAAGATATGCACACCGTCCTTCGCCTGCCAGCGGCGCCCTGTGGACACAACCGTGTAGCTGCGCCCACGCCAGACGAAGCTCAGTGGGGTGATCTCTCCATCAGAATTAAAACGAACAGTTGCTTCAATTAGTTCCATACTTTTTATGAAAGCTTTCCACGCAAGTAATCATGGAGCATCTGCAGAGCTTGCCGTGCGGCTTGCTGCTTATTTTCGGCGCGCTCACCTTGAGCCATCATTTGGCGAGCCCATTCCCCATCCGGGGCGCTTAAGCCCATCCAAGTCAGGCCAACCGGTTTCTCGGGGGTGCCTCCACCCGGTCCAGCGATACCGCTGACCGAGAGACCCACATCAGCCCCCATCACCTGCCGGACCCCGCCAGCCATCTCCAGCACCACTTCTTGACTGACTGCACCATGCCCCTCCAGCGTCTCCCAGGAGACGCCCAAGAGGCGAACTTTGGCGTCGTACGCGTAAGAAACAATCCCTCCCACATAGTAGGTCGAGGAGCCGGGCACGTTCGTCAGAAGGTGCCCTAGCAAACCGCCAGTGCAGGACTCGGCCGTCGCCAAACGCCAACCGCGCTGGCGTAAGGCTTTGCCAATCAGAACTTCTAGAGCTTCCTCATCCATTCTGTTCAACGCATTGATACCAGCATTTCAACTCGGCATCAATGCGCCATTTCTCCTATTACTGTGGTACGGGCGAGTACTGTCCGAGAGCGATACGCCCAATTTCTTCGATTATACACGCCAAACATACCTTTATACCCCACATTACCACCCAGCAACTGCAACGGCGGCAGGGTAGTGATGGTCAGGTTCAGTTCTTGAACATTTTGCAGCGGCTCACTACCAGTGAAGGGAACGTTCTGGTGCCAATCGACCGGTGATGTAGCCTTGAAATTACTACCAGCCAATACGATATCTTGGATGTTGACGGTTAGATCGTTGTTGATGTCAGCCTCATCATCCCAACCCGGCTCTCCAAAACTTGTACCATAACGAGCTCCCAAGAAGGACAAATCCAGAATATTGATAATGTCATCATCGTTGGCATCCCCGCCCTTCAAATCCAGATCGGATAGGGTTATACCACTTCCAGGGACCACAAACACCCCCGTATTCTCACTGTCCAGGTAACGCTCCATCTCCACCACAATGTCTAGAGAACCCTCGGGGACGGACAGCGCATAATTCCCAGCCGCATCGCTGACGCTTTCAGCGATCGACGTGACCGCGCCCAAGGCAGTGACCACTGCCCCACTGTGATCGGTACGACCTTGCAGTCGCACGGTTCCACTAATGATACCCGCCTCCGTTACAATCATGCGTACCACCACAACCTCTTGGGGGTTGCCGGGGTCATTACCTTGAATCGACAAGCTGCCGCTGTAAACACCGGTATCGACCAGTGGGGCGGTGAAGGTCAGGCTGAGGTCTTGGAAATCTTGCGGCGACACGCTGCCATCCATGGGCGCGACCTCCAACCATGGGATATCCGCCGCCACGCTGTCGAAAGCCACCTGGGAGACCACTTGTCCGCTGGGCGTGAAGCCCCCATCTTGCTCAGTGACGGTGAACTCCAGTGTGGCATTGCCGATATTGTTAATCCGCAGGGTACCCTCACCCACTCCACTTAGGGCGAGTGTCGTCGTGAAAAGGTCGGTCTCTACCGACAAGCCGGCGGTGGGGGTCAGAACGAAGTTCTGCGTGATGGTTGTGTTATCGACGAGGCTTAAGTCGGAAACAATTTGATCCAAGTGTTGGGGTGCGCTGGCGCGCAAAT
>JASFVL010000146.1:0-9059 GCA_050049875.1 Anaerolineales bacterium
GCTTGGTCCCCTGATGGGGATATACTCGCTGCAGCTACCTCGAGTGGGGTTCATCTTTATCGTGTGGATACCCTAGAGAAGTTAGACATTTTGGATCCTGGTGTCCATTTCCTGAGTCTGACGTTCAGCCCTAGTGGCGAGGAATTGGTATTAGGAGGGGTTGATTCGAAAATCTATTGGTGGGACCCCGTAGATAGTAAGTATTTGGGCTTCTTTGACGGTCATCTGTTGGGGGTCAGCGCGCTGGCCTTTAACTCTAGTGGTACGATGCTGGCTTCGGGGAGTGACGACGGTGCAGTACAAATTTGGAATACATCGCTGGATTTGGTGCGGGGTTTCAGCAGTGGTGAATCGTTGTTTGTTTTTAAGCCAACCCCTGGTCGGATCACCCGCCTGTCCTTTGCCCATGATGATCGTAGGTTGGCAATTGCCAGTTTTGGTGGTGTTCATTGGCTGGACACACAGACATGGGAAACACTGGAAATCTTCACTCCCCAATCCGGATTGGTAAACAACTTGGCGATAAGCACGGATGGCAGGTGGCTGGTGAGTGCAGGGTATGACGGTCTTCTCCAAACCTTATATTTGTTCGGGGAAGGGAGCCCAAACGAATTTGATATCGGCCCGGACGGGGAGATTTTGGCGCTGTCCTATAGCCCGGATAACCGTTATCTTGCGGGTGGCGATTTGAACGGACGGGTTTTGTTATGGGGCAGTCCAGCGGATGACTTTGTAGCTGTTAACGCGAACTTCTCCATAGTAGGGGAACATCAGGCTTCGATTTCCTCATTGGTATTTCATCCCGATGGAAGCAGATTGGCTTCCAGTAGCGCTGATGGGGTCGTCAAGATTTGGCAATTACCTTCGCTGGTCCAACCCACTGAAGGGGAGAATTAAGGAACCAACTTATGACGGATCAAACGATTATCATAACGGGAGCGTCGCGCGGTTTAGGTGCAGCCACAGCTCGCACGGCAGCCGAGATGGGCGCCAACGTGATCATAAACGCTCGTTCTGAAGGTGATTTATCAGCCCTAGCACAAGAGATTAAAGGCGCTGGAGGGCGGGCTGCAACTGTCCCCGGTGACGTGAGCCGGGTGGAGACCTGCCAACGTTTGGTTGCTGAAGCAATCAAACGTTTCGACAGACTCGATGCCGTTATCAATAACGCTGGAATCATCCAACCCATCGCTCCCATCGCGGACGCTGACTCAGGAGATTGGGAGAGAAATATAATCGTCAATGTTTTAGCACCGCTATATCTCGTCCAAGTAGCGCTAACTCATCTGAGAGAATCTGAAGGCAGGGTGATCAATGTTTCCAGCGGGGCAGCTGTTAAGACCATCCCCGGGTGGGGGGCTTACTGCACAGCTAAGGCGGCCGTCAATCACTTCACGCGTTTATTGGCAGCCGAGGAACCGCGGATCACGGCAATCTCATTCCGTCCGGGTGTCGTCGATACCACCATGCAAGCCGTCATCCGTCGCCAAGGGGAGCGTGGGATGCCCCCCGAGGAGCATGCTCGTTTTGTTAGCTATCATCAGGAGGGATCGCTGTTGCCACCTGAGTTACCCGCCCGTTCTTTGGCGTTCTTGGCATTGCACGCTCCGAAAGCCTGGAGTGGGGAATTTATCCAATGGGATGAAGATCGCGTAAAAAGCTTGGTTGGATCTCATTCGCTTTAGGCGTAAATCACTTATGAGCAGGACGTTGTACTTGATCGCCTTTGTGCTGTCACTTTCTATGCTGGCGCTGGCTGCTTGTGGGGGGACCTCGCCCTCTGCTCCCCAGTCCACGCAGGCGGGTACTTCGGGGAAGTTGAATATCGTAGCGACCACCACGATTGTCGGTGACGTGGTCTCACAGATCGCTGGTCAGACCGTTGAAGTGAACGTTTTGCTCCCACCGGGGACCGATCCCCATACCTATGAACCAACCCCTCAAGACCTCGTTAATGTAGCTGGTGCAGATGCGATTTTCGCCAGCGGTCTTGGTCTTGAAGCTTTTCTCGAGTCGATGATAGAGAGCGCGGATGCGGGCGATAAAGTTGTGTACATCTCGCGCGGGATCGAACTTCTACAACCCATCGATGGTTTTGAAGAACAGCATGAAGGCGAATCTGGTGCCCAGCTTGCGGGTGACCCTCACGTTTGGACGGATCCCAACAACGTGAAGATTTGGGCGAGTAACATCTCTGCAGAACTGAGCGAGTTGGATCCCCAAAGTGCTGAGGTTTATCAAAACAACGCCCAGACTTATGTGCTTCAACTCGAAACGCTTGATGCTTGGGTTCGTAATCAGGTTGCTCAGATCCCTGTAGGGGATCGAGAAATCGTCACGGACCACGTGATTTTCACGTACTTTGTGGATCGATATGGTTTTACCCAGGTTGGTGCAATCGTGCCTGGTTATTCTACCCTTGCGGAACCGTCTGCGCGCGAATTGGCGTTCTTGGAAGACTCCATTCGTGAGCTGGACGTCAAAGCAGTTTTCGTTGGCAACACCGTCAACCCCGTCTTGGCGGAGCGCCTCGCCGCTGACACTGGTACGCAGTTGGTCTTTGTCTATACTGGTTCATTAACCGAGCAGGGGGCTGAAGCAGACAGTTATCTGGATTACATCCGGTATAATGTCAGTGCCATCGTGGATGCCTTAAAGTAGAAGGATCCACGAACATCCAAGAATGTAGCTGAGTACACCTTCTCCATGGCATTACTCGAAGAATTACAGAAAACAAAGCATTGGATCCGCCATCGCCACCCGCATGAACCGGGAGCGCCCATTCTGCGTGCCGCCGGGCTGAGTGTGCGTTACGAGAGCGGTTTTGGGCTTGAAGATGTATCATTCGAGTTAAAAGTGGGTGAACGCCTAGCGGTTGTCGGTCCTAATGGAGCCGGGAAAAGCACCCTTTTCAAAGTCATCGCCGGCGTGCTCACACCCACCCAAGGCCAGGTGCACGTCTACGGGCATGAACCAGGGGGTCACATCTGCATTGCTTATATCCCCCAACGCAGCCAAGTAGATTGGAATTTTCCCGTCAGCGTGGACGAAGTCGTGATGATGGGACGTATCGGCAAAATGGGACTTTTCAGGCAGCCGCGCGCTGTTGATTGGGAAATCGTGCGTCGTGCCCTCCATGTGGTCGGTTTATCCCATTTGTCAAAACGCCAAATCAGCGAACTGTCCGGTGGTCAGCAGCAGCGCATGTTCATCGCCCGCGCCCTGGCCCAAGAAGCGGAACTGATGCTGATGGACGAGCCATTCTCTGGATTGGATCTCAAAACCCAAGAGAGTATTTTCCCGATATTAGATCAGTTACGCCAGCAAGAGGTGACGGTTTTGGTCGCCCTGCACGACTTGAAAATGGCCTCTGAGCAGTTCGATCGCTTGATGCTGATCAACCGTCGGCTGCTGGGGATGGGGACTCCAGAGTCCGTGTTGAGCCCTGATAATCTGATCAGTGCTTATGGTGATCACCTCCATCTGGTGAACACCGAGACGGGTATGTTGGCTTTAGGGGACACCTGTTGCGATGATGATCTAGAGGGCATGTGATAGAAGAGCTCTTAGCCCCGTTGCAGTACGCCTTTATGGTGCGCGGTCTGATCGCTGCGGTAATGGTGGGGATCGTGTGTTCCACAGTGGGCACTTACGTTGTCTTGCGCGGTATGGCTTTTTTCGGGGATGCACTCGCCCATGCCATCCTTCCAGGGGTGGCGGTGGGTTATCTGGTGGGGGGAGGTGCTCGCGAGCCTTTATTTTGGTGGGCTTTGTTGACCGCAGTCGCTTCCTCCTTGGGAATTGGCGCAATCAGCAGGGCTACCAAGATAAAAGAGGACACCGCCATTGGGATCATTTTCGCCGGGATGTTCGCTTTGGGTGTCGCTCTAATTTCTACCGTACGCAGCTATGCCGCTGATTTGACTCATTTTTTGTTTGGTGACGTTCTTGGGGTGGGCGCATCAGATCTTTGGCTCACTGCGATTTTTGGGGGATTAATTGTTCTTACCGTCCTTATCTTCTATAAAGAATTCCTGGTGCTTTCCTTTGATCCCGTTCTAGCCGCTACGCTTAGGCTCCCTGTCAGGGTGATGGATTTCATGTTGATGGTCTTGATAGCTGTAGCGATTGTCGTATCGCTGCAGACTGTGGGTGTAGCTCTAATGGTCGCCATGCTGGTCACCCCGGCAGCCTCGGCTTACTTGCTCACTCGCCGCTTACCGGTGATGATGGCTCTAGCGGCTATCATTGCAGCCGTATCTGGTGTTATCGGCTTGTATCTCTCTTTTTTCTGGAGTATTGCCTCTGGAGCGGCGATTGTCCTGACATGCACAGCTTTCTTTGTCCTTATCTGGGGGCTTCAGACCTTACGCGTGCGCTATCTCACCCGCTAGCTGCTGTTAGCATCATTTCAACAACGAATATATCCGCTATTTACTCAACTTTATAACCCAACTTCTGAATTAAAGCTCTGTGATTGGTTCTGAAGACCTCTAAGTGTGCTTCTGTCAGGTGATTTTGCCAATCCCCCATCTCAGCTTTGCGAATGTGTTTGGCCCAAGCCTTTTTTTGGAAGCGCATCTTCTCAGCTCTGCATGCTTGAATTGCCTCCCTAATGGTCGCACTGCTTGCCGGGGAAATTCGATCCGTCGCTTTTTTTAGTTCCTGAAAAGGGGTTTCTTGCAGGTTCTCATAACGCAAGATAATCGTTTTGCCGCTTTCCAACCAGTCAGATGCCACTTGAATGTGCAGACCGAAACCTTGCTCACCTTGGGAGATGTAGTTTAGCACGTCGGGGTGGTCGATCGACTTCCCACATAAGACATGGAGAGGATCCTCTGGGCGGTTAAATTGCTTGGGAAAATTCTGCACAAAATGGAATAGGGACACGAATGTGTCATAGGGGTTGCGCAGAGTCGTTACGATTTGACAATGGATCGAGTCGACAAGATTGAAAAAAGTCTCTGTTGGAGAGAAATGTTGATGGAAGATGCTGTTCTCCTCGAACCAGCCCTGCTGTATGCTTTCCTTCAGTTGTTTTTCGTTGGATGGCGGCTTGAACAGAATCTGCAGGTTGTAGATATTGGCGAGTAAGCATTTTGCCCAGATGTTGCCGGTTTTTGGAGTGCTGGCGATGATGATGCGCATTTTGAAAGTTCTTTATCCTCGGTTAATCGAATCAATTAGAAAATCCAATTGGACAGGCATGAAAGAGGTTCTATATCCATACCGCATCAGCCGTTCGCTCGCCGCCAACCTCTCCTGTATTCGGAGTTCCAGCGGGCTCCACGAGCATGATCTGGCATTCCTCTTCCGCTCCGGGTTTGTGCTCTAACCCCTTTGTTATTACACACATTTCACCCTCTTCGAGATTGATGGTTTTGTCTCGAAAGTCGATGTACATGCTGCCTTTTAAGACAATAAAAACCTCATCTGTTTCCGCATGTTTGTGCCAAACGAATTTGCCTTGAATCTTAACCAGCTTGAAATGATATTCATTCATCTGGGCGATGATTTTCGGCGACCACTGATCTGTGAATTGCGAGAGTTTGCTCTCTAGGTTGATCTTTTCGATTTTCATATTCAACTCTTCCATATCGTCCTTACCCCGTTTTCTCTTTTTATGGGCAGATAGACACTCTGGCCCACATAAATTTTAGCCGATCCGGGGTTTTGAAATAATACCATTGAGCGGCATAAAGGAGGAAGGTGTGGGAAAAATTCTCTTTGAATCCAGGGATTCTCGCTGCGGAGGGCTGCCATACTTCTTCCCACCCTTTGAACCGATACTTAATACAGTTAAAGTTGCCTCCTCTGCGTGAAAGATCGTGGAACTTTAGGCGTTCCCATTAGGGTTTCCGCTTGGAAGCGGTCAATGCTGGGCTGGTAAAATAATACGGTCATGTTTACCAATTGGGTTGGATTTATCCCGTTCTTGATTTTATTTCAATTGTATCGTTTAATTTTTGGATGTGCAAAGCCACGCGAGATGTTAATACCATGATCCGAACACGCTTGCAATTTTTGATGAGATTTCGATTTATGCTTGTTTTTCTCTTAGTTTCATCCGTATCGGCTTGTAGTTTTATAGCCCCACCCACCCCTAGCACCCTCACTGCAAATGGAGGTTGGAGCCAACTGCAGGACATGCCAACCGCCCGCTCCGAGATGCCGGCAGCCGTCGTGGGCGAGCTCATCTACGTGCCGGGTGGTTTTGGCGATGAGCGTGCCTTCGAGTTTTTTGAGACCAGCACCAACACTTGGAAATCTTTAGCGGACCTACCCGAGCCGCGCCACCATCTCATGGCGGCTGCCTACGGTGATCGCGTATATATCTTCGGCGGGGGGACTTCCATTGTCAATTGGAGGGCGCGCTCCGAAGCTTGGGTTTACGACCCCGAGGGGGATTCCTGGGAGGCGCTGACCCCCATGCCTGAGCCGCGTATCGCCGGCGCGGCTGTAGCCTTAGGGGAGTATATCTATATCGTAGGTGGCGAGGGCAGCACGGCCTCCCTCCTGCGTTACGATCCATCCCAAGACAATTGGACAATTTTGGCCTCCATGTCGGACTCGCGTGAGCACACCGCTGCCGTTACCTTGGAAGGGAAAATCTATGCTTTAGGTGGGCGTTGGTCGGGCACTGGCGAGTTAGCATCCGTGGAGACCTACGATCCCCAAACCGACACATGGAGTCCCGCTCCACCCATGCAAACGGCGCGTGCTGGTTTCGCTGCTACGGTGACGGGTGGCAAGATCTACGTCTTGGGAGGTGAGATTCTGAGCGGGAATCGACGCGCGCTGACCAGTGTGGAGGTTTTCGACCCGCAGTTGGGGAGTTGGACGGCTGGCCCCGAGTTGCCCTTAGGTTTACACGGTGTTCCCTCTGTGACAGTGGGAGGTCGCATCTACGTTTTGGGCGGATCCGACCGGGCTGGAGCGATTTCTAACCAAGGCTTGGTTTTTTCACGATCCCCCTGATCCAAAGGGGTAAAACCCCTGCGAAGCCAGGCAACGAGATGGCTTCCACTGTCGCAGCCCATATCGAGCACTCGGGTAGCCTTGATATCTTGGAGTGTCTGGATGACATCGGTGATGGATTCGTGTGGCTCTGTGAAGACTCTGCCCTCACATTTGAAAATAGCGTCCCACTGCTGATTTTTCAAGTTCATTTTTTGATGGCTTCTAGCGCTGCGTGTATCTCGGCTTGCACATCAGCGTCCAGTTCCTCTTGCAGCGCGTTGTGTAGAACCTTGGCAGCTACTCTCCCGCCGATCTGCCCCAGTGCCCAGGCCGCGTGACCGCGCACGAAAGGTTCGCCATCTCTCAGCGCCTTGACCAACGCCGGAACCGCTTGAGCATCTCCAGTGTTTCCCAAGGCAACTGCCACATTTCGCAGGTAGCCGCGTCGCTTGGCGCGTTTAACTGGGCTGCCTTTGAACTTGAGGTTGAACTCCTGCGCTGTGAGGGTAATTTCACTGATTAAATTTGGTCGTGGTACGCTCGGCCAGGGTGCGAAAGCTGGATCGCCTTCCGGTTTGGCGAAGCGTTGATTCCAAGGGCAGACCTGCTGGCAAACGTCGCAGCCGAAGACCCAATCCCCTGTTTTGGGTCGCAGTTCACCGCGGATCGGCCCCTTCAACTCGATGGTCAGGTATGAGATGCAGCGGCTTGCATCCAATCTGCGGTCGGGCAGGATGCATCCAGTGGGACAAGCTTCTATGCAGCGGGTGCAGGAGCCGCAGCGGTCGTGGGGGAATGGCGAATCAACCTCCAATTCAATCCCTAAGAGAATCTCTGCCAGTAGAAAGTAGGAACCCTTCTTAGGATGGATCAGGCAGGTGTTCTTACCGATCCAGCCTAAACCGGCGCGCTGGGCCATTTCGCGCTCCAGGATTGGACCGGTGTCTGTATACCAGCGGTTGGGGACTTCGTGCCCTACCCGATCTTCTATGAATCTGACCACAGCATGCAGCCGCTCCGGGAGAACTTTATGGTAGTCCTCCCCCCAGGCGTAAGACGCTACCTTTCCTTTTAAGGGGGCATTGTTAATCTCCGCTGTGTTATCCCGCTGCGCCGGGTAGCGGATTCCCAAGACCAGAATGGATTTACATTCAGGTAGGAGTTGTCGGGGGTCAGACCTGCGGGACAGGTTGCGCTCAGTGGCGAGATACCCCATTTCCCCATGATATCCGGCTGCCAGCCAGCGTTCGTAGAAATCCAAGTGCGCTGGCGGGTCGCATGTGGTCACCCCACTCAGCTGGAAACCCAACCGCTGCACTTCGACTTTCACCTCTTGGGTAAGGATCGATATTTCGCTCAAAATATCACTCGCTGATCTGTGTTTTTGGTAGGCTAAACTAAATCTTTATGCCGGGTTTACGATCACGGAAGCCACTGGGGATCGTAACCATCGACCACCAACCGGAGGGCCTCGCGACCGTCGTAGTCGATTGTCCAAATTTCTGGCGGGTCCGTCAGCGTGGTTAGGTTATAACGCACGTATGCCAGCTGTTCGCCGTCTGGACTCCAGGCGAAGTTGCTGTGTTGGAATTTGGCATCCTCCGTCAGTTGGGTAGCCCCTACACCATCGGGTTTCATGAGCCAGAGCTGACGACCCGGTGTCCAGCGCTCCTCGTCCAGATACCTGCGCGCAAAGGCTATTTGAGAGCCGTCAGGGGAGAAGACCGGGTTGCCATCTTCTAAGATGTCCTCCGGGCTAAGGTCCTCTCTATTAAGCGTCGGGTGGTTGTACCCCAGGAGGTGGCTTGTGAAGGGAGGCGACTCGGGGTCATTGTCCGTAAGAAAGATAATCTCTGGGACCACGAATAAATCCCCATTCGGGGACCATGTTCCTGGCTCTCCCGTCTCGTTGGGGATACTGACGCTCTCACCGCTGGTAGGATCCAGCAGTTTGAAGGCGCCTTGGTCTTCATCATAATAAGTGAGCAACCCGCTAGGCGACCAGTCAGGGGAATGGCTGGTTTGAGAGCTCGCAGGTCGTGGTTCTCCACCATCTAATGGAAGCAGCCAAACCTGGATGCGCTCGCTTTCACCGCTTG
>JASFVL010000147.1:0-9041 GCA_050049875.1 Anaerolineales bacterium
TTTTGTTTAGGTTGGGACGATTTGTCGATTTAATTACATCAACCCTACCACTCAAATCGTGCATCTGCTTATCAATCTGCAGACAACACCGTCACTCCGTGCTCAACCTCGCCGTAGCTCCCCCATCCACAACCATCGCCTGACCGGTCATGAAGGATGATTGACCCTCATCAGCTAAGAAGTAGATCGCTTGTGCAATCTCTTCAGGTTTACCGATTTTTCCACTCACTGTTTTTCTCGCCAGGTTGTCCAACCGCTGCTGGATGTCCCCTGCACCAACGTGCCCACGACCCAGACCAGCGCGCAACATAGGAGTATCCACCGCGCCAGGTAATACCGCGTTTACACGTATGTTGTCGGGAGCAAATTCAATTGCCATCGCCCTTGTCAGTGCCAACAGACCCCCTTTACTTGCCGCATAAGCAGCGATGTTAGCCGAAGTCGCTACCGCATGAACGGATGATACATTGACCACCGCACCACCCCCGCCTTCCTTCAGTAGAGGATGGGCAAGTTTGCATCCCAAGAACACCGAGCGCAGATTCGAGGCCATAACCAGATCCCAATCCTCGACACTCGTCTCCAAGAGCGGTTTAGCAACTTGGATGGCTGCATTATTCACCAATACATCTAGTGTGTTGGTAAACTGCTTTACCTGGGCGTAGATCGACTCCAGGTCCTCTGGATTTGAGATATCCCGTTGGATAAACAAACCCGTCTCTGGGAAATTCCTCCCAAACAGAGAGCGATCTACCCCTATTACCCGCCAATTTTTTTTAGAAAATAAGTTTACCGAAGCCCGACCTATGCCCCCAGCTGCGCCAGTTATGAGAGCATATTTTTGATTTCTGGGTTTAGATTTGTGTTGATTCATTTGTATAATCGATCTCTGCCAGTTCACTCGTCGAGATGTCCAAACCAGCAAACAAGTTCTTGATGGTATTCCAATGCACTCGTTCCCATGCTGACGGGCTTGAGTTAGCATTGTGAGGGGCCAACAAGACGTTATCCATCGTCAAGAGCGGATGATCTAAGGGCAAAGGTTCTCGCTCAAATACGTCCAAAGCTGCACCCACGATGGTACCCTCCTGGAGGGATTCAACCAAATCCGCTTCGACTACCACCGCTCCACGGGAGGTATTGACCAACACTCCAGTGGGTTTCATTAAAGATAAAGTCGTTTCATTCATCAATTGGTAGCTCGTTGGATTGAGGTCGCAATTCAAACTGACGAAATCAGACTGTGAAAGCAGCCTCTCGAGGGTTGTCATTTCTACTCGATACTCAGCGATGAAATCTCGAGGTGGTTCCACAATGTCATTACCTAAGAGTTCCATCCCAAATACACGCCCTCTCCTCAAAACTGCCCTGCCGATGCGGCCAACTCCGACCACTCCTAAAGTGCACTCACTTAAAGAGCGGCTAGGGAGTTTTTTCCACAAACCATCTTTCATTGCGGCGTCCATCCAAGGTTGCTGGCGAGCGAAGGCAAGAATATAACCCATAACCGAATCTGCTACGGGTAATGTGAAAGCATTGGGTGTATTGCAAACCTTGATACCCAATCTAGCGGCTGCTGCTTGATCAATCGAGTCGATTCCAGTACCCCATTTCGAGATGACTTTCAATCGCGGAGCGCAGGCCTCCAAAACTTGAGCCGTGAAAGCATCATCCCCGCAAATAGCACCATCGAAGCTTCCCGCATATACCAACAGCTCTTGCTCATCGAGGCGCTCCTGCACCTCGGGGACAATTAAATCAAGCCCATAACGCACGAACACCGATTTGAAGCGATCTAGGACAGGAATCATATATGGAGCAGAGAAGAGCACGACAGACATTTAAGTTCTAATATAAATCCGTTTAAGATACAACAGTGCAAGAACAGTCATTATCTTGGTGTGCATCTAACTACTCTCTGCCCTCTGATTAAATAAGAACTCCGCGATTTGAAAATCAAGTTCATCG
The DNA here is from genome assembly GCA_050049875.1 of Anaerolineales bacterium. Lineage (GTDB taxonomy): Bacteria > Chloroflexota > Anaerolineae > Anaerolineales > UBA11858 > JASFVL01. Next base: position 1,969 of record JASFVL010000147.1, read on the forward strand.
TCAATGTCCCAAGCCTCAGAAGAGTCTACCTCGAACATCAAAGGGTTCTCCCCTAAACGATTCCGGCGAGAAAGCAAGGTCTGACCTGTGAAAATGTAGATACAGGAATTCTCCTCAAATACGGGGGGCAGATCTTGGGTTTGAATAAGAACTTCCGGATCGTGGTTGATCGCCTGACCCAAACGATCCCACAAACGTGATTGCAGACGGGTAACCGAGTAGAGCGAATCGTGGGTCGGGTAATGATCCATAAAAGTGCGAATGGCTCGAGAAATCGTGCCCGCCTCCAATAATGGATTGGTGCTGTGAGTTTGCAAGTAAAAATTCGCCTGCGCGTGAGTGACATCGTATGCCAGAATTTCATTCATGGATATCTCATCCCCTCGCAAGGCTTCAGAACGTTCCAAGACATTAACTTGTGGAAAATGCTTTTCTATCCCTTCCATAATTGGTAGGCTGTCGGTATCCACAAGAACTTCTTCTATCTCCGGCACTCTCAGCAGAGTCTCAATAATGTGATGAAAGAGTGGTTTCCCAGCAAATGAGCGGTAGTTCTTGCCCGGCACACGTTGAGAATGGTGGCGCATAGGTACAAGGGCAATAATCGTTCTCATGATTTTAATTCGATATCAAACGAAAGGTTATCTTAGAGATCAAATTTAGTCCCATTCCATCCAAAACATAGAAAATTGTCAATTTTCCAATTGGGGAGAATAAAATCATTCAAGGTGAACCGATTATACCCTTACCCTTCTACATCTCGATAGTCTATTGGTTGAACACCCCTATCCTGAATTTGTTGACTTGATGACAATCCCGGGGGATAGTAAAAAAGCCACCTTAGCTGTTCGGTTAGCGGACCCGCATGACGGTAACCCAAATAAGTACCCCAAAACTGCATCCATCGGAACACCATGATACTTCCCCAGTTCTTCCACAGCTTTCGTTCCCGAAGTGCCTGCCACATATCAGTGATCACATTGGTGAGATACAGTCTCAGGAAGGTGTGAAACCTAAAACTCTCCTGGGGGAAAAGATGCTTGAAAGCCATCGCCTCCCGTCGGAAACGATTAAGAACTTGCTTCGGGGTTTCATTGTGCACGTGGATTACTTCCGCAGGGGCAACATAGGAGACAATATATCCCTGCCCCATTGCCCACTTCGCCCATGCCAAATCTTCTAAGCCGCTTATAGTCTCATCGTAGGGATTTCTTTCCCACAAGTCACGCCGAATTGCTGCATTTGCGTTGTTGCAAAATGGGTGCATTTGACGGAGACGAGATTCTCCCGGAAACCATTGTTTAAAAAATTGCTGTTCGGAAAATTTAGTGGTTGTGTTTCCACGCTGCTTTCCGTATGTCACAGCGACCTTGGGATCTTCAAAAGGAGCAAGGAGCTTCTCTAACCAATCCGGATAGACTGGATAAACATGAGCGCTGGCAATCACGATATACTCACCTCTAGCGTTTGTGATGCCAAGGTTAAGTGAGCGACCAAAAGTGAATTCCTCTGGGTGAATATTCACCACTTTAACTGGGTATTGCTTGGCGATCGATACCGTGGAATCCGTTGACCCAGAGTCAACCAAGATAATCTCCACATTATCCAAGCTTTGCCGCATGATCCCTGCCAGCAGCTGACCGATATGTTTTTCCTCGTTGTAGGCGCGAATTACTATAGAACAATTCGGGGTAGATTCCATTGAGTCATTGTATCGTTGACTAACAACGGGTCCCATATTACTCATTTCAAACGGGTCTGAAAAACTCTATTTGTCTGGATAAAATCATATCACCACATATCATTTTGCTCATAACCCAATTGCACTAATAAATCCCCAGCAACAGATTTAAACAACTCCTTATTGGACTCGCTGAAGTGCTCCCGCCAATCACCAGGTTGTCCCTTGCGGTAAGTTCCCGATTTCTGGGGGGCGATAGATCCCTTTAAAACTGCAATAGCATGGGGCCGCAAACCCACAAGCTGAGAACCGCGCTGCTCGATATAGTCTAGTAAGTGGTTTAACGTTATATCTTGCTTTAAAACAAGATCCTCAAAACGTAATGGCAACACATCAGGTTGGTTTAACCAATCCAGACATTTCTCGTAGCGCTGACGGACGTTGGGAAGTTCATATCCTGGCTCCTTTACCCCAACTATGGCAGCATTTAAACGTTCTTCCATTGAACCTAACACCTCAGTGTAATAGCGGTGCATCCCATGATCCGGATTCATCTCTGTTGCATAGAACACGTGTGAAACCAGCATATCGCGAGGATCCCTAAATAGAAAGACTGTAGCCCAACCCGAGGCTGCCAACAAAGAAAAGTATGGTTCCTCACTGTGCAGATAACCATAACGGATATCACCCGAACGCATGCTCAGCAAATTCTCCAAAACTTCCCCCTCGGGCAACGATTGATTATCCTCCATACGATTAACCGGAGGGAAACCAGGATTGACAAATGGCCCAACTCTAACAAGACCATTAAGGATTTGGGAGAGCAAATGGGATCCCGATTTCGGCATAGCATTTCCAAAAACCTTCGGGGAAGCTGCTAAAACCCGTGGCCCCCAGCGCAGCGCGGTTTCAGCGCGCCGCATCTTCCAACGAAGAACCTTTAACCGGTGCTTGGCTCGATAGTATGGGTTCATGACTCTTTCAAAAGAAAAGGTTCCCCCTCCAAAATCCCATTAACAATAACTCGAATAGTAGGCGAATGCTCTGAAAGCAACTGAGACCAGCGGAAACGTTTCAGCTGAACATAACCCGGAGTTGAATGAATCTTGATAAAATTATCAAAGGGCAATGAGACTTTAAAAAATTGATAGTAAAGAAAACGACGGGCGTTGCGTTTGTGCTCTTCGGGCACTTCCAACTGCTCAGCAGCCATAAATTCCTCAGCTTTCTTACGGAAGCCCTCTTGAGTATCAGGGAAGAAAACCGTGGGGTATTGAGTGTATCGCGCTTTCCCCCCACACAAGACCGGCGAGCCCAGCAATGTAGCCTCCAATCCGATACTCGAGTTGTAAACCATCACGAATTTAGCACGTTGGATTAACTCGTAAGAGCTGATGTATTCTAAAGAATCAACAAAAACAACATTGGGAAGTTTGGCTACTTGCTTACGTTCAATCCAATCGCTGACCGGTTCCCTGCTTTGTTTGGAAGAGCCAGGACGTTTCTCATCTGGATGAGCCCGAATAACGAAGAATGTCTCCGAGTGTGCGCGAATAATTTTCAAGACCAAATCCAACCAGACGAACATATCAGGAAATATCACATTAGCATGAACCTGGCTGGTGTCGAATACAACATTTGTAAATACAGGCACGATCTGTTGAAAACGAGCAGCTTGCTGTAACAATCCCTCTTCCAGCCCACGCATCTCCGGCCAGAAACGGATACCCGCCATGGTGAATTCCCCTTGAAAGCGCCGGCTTAGATGCTGATCCAAATTCTTATTTTGCTCTCGTGTCAGATCGAAATCCTTCGGTATGTCAATCGGATAAGCGGTTGCCTCACCATCGGTGAAAAATGCTGAAAATGGCTGAAAGCCGACTTCATGGGTAACCACCCGTAGATCTCTTTTCTGTGCAATCCATCTCGCAGTTGCTTCGGGGTACTGCAAACCGTTAAAAATGACGATGACCCTGGGCTCTATTTCATCAATGAAGCTGTTAAATTCTTGAGCTACCCGGTACGCTGAAAGAATGTACTCCCTGAATAAAGCACGAGTCGGCTCATCGTCAGGCAAGTTATGCTTGCGAAGCGCCCAGCGAAGGGAAGGAAGCACCAGAGACCCAAGAGGGATGGCTAGTTTTGATTCGCCAAGCGGGAAAGAAAATTCGAAATTTTTTAGCTGTTCAAGTCCAAGGTCCTGCAAAGCAGCGAGCAACTCAATGTTCGGGGCATAGGTAAACCAACGAGTGGGAGCTGAAGCCAAAAGCCTGTTTGATTGAGCGATACAGCGCCGGCAAGGTGGTTCAGCAGAGGGATCATCCGGATCAGTACCCAATACACAGCGGCTCATCCCAGATTGGCAGGCAAAGTGAATCACCGGGACACCACTCAATTGAGCGCCCCACGCTGAGATAAAAGAAAAAGCTGCGTTCAAGCTCATCCCCCCGAGACGAGTGGAGGCGTTAAAGAATACAACCGGCGACATGTCAGAACGGGGTCGTGAGCGTGCAGCAACTTTATTGCTCAAGCGGAAAAGATGCCAAATTTCCCACAATCTGGCAACCTTTAAGCCCAACCGTTGAACAATTCTCAAAATTCGCATGCCCTAACAACTAACTCAAAGGTTTATACATTTGTTGATGTAAAGAGGGATAAATCAGGTTATACCAACCCATCCCAACAACCTTTCTCAACAATTTCGTATTTCCAATACTGATAAGATTCCTTCGAAAATATAAATCCGAGGATCAAGTCAGTTATAAACAAAATCACAGCTTATACTTGGTGAAACAATCGTCTTTACTTATTCTTCCCCGATAGCTTGGAAGTACGCTTCCGAAAGCCGGTTGATAGCAGTGATAAATCCCTCACCCTCCCTTTGATGACCGCGCCATATCTCCGGCACCATCGTATCCTGATAATCCCCCAAGACTTTAAAGAAATGCACCCAATCGATCGTCCCTTCCATTATTTGTAACCCTTCTCCATCAAGTCCAGCAGCATCAGAGAGGTGCAAATGAGCGATGTGTGGAAGCAAGACCGCCACCTGCTCGTAAAAATCCTTACGTGCCCAATTACAGTACAACTTGTGATGGGAAGTATCGTAGCACATCTTCAGCCCCATCGATGTGATGAAATCGCGAATTTCGTAAGCATCCATAAAGGCGTTGGTCAACCACTGCCCTCCAAAATACCAGGGGTGAGGTGGGAGATTTTCCAATAAGAAGTCGACACCTTGATAATCCAAAACCATCACCGAGTTTTTTAGGTTATCGTAAAGCTGTTTGCGGTCCTCTATAGGAGAATCCAGACTGGCTGCTCCTGGATGGACGACTACTTTCGGGCGCCCCAAGAAGTGTGGAGCCATATCTCGAGTCAAGTTGATCGCATTTTGAATCAAATTCACAGAAGCAAGACGATACTGCTCATCCATCGTGCATAGATCTACTAAGTGATTATCCCAGAACTCAGGTGCGTGAACGACCAATTGTACGTCGAGATCATCCCCTTCGTAACTCAGATCGAGGTCTTTATCTGTAAAATGAAACTCCAAAATTGGGGGATCATACTTCATCACCCCTTCATAATCGTTGAAACGCACGACAAAACCCCACTTCATAGGCAAAGTGTGCTCAACATCCAATGCAATTTCAACCCCCAGATCCCTCTCCAAGAATGGGTCATCGATCTTGATGTTTCGCTCCGTTGTAGAACCGATTAACTCCGCATAGCGCTGTGGGGATAGGCCTTGACCTGGTCCTTTGACTGTAACCATATCACTGGTGATCTTCTCACCAACCTGAATATCCCTAGCAGCGACCAAACTCTTAGCTAAAACTTCGCGATTAAGAATTTCTCCCATGGACATGTACTTCTCCTCGCCTGTGCCCAATGCCATAGCCACTTGCCGGATATCCCGGACCATCTTTTTAAAACCATGGGGCTCCAGGCTGGCAGCGTGATCTGGACCATCCATCGTTCGATCTAGGGTGATGTGCCGTTCGATGATGCTTGCTCCCAAGGTTGATGCCACCGTAGAGACAGCAATACCTCGCTCGTGCCCCGAGTATCCAACCGGGACTCCAAATTTCCTCAGTTGATCCATGAAACGCAAGTTGATGTCCTCAAAAGCTGCTGGGTATGCACTGTTGCAGTGAAGTAAAGCAAATTCAGCGCCTCGTTCGTTCAGAAAATCAGCCGTAACTTCGACTTCCTCCATTCGGGACATACCGGTGGAAACAATCAGTGGTTTGTTTTTCTGTACCAGGTGATCGATTAAAAGCAGGTTGATCATATCTGCCGAAGCCACCTTGAATGCCGGGACTCCTAACTGATCCACAAAATCCGCGCTGACTGTATCAAAAGCGGAACATAGGAATGTAATCCCCTTGGAATGGCAGTACTCAACGATACGGTGATAATCTTCATGAGAAAGCTCAACGCGCTGCAAGATGGGGAGAAGGTAATTTAAATTTTTTTCGCCAGTATTCGCGTCTTCCAAAAATCTTTTGGGGTAGAGTTCTTCTAAATCGCGTTTTTGGAATTTTACTGCGTCTGCGCCGGCTGCCACTGCCGCATCGATCAGCTCGAAGGCGTATTCCAAAATACCATTATGATTCACTCCAATCTCAGCGATAATATATGTAGGGTGACCATCACCTACGAGCCGCTCACCAATTTTCATCTCAGGCATAAAAACCTCCACGAAATTGCTCGATCTGATAGCCCAATTCTTCTAAGGTGATCTCTTTTTCTAACAGCATTTGTTCTGCACGGCGCCAATCGTCTGGGGAATCAATATCGACCCAATCTCCTGGGTCAATTACTAGTGGCAATATTAGATCCCCTGTCATGGAATCCTTTTTGAGAATCGTTTCCACCCAAACAGCATCAACGTATCCGGTCTGCCAATAAACCTTTGGTAGCGCTTGGCGGGGCATATTGTAGGGTTCATCAATGTCGGTCTCCAACAAAGGTTGAATATAGCCATCAGAACTAATTTGCCACATCTTATAAGGATTTTGAAATGGGATGCAAACCGTGCGCACTGCGTCAGCTTGGGGATGTTTAGTCAAGACTTGAACTGCTTTGTCGATCTGCCAGACCCGCCGAAATGGAGATGTCGGTCGCAGCTGAACGACGATTTCGGGACGATAGGTCTCTTTTTTATCAAGCCACGTCAGGGCATGCTGGAAGACAGGCAAATCAGGAGTGTCGTCCCGAGCGAGTTTTTCTGGACGGAGAAACGGAGTCTCTGCGCCAAAGTGCCTCGCAATCTCCGCAATCTCTTCATCATCCGTTGAGACAATCACCCTCGTCACCAATTTAGCAGCAAGACCTGCGGCGATGCTATAAGCGATCAGGGGATATCCAGCGAAAGGGCGAATAT
>JASFVL010000149.1:0-8912 GCA_050049875.1 Anaerolineales bacterium
TCGTTAAAGAGGGGTTATATGATCAAGATTTTATTAGAGCGCGTACGGAAGGATTTAAAGAGTATGAAGAATCTTTGGAGGGTGCCACACCTGAATGGGCCGAAAGGATTTCAAAAGTTCCTGCAAGTCAAATCAGACAAGCAGCCCGATTATATGCAAACGCTAAAGCAGCTGCTATATATTGGGGAATGGGCATCAGCCAAAGTGTGCATGGCACTGACAACGCCCTTTCGCTCGCAAACTTAGCCCTCCTAACTGGCAACATTGGACGCCCTGGAACTGGTCTAAATCCACTTCGTGGGCAAAATAATGTACAAGGATGTTCAGATTCTGGAGGTCTCCCAAATGTATTTCCCGGATATCAACGATTAGACGATCCACAGATTCGGCAAAAATTCGAAGAGATGTGGGGAGTCACTCTTAACCCTGAAGCTGGTTTGACAACGATGGAAATGGTTGACGCTGCCGAACAAGGTGTAATCAAGGCATATGTGGTAATGGGTGAGAATCCAATGATGAGTGAACCAGACCTGCGTCACGCTCGACATGTTATGGAGAATTTGGATTTCATCGTAGTTCAGGATATCTTTCTCAACGAGACAGGTGAATACGCGGATGTTATCCTCCCTGCGACCAGCTTTGCTGAAAAAGATGGAACGTTTACCAATAGCGACCGCCGAATACAACGGATCAGATCGGCAATTCCTTCCCCGGGAGAAACACTCCCAGACTGGGTGATCCTGTGTGATTTAGCAAAAAGGCTTGAAGCTCGATTAGAAAAAAAACACAGCGCGGGTTTTGATTTTTCCCATCCATCCGATATCTGGGATGAGATGGCTGAGCTTACACCTCCCTTCCAAGGGATTTCTTATGAGCGCATCGATCGAGAGCATGGCGTCCATTGGCCTTGCCCTTCACCGGACCATCCGGGAACCCCCTACTTATTTGCCGATACATTCCCACGAGGTCGTGGGAAGTTCACACCAATTGAATATAACCCTTCCGCTGAACTTCCAGATGAGGAATATCCATTCATTTTATCAACAGGGAGGGTACTGTATCATTGGCATGGTGGAACAATGACTCGTAGGTCTCAATTAGATAATATTTACCCAGAAGCCACTGTTGAAATCAATCCAAGAGATGCAGATAGATTAAGAATTCAAGAAAACGACCACATACTTGTTCGTTCCAGGAGGGGGGAGATTAAGGTCAAAGCCTTGATAACAGAACGATCACCTAAAGGAACGGTCTTCATACCCTTCCATTTTGCAGAGGCAGCAGCTAACGAACTCACTCTTGATGTCCGAGACCCATTAGCAAAGATACCGGATTATAAAGTTTGCGCAGTAGCGATAAATAAGATGGGGAAGGAATCACAATAAATACATTTCTCGAAATGTAGTCAGGGATTTCACAACGATTCATACAAAAAATATATCCAACAGTTAATTGTTGTGATATCATGCTCAGTGGATGGGGCGACAGGCGTTCTTTTCCCCAATCTCATATAAGATTATGACCATCGCAGAGAAATTAGGAATCAACCGTGTTGTCCTAGCATTGTCCACCGCTCGTTTAGCTGATGCCCTGGGGAACAGTATATTAATCATCATTCTCCCCTTATATGTTGCACAACTACCATCCCCAATATTTAACCTTCCTGATTCGGTTTTAGTTGGAATTCTCATTTCCTTATATGGTTTAGTTAATACTCTTCTACAACCTATTTTCGGAGTGTTAAGTGATCGGATTAGCCGTCGGAAACCGCTGATTATTGTGGGACTTTTTTTAATGGGTGCTGGCACTTTGGCTTTTGTATTTGCTAGCCAATTTTCCCACCTCCTTTTAATACGGGTCCTCCAAGGGTTTGGTGTAGCGCTCACAGTGCCCGCATCTTTAGCGCTTATGGCTGCCTCAACGATAAAGCAAACAAGAGGTGGATCGATGGGCGTCTACAGTACAATGCGTATGGTGGGCTTTGCCACAGGACCAGTGATTGGGGGATTTTTACATATAAATTTTGGTTCCAACACGGCTTTTTATGTTGGGGCATCTTTTGTAATAATAGCTATGATTATGGTATCGATCTGGGTTCATGAGAAACCTAACGTTATTAATTCACTTTCTAATGAGCCATTCAAATTATTTGATCGAACAATTTGGTCGACAAGCATCCTTGCATTAGGAATAGCTGGTTTTATTATGGCAAGCTCTTTTTCATTAATGACTGCCCTAGAAAACGAGTTCAACGCTCGTCTCGATCAAACCGCTTTGGGTTTTGGGATTGCATTTAGTGCCCTAACGCTCAGCCGACTGATCGTTCAGATCCCTTTGGGTCGCCTATCCGACCAAATCGGAAGGAAACCACTTATTATCAGTGGTCTAATCCTCTTAGCACCAGCCACAGTATTTCTTGGATATGTGGGAACAACACTCGGGCTTACCGGAGCCAGAGCGTTTCAAGGTCTTGCTTCTGCCGCAATTGCTGCCCCAACTTTTGCATTAGCAGGAGACCTTTCAAAAGTGGGCGGTGAGGGGAGGCAAATGAGCGTTATCACCACGGGATTTTTTCTTGGTATAGCCGTCGGTCCTCTCGTTGCGGGTGTATTGGCAACATACTTCTTCGAATTGCCCTTTTTAGTAGGCGGCATCATGTCACTTCTCGGGGCTTTGGTCGTATCTAGATTTGTTTCCGAAACAGTAAACCATCAATCAAGCTAACATTATTTTCCTCCAGCAGTATTAAATTCTTTTATGAGCATGTTATAATTTAATAGTTATGGAAAATGAACTCATCATAGAGGAAAATGGAAGCTCCACATCAACTAGCGAAGTGGTTGTATCAACTGAATCGGGCGATAAACAAGCAGCTCACTCCCCTGAAGAAATTCGCGCTCAAAGATCAATTCTAATAGGGATAATTGTCGGAGCAATATTGCTAATTGCTTTAATTGTTGGTAGTGTAATATTGCTTGCAAGCCCGCGCACAGATACTGCAAGGGTGAGGGACATTTTCATCATCTTCATGGCACTTGAATCTCTACTCATTGGTCTGGTCTTAATTATCCTGGTTATCCAATTAGCGCGACTGATAAATCTTCTTCAGAATGAGATCAAACCAATCATGGATTCCACTAATGAGACAGTCAGCACCCTACGAGGTACAGCTACTTTCTTGAGTGATAATTTGGTGGAACCTGTTATCAAATTAAATGAATACCTAGCGGGATTTAAGCAACTTGGTAGGATTTTTCGAGCACGAGAAAAATAAAGATTTTGTCTATTGGAGCAAATAAAAGCAATAAGGAAAAAGATGTTTATATTTATCAGGAAGGAGAAATGAACAATGGCAGAAAATAACGGAGAATTCAGCGCATTCTTGTCTGGTTTCGTAATAGGAGGTTTGGTAGGTGCAGCCGTCGCCTTGCTCCTTGCTCCGCAATCCGGAAAGCAGACTCGTCAAGTTATTCGAGACAAGAGTATCGAATTGAAGGATAAGGCTGATGAAACAGTAGAAGAGGCACGCGCCCGTGCTGAAAAGACCGCCCAAGAAGCTAGAATGCGTGCGGATGAATTAGCCCAGCAAGCTAGAATGAAATCAGATGAACTTAAGCAACGCGGCCAGGTTATCCTGGAAGAACAGCGAAGCCGTCTTGAGGAGGCTATTGATGCTGGCAAGAAAGCGGCGACTGAAAAACGGGAAGAAATGGCTGATAAAGTTGCTCCCGAAACGGAGGAAGAAGCTCCTGCTGAGAGTTAGATAACAACTTATGTTGATATAGAAATAGTGCGGTGATCGAAAAACACACCGCACTATTTTTTTATACACACTGATATTATAGTTGTGATAAAACATCAACAACCGCAGACAACACATCTCCTGCTAATACTGCGGCTGTACTACCAAGAGCATCTGCAGCAACCAACCCTGCTTGGGCATGAACCCAGGCTCCAGCAGTGGCTGCTGAATATGGCTCAACACCTTGTGCAATCAGACCAACAATCAATCCAGCCAACACATCACCGGTACCAGCTCGAGCTAATGCGGGTGAGGCAATAGGTACTACACTCGTTCGATCATCTGGCGAAGCAACGACCGTATGGGCGCCTTTCAATACTATGACGTGGCCCCACTCATTAGCAAATTTTTCAGCAATAGCAACCCGATCCGATTGTATCTCCTGGGTCGTTAGCTCTGTTAACACAGACATCTCACCTGGATGTGGTGTTAACACCGCCGGCTTGGGTAAAAGCTCTGACCAACCTGGAATCTTAGCCAGCAATTTTAAACCATCAGCATCAAATACCAGAGAAGGTAAATTCACCCGTTTGGCTTCATCTTTCTGCTCCCCTGGTTTTATAAAACCCAATCCTCCGCTACCCCTACTAAAATCATAGCCAATGAGACGAGCCAGGAAATCCTTAGTGGTGTCCTCCAATCCAAAACCAGGGCCAATCAACATTGCAGTCGGACGTTCCAAGTTCTCATGAATGACTTTTGCGGCGGGTTCTGAAATAACCCCAACTTCATGTGGGAGAAGTAGCCAGGTTGCTTCTAGGAATTGTCCAGCCAGAGACACATGTAAGGGAGTAGGAACGGCCAGGGTGACCAAGCCTGCTCCGATTCGATAAGCAGCTTCACCAGCTAAAATCACGGCGCCCGTATAATTCACAGAACCAGCCACAATTAAAGCTGTACCGAAGGTACCCTTATGTGCATCCATTGGACGGGGTGGTAAGATCTCTGAAACTATACCTGGATGGGTTACATTTCTCTTGATCGATTGATAAGATTTCAAATCTTTAGGTAATCCAATATCGACAACACTTAATTCACCAAGCATTGCAAATGCTGGAAACTTAAGAAGTCCACGTTTAACCGCCGCCATCGTAACCGTGATATCAGCAGGTATACACTCAGGAGCTGCCTCTCCGGTATCACAATCTATACCTGATGGACAATCAACAGCAACGACTTGAGGTGGGCGATCCAAGTCCTCGAGAGATTGGCGCACAAACTTTAGCACTTCTTTGACTTTTCCCCTTAATGGCAATTTGATTCCAGTTCCTAAAATCCCATCCAGCAGTATCTTATGACCCACTATTGACTTGGATAACTTTTTAAGATCCGGATCATCCTTGATATGGAGAAATTCACCCCCGGCTTCTTTCAAGCGATCTACTAAAGGATCATCCTCTGGACGCGAGCGCACAATATACGCTGTTGTCTCCCATCCCCATTCTTGGAGATATTTGAAAGCGACCAGTGTGTCACCACCATTATTACCCGAACCTACCAACCCGAGAGCGCGTTTATCAGATATGTGTCCATAGGTCTGATGAATTTCTCGAGCAAGGCCTTCCCCTGCATGTTCCATCATTTTAGGGTAGGTATGGCCTTTAGAGTCGGATTCCTTCTCGATTTTAATCATTTCTTCAACACTTACGTACTTCACAAGATCACCTCGATCGTCAAAAAATTTTGAAAATTAAACCCCTGGAACACAATATGACTCAATTTGAGATCAAATTTAACCTAAACTCATAGATGTCACCAAAATCCCTTCCCATAACCACCCCGATGACTCCAGTGTTTAAACCATAGACTACTGACCATTGGGTATTGCTTTGAGACACATCCGATAATAGTTCGAAAGCACTCTCGAAGTTCAACACACCTTCTACTTCATTTAATTTTTGGTCAAGAGTATCATATCGCCAGCAACGATCGTTTGCGGATTCGCCTTCAGAAGCGATAATGAAATTTGTTGCCTGTTGCCACGGTTTCTGGCTGTATTCTACTACCATCTCACTTTGATAATATTCAACCACTGCTGATTTGCCCTCAGCATCGGCGATTAGGTAATGTAGATCCGGTCCTCCAGAAAAATCAATATCAAATCGTCTAAAAATATCAATCGCTTCGCTTACATTACTGGCATGATCAAGTATTTCGCGAATTACTCTTAGGGAACCAACACTCCGTTTAGAAGGTTGTGCTGGCGCCTGTCCTGAGGGGACTGCAGCCATACCAATGGTCAACCCGTATTCATTCATCCCATCAAAGGGTAGGAATGGCGCATCTAACAAGCCTTTCATTTCTTCTATGTTTAGATTCATCAATTCCCGCGCATGTCCAAGGTTATCGATCAGATATGCAATATCAACAATCGATACAGAGGCATATCCGAAGGAAGGGTCCGAAAAGAGCAATAGAGCAGGACTGTGCTCCCAGTCAAAATTTCGACCGAATAACAATCCATCTGGTTTTCCAAGAGCAGCAAATAATGAGCAAGACCAATAATACTGGTTAGTTTCTTGAGTCAGAAACAAATCATTATCATAATCGCGATTGGACAGTTCCCCATTGTAATCGCCTATGTATGTCATCGTATAAAGGGGATAATCATTAACCTGCTCAAGGCTTTTAAGGGTTGATATCTGTTCTAACGAAAATTCAGATCCATCTGCATCCCAAATGAAGCTCTCCGTTGGGATTGCTGTTGGAGTCAATAAAGTAGTTCTAGGTTGTAAAGGAAGACAAGCTGACGAAATTGACAATAGGATCAGTAGAGAAATCATCCAACCAAGTTTCCACTTAAGCCTAGACCAAGGTTGATTTGATAAAAACCTTGAAAAGATTACTAACAATGTCTTCATATCTCAATTATCTTGGATTGAACCGAAATTATTCTGGATTCAGACCAACCCATTCTAGACCGAGGTCCATTAATTTATCCTTATACGGATACCCCGATTGAATATCCCATTTCCTTGCCTGATAATATGCTGTCAGCATATCCTGGAAGGGAACTTGATATCCTTTAGATCCACCAGTGGAGTAAGGTTTTAAGAAAATTTTTGGAAGCATGTCGTTCTCAACCGTATGTCCCAAACGAAGATTTATCAACCTTTTTAAATTCCAAGACCGCTCCCCTATTAGAAGTAGTTCTCCTAAACTAAAATCCTCACCCAAGGCTTCATTCACAAGCTTTCGGATCATATCTGGCTCAACATTAGCAAAGAAACACAGCACCAAAGCATTACATACTGTACGCCAATCTTGATGACGGGCGACATTGGCTGCTTTTTCAAGGCCTTCGTGACGTTTGAAATATTTTAAACCTAATTGGTCTTCAGCATGGCCTAGGATATCAACCAAGAAGTAATCTGATTGATTGTGACAGGCACCGCGAGGAGAAGTTGCATATACCAAAGCCATGCCGGAGGCACCTCTTGGATCATGATATGCAACTTCTAAACCATTGACTTGAACTGCTTGATCTTCAACTCCAAACTTCCTCCCTAAAGACAACGCACCCTCAGCCAAGAGTGATCCAAACCCTTCCCGCTGAGCCGTCATCCTCACTAGTTGATCCACAAGATCTGGATCACCCCAATGTAAATCTAAACCAAATGTGGCTGATTTTGAGATTATGCCTCGCTCAAAAAGCGTATATGCGAATCCAAGGGTATTACTCATGCTGATCGTGTCCATTCCAAGGCGATCACACAATTCCCCCGCTATTGTAATTCGCCCCAGATCATCAATCAAAAGATTTGGACCAAATCCCACAATTGTTTCATACTCAGGTCCTTTGCGCTTCTTGCCATCATCTAAACGAACAACCCGACCACAAGCGATCACACAAGCATGACAAGCACTTACTCCGGTGAGTATTGTCTCTGACATCGTTGTGCCTGAGATCTCATCAACACCCCGTATTCTCGCTGATTGATAGTATTTTCCTGGCATCTCCCCTAAATATGCGAAGTAATCTGCTCCCCCGGAGCTACCTAATTCCCTGGTCGCCCGAGTAAGATTATCTTCACGAAGCTCTTTATTGGATTGTGATCTCAATTTGTTGAATTCATCCGGCTTGATAATTGGTACTGACTTTGTACCCCGCACAGCTACCGCCTTAAGCAACTTAGAACCCATCACCGCTCCCATACCTGTACGACCAGCAACCCGCCCATGATCTGTCAATATGAGAGCAAAAGGAACACGCTTTTCACCAGCAGGTCCGATCGTTGCGATCCGGTATTTCATGGGAGTAAGTTCTTCTTCTAATATAGACTGGGTTTGATAAGTCTCAAGCCCCCACAAATAATCCGCTGGTTTGATTTCCACTTGGTGATCGCATATCTGGAGGAAAACCGGTGTTCGTGCACATCCAGTAACCCAAAGACCATCATAGCCTGCCTTCCTCAACTCAGGCCCCCAGAAACCTCCACAATTTGATTCTCCCCATAATCCCGTCGCGGGTGAACGTGCGCAGATTACAAAACGTCCCACCGCGGGACCAGCTGTTCCCGTAAGGGGACCATTCAGGAAAAGGAGTGGCGCCTCGGGTGAAAGAGGATCTAAATCAATTTCCAGATGCTCATAAAGCATTCGCGCTGCCAGCGCAGAGCCACCGATGTATTCGCGCTGCCAATCAAGGGGGATAGTAATTGTTTCAATTTCTTGTTTAGTAAGATCTATATAGAGTATAGGCTGCATATTATGTTTAAATCTCCACAAAAATGTTTGTGTCAATCATACAAGCCTTGTGGAAGGTAGTGTAATTGAATCGAGATTCTACCAGAACTGGGGATTTGACCTAGCTGCTGCTAATCCTTGTGTTTTTAATTGTTCGTCAAAATTTACAACCGTGGAATTACTTTACTATTAGAAAGAGAGAAGATGTCAGCTCCATGTATAGGTGACCATATTACCTGTATCCCAAACTGACAGTATTCCTCAAGGAAATATTGAATGTAAACTTGTTCCAAGATATCTGTCATTGTTCAGCGATTCTGTCACCATAACTGTTCAACAGAAATGTCACCTTGACTTAGAACCTCGCTAAAGTATAATCGACTTTACCCCAAAGGAAGACGAGCAGGGATCTTTCCAAAAAGAT
>JASFVL010000150.1:0-8904 GCA_050049875.1 Anaerolineales bacterium
ACAAGTTTATCAGTGGCAAACGGTTGGCTCTATATCGGAGACGCCGAGGGGGTGGTTTACGCGTACACAAACCGGTAGTAAAGAACTAAAAAACACCTGTACAGATCAAATCCAAATCTCTGTACAGGTGTTTTCCGTTATACTCACAGATCGGATGATTTCTACCCGATCAGCTACTCAATTTATTTCTTCGTTCCAGCCAAGATGACCGGGCCATCTCGATTAGCTTCGGTGATGTCAAATGGAATCCCTGGTGGCATGCGGTTGTTACGCATACGACCGCGCAGCTTGGCATGATCCCAATCATAATCGGTCTCACCTACTGCGCTTTGCCCCAGTATCGGTACCCCTGGAGGCTCTGATAGCACATCGCCACCTTTCATTATCCCCTCGTACGAACTCAAGTCCATCTCGTGATAGGAGTTCTCCGAGTTGTTAAAATGACAACCCGTGCAGGCTTGAGATCCTTCATACCACATGCTGGATTGCGTGAAAAACGGCAGCACGTCGCGCTCGAAGGTCAACTGCGCACCGCCAGCTTCAAAGGCGTCCGCTTCCGGAGCACCGGCTTCCACCCACGCAGCGATCAGGTCCAAAGCGTGTAACTCGCAGTCGTACTCGCCCAACATCACCGTCACCCCCTCATCAGAGACCTCCACGCAGGGACCGTCGCGATTGGCTTCCGTGATGTCGAATTCCCAACCCGGCGGCATGCGGTTATTGCGCAGACGCTCCTTCATCTTGGAGTCTTCCCATTTGAAATCTGATCCGCCTACTTCGCTTTGCCCCAGCAAGGGTACACCTGGCGGTTCCGAGAGGGCATCGCCCCCAGTCATGATGCCAGCGTAACTGCTCAGGTCCATCTCGTGGTAGGAGGACTCCACGTTGCCGAAGTGACACCCCGAGCAGGCTTGCGAGCCTTCAAACCATATACCGTTCTGCGTGAAGAGAGGTTGGATATCTTCTTCGAAATTGGCTTTGTGCGTTTGACCATCGATTCCAATGTAGTCGAAGTCATCTGTCTCCGGCGCACCAGCTTCCACCCAAGCAGCGATCAGATCCACCGCTTTGGCAGCAGCAGGGTACTCTTCTTCCACGGATTTAATTACCTCCACATCTGGTGGTTCAGTCGCTTCAGCTCCTTCTGTTGGTTCGGTTGGTTCTTCAGTTTCAACTTCCATGCTGGTTTCAGTAGGCTGTTCTACTTCTGGAGCCTCTGTCATAGCCACTCCCTCAGGAGTCGGGGAAGGCTCAACGGTCAAAGTACCAGCCTCCCCACAGGCTATTAGTATTAATGCTGAAAATATAAACAATGAACCGAATATGATAAAAAATCGATATATCTTCATCTCATCGCTCCTCCTTTCTCCACAGAACCCTAAATGTTCAACAATCCTTTGGTTTAAGTATTGTGAAAAATCTTACAATCCCGAGGATATATACCGGATAACTCTCATTTCCACCTAATTATACCTTAATCCTATACTAATTTTCAATCAATTTTGAGCATTGTCAAAAGGATGAACGCGACCATGTTATTTTACTGACAATAATCAGGCTTATATTAAATTAAAAAGCTCCTCGGGTAGGACTCGAACCTACAACCTAGCGGTTAACAGCCGCCCGCTCTACCGATTGAGCTACCGAGGAATCTTGTGGACTAGCAAATTGATGCTAGCACTACTTTATTATACCTCGTTGTGATAATAGCGGGGGGGATTATATCCATATGACAAATGAGTGTCAAGGATATGTAGCGGCTTACTAACTCATAAAATAACATCTTGACAAAATCAATATTTGGTATACAATTATACAATCGTACAATAATACAATTTTTGGTCAGTAATCACAATGATCCCCAAAAAGCCTAAGAACACAGAAAACGATTTCCCATACAAACCAGAGATACACTATTTTAAGTAGACCTGTACTCAGGCATCCCGGTCTAGTTGAAGACTACGGATCAAATCAAAAACCTGATCGCTTAGGGAGCTTTACAACCTGACTATCAGCTCCCCATCAACCCGATGACTACCAACCAGTTTGCATGGATATGACCCGAAATTAATTACCTCGCTCCCCCAAGAGAGTAAGTATTTGTTCCCACCTCTAAATTCGGTTAGATTCCCTAGAATAACCGTATTTTCAAAGCGCTTCTCTAGACTGCAACATTTAACTCAATCCGGATTGTATGATAAAGTATAAACGATAAACGATTGTTTGAATAACAAGTGAGAAGAACCATGAATCCTACCGTGAATGTATCAAATCTCAACAAACGTTTTGGCGACTTGCAAGCCGTGGACGATGTCTCCTTCAAAGTTTACCCCGGCGAGATATTTGGGCTGCTGGGTCCCAATGGAGCTGGTAAGACCACCACGATCCGCATGATGCTGGACATCTTTCAACCCGACAGCGGTCATGTCAGTGTGTTGGGGGGTCCGTTAAATGAAGCCAAGAAGAATCGCATCGGCTATCTACCCGAAGAGCGTGGATTGTACAAGGATTTAAAACTAGAGGCTACGCTAGTGTTCCTGGCCACATTAAAAGGGCTAGATGAAGCACAAGCCCACACGAAATTGGAAGAGTGGCTCAAACGTTTCGATTTGTACGAGCATCGCGACAAAAAAATCCAGGACCTCAGCCGCGGAATGCAGCAGAAAGCACAATTCATCGCCACCTTGCTCCATGATCCTGATTTAATCGTCTTCGACGAACCTTTCTCCGGTCTTGATCCAGTCAACACTCGCCTGACCAAGGATGTTATCGAAGAACAGCGTCAAGCTGGCAAGACGATCATCATGTCCACACACCAGATGTACCAAGTGGAAGCGCTCTGCAACCGCATCGTATTGATCAACCGAGGCCGGACGGTTCTTTACGGAGAAGTTGACAAAATCCAGCGCGATTTTGCCGGCAACGCCGTTTTGGTAGAAGGGCAAGGTGAGTTTGATGACATCCCCGGCGTGTTGGAGACGCGTATGCAAAATGGGGAGAGACATTTGATTCTAGAGAGTGGCACCAGTCCTCAAAAAGTATTCCGTGCCCTTGCTATGCGGGAGAGCGTCGTTATTGAGCGTTTTGAAATCGCTGAACCTTCCCTTGACGACGTCTTTATCGCAGTAGTACAGGAGGACGGCAAAGTGAGAGACTCTCATGATTAAGCTCTGGTTGGTCGCTAAACAGGAGTACATCAAGAGAGCAAAAAAACGCTCCTTTTTACTAGGTTCAATGGTGGTACCCTTTTTATTCGTACTCATCATCGCTGTTACCATTTTCCTGATCGAGAGTGATGCGAGCGATAGACCTTTCGGATTTGTGGACCAAAGCGGTCTCCTAAGCGAGATCACAACTCCAATTCCATGGGATGATGAGATGGTGGAGATGCGCGCGTTTCCAGATCAGGGAGCAGCAATTGCTGCACTGCAGGCTGGGGAAATCCAAGGTTTCCACGTCATTCCAATAGACTACCCAGATAATCTGCAGGTGGATCTATATTACCTAGACGAGAGACCCGATCACGACGTATTGGTTGATTTCGATAATTTCGTGCGCGCCAACCTACTTAAACAAGGCCCTAATCAGATTCAAAGTCGGATAATCGAGGGTAGCGATTTAATTGTTCGTTCCGCTAGCGGAGAGCGCGAATTTCGCGAAGGAGTAGGTTTTGTAGCTGTTTTATTACCATTTGTGGTCACTTTATTCTTCGTGTTCGCGGTGATGAGTTCAGCTGGTTATTTCCTTCAAGCGGTCACCGATGAGAAAGAAAATCGCACCATGGAAATTATGATCACATCAATCTCACCTGAGCAGCTCATCGCTGGGAAAGCGTTAGGTTTAATGGCAGTGGCACTGACTCTAGTTGTGATCTGGGTTTTCACGCTAGTGGTAAGTCTTCTCGTTGCACCCCGTTTCATCGAGGAGCTTCAAGGTATAACGCTCCCGTGGGAAGTGTTAGTGGTTTTCGCCGCTTTCTTCATCCCATCGTTTGCCCTTATTGCTGGGATGATGACCGCTATCGGAGGTACTGTGACCGAGTTGCAAGAGGGGCAACAAATTGCTGGATTCATGAACCTTCTCTTCACGTTCCCACTATTTCTGTCGGTGATTGTTTTTGCAAACCCTAATAGCCCGGTACTAATAATGCTAAGCTTCTTCCCAACTACAGCCTTTATAACTCTTACCATGCGATGGGGATTTACGATCATTCCCACCTGGCAGTTGATCGTGAGTTGGTGTTTATTAACTATTTCAGCCGTCCTTTCAATTTGGGCTGCGTCTAAAATTTTCCGTCTAGGGATGCTACGCTATGGACAAAGGTTGAACCTCAAAAGCGCTCTATCCGCCCTCAGAATCAATCCACCTAGGTCGTGATACGAAACTCCACGATTCCTTTGCGCTATCAAACAGCGAGTTGACGATGAACAACACTCTTCTAGTCATCAAACACGAATTTCTCACAACACTACGCAAGCGTTCCTTCTGGCTAATGACAATCCTCTTTCCAGGATTTATCCTAATTCTGTCCGTCGGTTCCCAATCATTAGGCGAGAGGACCATAGAGCAAGTTGAACAATCCGCCCGAGCCACACCTCAAACTCCGGGTGGCCCTGTGATTGGGTATGTGGATGAGGCAGGCATTATCACGAAATCGCCGGACGAGCTCCCGCCAGGATTGCTGCAGCCTTATCCAAACGAGGTCGATGCACAGGCTGCACTGCAGAGCGGAAGACTACGACAATACTATTTGATCCCAGGTGATTTTCTGGAGACTGGAAAATACTTCTTAGTGGACAGCCAATTCGAACCACTAAAAAGCAGCGCTAGCGCAGAGATATTCGAAAATGTTCTGCGCAATAATCTGATCTCCCAAGATCAGTTGGGGGCAATATTGATAAACCCCACGCCGAAGATACAAAACCATCCCCTGGAGCCGGCTACCGGTCCGGATGAAGATGACCCGATGACCTACTACGTTCCTTTCGCTATTCTGTTCATCTTCTTTTTCACCATCACCACCAGCAGCAGTTTCATGCTCCAGAGTGTTACCCGAGAGAAGGAAAACCGCATCGCAGAGGTACTACTAGTCAGTCTGCGGCCACGAGAGTTAATGCTGGGGAAGGTGATCGGTTTAGGAGCTGTCGCCTTGCTTCAGATGACTTTCTGGCTAGCCGGGGGGTTGTTTGCTATGAACCGAAGCGAACAATTACTTCAAATTTCATCCAATTTCACACTCCCACCGGATTTCATTGCTTGGGGGATCTCTTTCTTCATACTTGGGTACCTTACATACGCTTCCATTCTGGGAGCTGTTGGTGCCCTTGCCCCCAATGCAAGGGAAGGGGGACAAGCCACATTCATCGTGGTGCTCCCGCTTTTATTGCCCATTTGGATGAACGCAGCCCTAACCCAAGATCCCAATGGATCACTAGCAGTCGGGCTGAGCCTTTTTCCCCTAACAGCGCCTACCTCAATGATGGCACGCATGGCAGCTGGGAATGTCCCATTTTGGCAACCCATCTTAGCGCTACTCGGTTTGGCTATCACAACCTACTTCGTTGTGCTGCTCGCCGCTCGCCTCTTCCGTGCAGATACTTTGCTTTCCACTGCGAGTTTCAATTGGAAAAGGTTGTTTACAGAGCTGCGGGGGTAAAATCCAACTGTTCGATAAATATTTATACTAGATTGCTCAGATAATCGCCTAAGCGGAGATTTGCGAATGACAAGCGCGCCGTTCAAATCATCAGAAAGTGCAAATAGCCCTGAAGAGAAGTTAGATTTCAAGAAAATATTGCCGGTATTTGTGATCGTTTTAATTGATTTGTTGGGCTTGACGATCATCATCCCCTTACTGCCCTTGTACGCAGCATCATTCGGTGCTTCTGCCTTTACGATTGGAGCGTTAGGAGCGGCTTACCCAATCATGCAGTTTATCGGTGCTCCCATACTCGGTCGCTTGTCAGACCGATTCGGACGCCGTCCAGTGCTGATTATTAGCCAGGTTGGAACTTTCATCGGTTTTCTGATACTCGGGCTGGCAAATATGTTCTGGATTTTGTTCCTCTCGCGCATCATTGACGGCATCTCTGGAGCCAATATTTCCACCGCCCAAGCGGTAATTACAGACAGCACTACCGAGAAAACGCGTACACAAGGTTTAGGTTTAATCGGGGCAGCTTTCGGTTTGGGTTTTATTATCGGACCTATCATCGCCTTCGTATCGTTAAGTCTCAGTGATAACAATTATCATGTTACCGCCTTCGTCGCTGCAGCTTTTTCCTTGGTTTCCATTTTGTTGACCTGGTTCTGGTTGGAGGAATCCCTACCGCCAGAAAAACGAGGCCAAGGCACCCGAGAAACCCAAGTTGGTTTATCAGCGATGGTAGGTGCACTGCGTAAGCCCCATATTGGCTTTCTAATGAGTTTGATGTTTGCCCAACAATTCGCATTCGGAGGATTTGAGCAACTGCTGTCATTGTTTACGTTGAGCCGTTTGGGGATGAACGCATCCAATAACGCAGCCTTATTCGTGTATGTTGGTGTTATCGTGGTTGCAGTCCAAGGTTATTTTGTCGGTAAATGGAGTCGCAACCTTGGTGACCGCTGGTTGATATTGATGGGCTTGCTTGTATTAGGCGGTGGCATGATCCTTTCGGCGTTCACCCCCAGACAAACGATTCCCGGGTACTCAAAAACGGCTCTGACAATGGAACTTCGCAGTGGTGCTAACCAACCTGGAGAAACCCCACCCATTCAGGATATCGTCATTGAACTGCCAGAGGGTGATAACCAGGGTTGGTTGGGTCTTAGCTGGTTACTTATCGCTATGGTTCCAGCTGCAGTTGGTGGCGGTGTGTTACAACCATCCATCAACAGCATGATCACCAAAAATGTTAGTTCTGAGGATGTGGGAGGTATCCTGGGAATTTCCGCATCCTTCTTCAGCGGAGCAAATGCCATCACCCCACTTATCTTGGGGGCGATCTTCGAATTATTTGGATCTACGGCGCCTTTTCTTATTGGAGGGGGTATTCTCCTCGCCCTTTGGTTGATCTCTTCCAGAGCGCTCCCCAAAAAAGATAACTTATAACATATACATCAAGGGCTATATTAAAATTTTTCACTCCACATCCCCAAAACGCTCAATTCGTGGAACAAACCAAAAGGCGTCTGCTGCACGCGGATTTTGCTCCACCTCAACACTGAAGATAAACTGAACAAATTCACTTCGTAGGCT
The DNA here is from genome assembly GCA_050049875.1 of Anaerolineales bacterium. Classification (GTDB taxonomy): domain Bacteria; phylum Chloroflexota; class Anaerolineae; order Anaerolineales; family UBA11858; genus JASFVL01. The sequence continues at coordinate 7,241 of JASFVL010000150.1, forward strand.
AGTTAAATCAATATCTACTTGGGATATTTTCCCGTCATAAACCTCGTGCCAAGTACCCAAATTCCTAACAGGTCCCCCAGCAATTTGGTACGAAATAATAAATGATACGTCACAGTTTTCGCTTCCACTTAAACAGCCAACCCAGGTCTGCAGACGATCGCCTCTGCGGACCCTGAATGCAGGGTATTTTGCTGTGATCCAACCGTCTTCATCCTCGTTTGGATGTACCCACAAAGTCGGCTCGTTTTCCATGCGATTCTCTAACTCGGGATTTTCTAATAGAATTACAAACCCATCATCATCTCCCGCCCTCCCCGGACAAGGCAGCCTTCCCTCTCCACTCTCCCAGTCCGCAGCGCAGTAATTGATGGCAAAATCGTAAGGGTATTTGAAGTTCGGTTCGATGACTTCGATTGCGACCCAGAAGGATAAATTAGCGTCGTCTCCCAAACCAAACAAAACGCCGTTCTCATTCCGTAAAAGCCACTCCCCGCGGTAATCACCCGCCTCTTCAGGGGCTTCCATCTGCACGGAAAGGTCAACAGATTGTCCAGGTAAGATGGTACCTGGTAATGATACAGCAGCGTCCGCATCCATACGATCACCAGCTGCAAAGACCAATTCATATTCAGAATTCCAGGTACAAGTACCGATATTCCTGAGCCTCCAAGTTTTGACGAACTCAACTCCTGGGGTGAATGTGGTGCCGTCTTCAATAGTGATATCGTCCACGAACTCAGCCCAATCGCAGAAGACTGTAACAGGGGTTTCTGTTGGGGTTGGCATAGGGGTATCGGTTGGAATGCTGGTAGAAGTTGGGGTTTGAGTGGGTGTTTCGGTCGCAGTGGGTGGTAATGGCGATGGTGTTGGAAGTGAGGTTTCCGTTGGTACAGGCGTCGGTGAAACTTGTGGCGCCTCCTGAGTCAGTCGGGCGACCATTGTCTGGGCTGCTTGAGTATAGATTGGTTCAACATCTACCTCTTCATCAGCCTCAAACATGTTACATCCTCCAAAAAACACAGTAACAATGAGGATTGTAATAAACGCGAGAGGATTGAAACTTTTCATGCTCTGCCTTTTGCCTTGAAGCAGGTTAAAAGTAAAATCTGTAAAAGGAATCATGAGATGTTGAATTCATCACTTAGTGATATTTGGATTTATAATGCTCTCCACTGATATCAGAAGTTGAGCCAGTTAAAACTTGAGATGAATCCCATTGTAACAGGTTGTTGTGTAAAATCAATGCACTGAATATAGTAAGGGAACAATGCAATATCGACAGCATAATGACATAAAACTTTCAGAGATCGGGATCGGTTGCTATAGCTTGAGCGGAGTGTACGGTAGTGTGGATCCTGAGGATTTCAAATCGGTACTCCGCCGGGCGTACGAACTAGGTGTCAACTTCTACGATACTGCCGACTCCTATGGTGCGGTTGCAGAGCGGGTACTGGGGCAGACGATAAGCCCTTTTCGAGATGAGATCTATGTCGCAACAAAAGTGGGCATTCAAGAGGGGGTCAAGCCCAATCTGACCGCTGATTACATCAAAAATGCTTGCCAAGCCAGCTTAGCTCGCTTACAAATAGAAACGATTGACCTATACCAAGTTCATTTCGATGACCCGGAAACTCCTGTTGAGGAGACAGTCTCAGCTTTAGAAA
>JASFVL010000151.1:0-8768 GCA_050049875.1 Anaerolineales bacterium
AGACAACGACCCATTCAAACATGGTCGTCAAATTCATGGCATTGATGTTCTCGGTGGAGTTGATGACCTCCCAAGAATCATCGAACATCATGCTGTTGAAGGTATTATCCTAACAACAAGTTCAACAAATTTGGACGTTCTAGAGCCAAGCTACAAGCAAATTAAATCAAAAGGAATTTGGGTTCAAAGATTGCGTATCGAGTTTGAACCGGTCCGATATTCCCAAATTGCTACAGAAAATATTAATAAAAACACATTATGATAAATGAAAATGGTGATCCGATAAAAGGTTCACCAACTAGTACCCTCGGAGACAGATTCGAGAGTGCTTTGCTCTTTGCCTTACGCTTACATTCAAATCAAACCAGGAAGGGGACATCAGTTCCATACATATCACATCTGATGAGCGTTTCATCGCTTGTCTTAGAATCAGGGGGCAGTGAAGATGAAGCAATAGCAGCTTTATTGCACGATTCTGTAGAAGATCAAGGTGGTATCGCAACTTTAGAAAAAATCCGCTTAAAATTCGGAAATCGAATAGCGGAAATTGTTGATGGGTGTACTGATTCATACACAATACCCAAATCGCCATGGAAGTCAAGAAAAAAAGCATACTTGGAAAAATTAGACAGAGCAAGTGTTGAGGTGCATCGAGTATCCCTCGCTGATAAGTTGCATAATGCCCGCTCTCTCCTTCGAGATTTACGTATATTTGGAGAACCTGTATGGAATAAATTCTCCGGAGGTAAAACCGGAACATTATGGTATTACCACGAATTGATAAAAACTTACAAGAAGATAGGTAGCAATTGGATGATTGATGAGCTCGAAAATGTCGTAAAGCAGATAGAAATAATAGGAGGAAGCCATGACCCTGGATAAAGAAGTACATGCATTTTTACTAAATCATCTTCAAATGATCATGGAAAATAACATCGAAGGATATCATCAAACAACGAGTGAAGATCTTTCGTTATACGAGTGGTGGATAACACCTCATCGTATCGATGGACTACCATTTCACGATTTTATGATGACGGAAAATGCCCGACGTGGAGTGGTATTTGGCTCAGAATCTGAGGGGAGTTCACGACATGAGGAGAGTGTTACACGTTTCGATCTTGCTAACCTAAGAATTCAGAGATACGGTGATACAGCTATCGCTAGCTACACCTTGCTAATTAGCACTGTTATGGCAGATCGTGTCAATATCGCCGCCCACAATGAGAGCCGTGTGATGATCAATTTCGATGGACAATGGAAAGTAGTCCACGTTCATAAATCACCAGATTGGCTTGCCCCGCATATCAGACCACAACAAGATTTTTAGAATTTCAAAAGTTGAAGAACAAAAATATCCAAGATGTTTTGGTATTCATCCTCCTTATCATTTTAACTTCGGGTTGTACCGCTTTGATACCCGAGGAAAAAGATCCTTCTCAAACTCTTCCTCCACAGGATGTGACGACCAAGACAATAACGGCTGAAAATATTCAACAGTCCACATCACAACCTGATGACGACCCTGTTGGTACAGTATCGAACCCTTTAACTTATATTGGCTATACGCAACTCCAAGCGGATGGTAATCGGGTCGTACAAGGTTTTGGCTACCTTCCATCCGCCAATATACTCGATATCCCCCTTTCTGGTGAACCTGGTTGGGTCGTCGCTGTACCCTCAAACAATGGCAGCGTTTGGTTGGTGACTCTCGACGATGGTCGGGTTGAGGGTTTTCTTCTAAACAACGGAGAATATAAGCCAATTTTAATTTCCTCCGATGACCTTCCACCTGGCAAACCCCCTTTACTCCTCAACATTAATGGTACACCTGAGTTGCTCAGTATTCCAAATTATTCACAATCCTTGATAACACATCCCATATTAATTCCGAAGTTGGGGAGAAAGGTTTTTATTAATACCGACGGCGATCTCATCATCCTCGATAAGAATGAAAATAATCCCATTACGTTAGCCATAAACGCCCTTCCCGATACTCGTATCCTGAGTGATGCTGAGGGTCGTTTACTTATACTATCTGATCCAACAACCAGCTATGATCATGGGGTATTGGGTGACGCCATTGAAGCTACCAGTATTTCCCTCATTGAAACAATTCCCACTATCGATGATGTTATAAAAATTGGTATCCCAGAGAATAAGGTAATTGAAGGCATTTCTCCTATTTGGACCGATGTAAATAATGATAATATCAAGGAGATTATCGTCACCCTAAGCGATCGAAAGGAGGGAGCGCAGATAGCGGTAATTAGCGAAACCAGAAAAATAATCGCATTCGGACCAGCTATTGGCAGGGGTTACCGCTGGAGACACCAAATCGCTGTCGCCCCATTCGGACCAGATAATGAATTAGAACTCGTTGATGTACTCACACCCCATATCGGTGGTGTTGTTGAATTTTATAGGTTGATTGATGACAAGCTTGTTATTGTAGCGCAAATTGAAGGTTTTACATCGCATGTCATCGGAAGCAGAAATCTCGACATGGCCGCAGCTGGGGATTTCGATGGTGATGGGAGGGTCGAACTATTATTACCGAACCAGGCGTTAAATTCATTGGGGGCAATCCAGAGAAACTCAACGGGAGCAGAAATCGATTGGATTCTCCCCCTTGATGGAAATATAAGTACCAATCTTGCAGCAACAACATTGTCCGATGGCCAGATTCTAGTTGGCATCGGAAGATCAGACGGTATTCTCCGGATTTGGTATCCCTAGAATTTAACCATCGCTCGCCATGAGAAATAAAATTAAATCTGATTGGTTTTGGGTTATGATAGCTTTTGGAGCCCATACGGGATGGGGTGCTTATCCGGTATTAGCCCGCTATCTGCAAACGGTTAGCAACCTTCCGAGTTTCTCGTTGATCGCCGCAGGCAGCTTAACTGTTCTAATCGTATCAGGGGGATTAATTCTTCCGCGAATTGGCTTGTCAATCTTTAGATCGCGCATTCTATGGATCTTCGCGATTATCGTGTTCACCCGAGCGGTGACGAATATGTTGGCAGCGCGCTTCACATTGGCGATCTATGTACAACTAATCACACTTATGACCCCATTCCTGATCGCTCTTTTAAGTTCGACGCTATTCCAAGAACATATCCCCCCTTACACAGGACGATCGATTCTCATCTCACTTTTCGGAGTATTCTTGATTATGAGCGGAAAAATAAGCCGTCTCAGCGTACAATTTGGCATCCAAGACAGCGATTGGATTGGGATTGGATTAGCGATTACGAGCAGCTTTTCATTGGCTATGTATATGATTTTTGTAAGGAAGACAGGTGCTGCGAATATTCCAGCTGAAGCTGTTTTTTTAGTTCAATTTATAATCTTGTCTGTTATAACACCGCTCTTGAGTTTGCTGATTGGAGAAAACTGGGACCAGTGGGGGACACTAAGCACAAAAGATTGGCTCGTGTTCGGTGCTTATTCAATTTTGGTCTTAACAGGATCTAATTTTAGTCAGATTAATGCGTTACGGCACCTCGGCGCACCCATGGTGAGCAGTATGATGCCTTGGCGTTTAGTTTCTGCGTTGATTTTTGGGGCACTTTTACTTGGCGAAAAACTCACATCCCCTTGGCAAATCGCTGGGGCAGGGATCGTGCTCATAACCATAACTTGGTACCTTTGGAAGCAAAAATAAGTAACGAGTTCTCTAGAAATATAAAAGGGCCAAGATTCTTTTCTGGCCCTTATTTTTTTACATCTCATTATGCTACTATTTTATGGCCCACTTGAATACAAAATCTCAATATTTCCGATGGCTTGTTCTATCTGTAAAGACACTGCAGGTTCCGCAGCAGTAGAGGTAGTCAAAATGTATGAATCTCCAATACGTTTAAAATCTGAAGGAATTGATAGATTGCTGATTGCTTTTTCAACATCAATCTTGACATCCAATCCCTTTGGAATTATCACAACCACCTGACCAACTGCTTGACTGATATCTATTTCCTGATCTTCCCAATCAGGAATCTCCAACGAAATATTACCTACCCCTTGACTTATAGCTAGATCACTTATCATTAAATCTTCCATCGATAAGTTCATATCACCAGCGCCCATTTCGATATTCACTTCCAGAGGGATCTCAGTGGTTAAATCCAGATCCCAACGCCACTGACTATTCCCGAACGTGACGACATTCGTTCGACTCTCTAAATTAAAAACAGCGGTACCATTTTGAATAGAAAAATCTTGCCATATACGACTAGGGTCCTCACCACGAACTTTTCCACCAATTAACTCATTGGTGCTCAACAACTCATCCAGATACAAATTGCCCAATGCAGGAGAAATATTGATCTCAGCAGATTTGATATCGCCATTGAGTTCATAGCTGATTTCGGTACCACTCATAGCTTGCCCACGAATGGGTTCCAAACTTGCATACCAAACCACGGCGACAAGTAATGCCAAAGCAATTATTGCGCTCAAAAGAGATGCCCACCAGGTACGCTTGCCAAAAAGTAAATCTATGCCCACTGCAACGATCAGTAAAGGCCAAAAGCGCCAAAGAATATCCCAAACATTCCAAATTAACAGATTAAAGTTACTTAAAAGGAACATTGTCCCAAGACCAGTCAGCAATATAGCGCTAGCAAACCTCCTATCACGAAATAGGTTATCCAAGCCCATGGCAATAATGATGACAGGCCAGAATAACGCGAATATATCCCAGGCATCACCCTGTATTATGTTTAGGTTACTTAACAGGAAGATAATTCCCGCAGCGACCAACAAAATAGGCCAAACGAAACTACCTCGATACTTTTGGTTTTTTCTACGTTCATTCATAGTTGCCTCATAGATACGATCTGAAAATTCATTTATTTCTTCTTAGAATTACAAAGACTCCACCACAAATCAATAAGATTGGCCAAAGGATATCGAAATCAAACCACCATAGCCACGAAATGTCGAGATTATCAAGCAGCAAAAAAGCCCCTAATACAATTAACGACGCGCCAACCAGCAATCCCGCCTGTGGATGTGGTTGAGTTACGGCACTTCGAAAATCATCTCCCATATTTTTTACCCGTTCACCAATCTCATCAGCCGAAAAGTGAAATTCTTGCTCATACCCCTCTTCGGGTATAAAGATCCACAGAAAGATATACAACCAAAATCCGATACCACCACTGAAGAACAAGATTATGAATATCAATCGGATCAATGTTGGGTCAATATTTAAATACTCCCCTAATCCACCACAAACCCCACCTAACATTCGTTTGCTTTTACTGCGAAATATTCGATTTTTCATTTCTATCTCCGGATCAAGAGATTTCTGAATAATATGTAAGCTCCAATAATTATTAAAGCAGCAGGCCAAATGTAGTTGAATAAGTTTAAACTTGGGGTTGATACCAGTAAACCAATAATGAAAAGAACTCCAGCTGGTATGAGTGCCCAAAGCAATTTTCCTTGTGGGGTAGGTATAATGGCCAGTACTGCAAACACTAACCCAAGACCCATCAAGAAAATACCTCCAACATCAATGCTACTGTCAACGAAGATCAGATCGAACACCGATACAATGGCCAAAACAAACAAGACACCTCCAGGAATGATCGCCCACCACATCTCTTGGTTCCTAAAAAAGATAATCCAAAAACTTAAACCTATGCTTCCAAGAACAATTGCGCCACCCCAACCGTCTTCGAAACCGGGGACCAACTCAGAAAGTAAGATGATGGCAGATATTCCTAATAAGCTAAAACCAGGAATAAGAGTCCACCACTGAGTTGTATTTGTAGAGTAGGTGTATAAGAAGATTGCACCAGCCAATCCAAACAATACTCCCCAAAAGACACCCCATGCGCTACTGACAATCCCGATTTCCTGTAATAGAAATAATATACCAACAACAATCAACAACCCACCCCATAGATAACGATTATCAAATCGTTTCATCGTTATACTCCCTTCGATTATTCACGTTTATTCAACTGAAACTGATCCAACGCCAGCATCGATTTTTAATTCCAGGCGGTTTGTAGCGGATTCAAAATCTGGTGATTTATACTCACCACCTACACGAGGAAATCTTTGCTGGTTCACAGATATATTCATCAATCCACCACTGACGAGGATGCGAGCGGCCACATCTTCAGGAACGAGTAATCGTAATGAAGCTGCGCCAGCATTTATCCTTGCTTTAGTAAACCCGGATTGTTTTGGGAAAGCTACTTTTGTAGAGCTTGCACCTGTTTCAAGTTTTAAATCAGGAATTATCGCGTCTGTTAAATCAATGTTGGCATCGTTTGCACCGGTTTTAAAATGGAGTTCCATAGGGATTTCATCATTAACCCTCAAATCCCAATCCAAGGCGCCACGTGAAAAAACATTCCAAGGTGTGAAAAACCAAGGTATCAAATTAGATTTTACTCTTAGGACCACTTTCATATAATCGCCTGATCGAGTCATGCTGTGATCAATACCGCCTCCAAAACGCCCAGATAACAGGTCATTTTGGTTAGCTCCACCCCGTACCTCTAATCTTCCAGCACCATGGTTAAATTGCACTTTAGCCTTATTTACTCCTTCTAATGGCAGTGAGTATTCCTCCACTTCAACGGGTCGACGACCTCCCGTTGTTCCCCAAAGAATAGCCGCGCCTAACAAAATCAGAAACAGGGGCCAGATTAAACCCCACACGTCGATCCGAACTACATCCAGGCTATTTAATAAAAACAAACCGCCAAATAACAACAAAATTCCACCCCAAAAAAGATTGCTAGCTCTCATATTAACCTCCTTGATTTAGCCCCTCCAACTCCATACTCCTAGTATAAAATCGGTACGGGGACATCTACGAACAATCTATCGTCTCAGTATTGGTTGGAATAATATCCACAAACCCAAGAGAATCAAGAGAATCGGCCAATAGTCACTTAAAATTCCGGCTCCCAAAAAAGAACCAAATATTGCATACAATATCAAACTGATGAGAATTAACCATCCACCCGATCTAATACCTGCTCTTCCACCCTCGCCAAAAAGCGCTGCGATAATTACCCCAAGACCAACGAATCCAGGAATAAAGGTCCAAACATACGCCCAGCTCTCCCAATTTCCAGTAGCATTTTGCCATAACAACAATCCACCGATGCCCGTCACTATCGAAGCGGGGACAGCCATACCTGGAGCACCCACGAATAATCCCAATAAAAGGAGAAAAAGCCCAGCACCAATTACAAAAAAGGGCCAATCAAAATAATCCCTAAACCAATCTCCAAGTCCAGGAACCAATTGAACAGCTAGAAAAAGAGCCCCAATCAGAATTAGAAATAAACCAAAACCCAAGTTTGATCGGCTTTTCATTTTCATCCTTGCCTCCGTATGACAAAATTAATTATTCCAGAAATTACTCAAATGGGGAGGTATGTGGGAGTAGCCAGGCAAAGCCCACCCACTCCCCCTCTCCTTATCTTTGATCTGCTTAAGCCTTTAATTCACTAATATTACCCAATAATCAATACGTAATCTTCAACAAAAGGTTGCAAGCAACTATTTCTTTCCGATGTTTCCTTAATAATCTTCAACTAATCGATTTACTCAGATTCTCGCTCCTGCTGCCACAGTAAAAATTGAACAGTGATTCCGATTAAAACTAGAAAAATAAATAAGATTGTTTCAAATTGGCTACCATAGTTCACTGACTGTATGATAATCATTGCTCCCGTAAGTGCTGATAGGATAATCAGACTCCAATCAAAAAGGAAAATTACCAAAAGTAAGCCAATTATCCCCCCAGCAGCGAGGATAATCCAAGTTAACAATCCGGGACCTATGGATGTTAAATCTAAAAGACCCGTTGTTAGATACCATCCAGCTCCAAACCCTGCCACGGCAACTGCCAATTGCTGTAGAAATACAGCAAATAAAGCTCCTACTAAACCAGCAGCTAAGCCGACAACAAGTATCAACCATTGAGGTTGACCAGCATAGTACTGTGCACCATAGGTAATACCGAAGATAAATCCCAAACCAGCAATCAAGATCCAGAAGAGTTGTCTACCTAGTGTAAGCACGAGTAATCCTACGAGTACACGGATGATAAACATCGTTTCACCTCCAACTCAATCAAGCATATATTCGACCGGCTTTAGCAAGCTATGATCCAATTCCTCGATACGTTTTGTTCCCAAATCCAGCAACTCATGATGAACGGCGTAAGAATCCTGTCGTAATTTTGAAACATTCACCCCCTTACATTCTTCTGGTAGAGGTTCAATCCACTGACGTACCCTCAAGAACATTTTTGCGGCACCCTTATAGTTCCCCCGCATTATCTGATAATAAGCGACGGCAATTTGTAAGACTGATTGGTATAATTTTCTGCCCTCAGATAGATCATCCATCCATGCTTCCTCAAGGTATTCATGTGCATCGTAATAATCACCGCGATTAAAAGCTTCTAAACCTAGAACAGCTTTGGGATGAAGCGGCTCTTGGCACGATGCTTTTATCGCCTCCAAATCAGGAATGCGGGCAAGTTCCTGGATATGATTTGATAATGAGGATGTAAATCGGGAGCGGCTGATAACAAGATCTGCTCCTGCTTTTCGGGCAGCTCTCATCACATCCAATTCCTTATGTGGTCCAAAACACATTACAGGTATACGGCGCGTAGCTGGAACAGATTTAATCAGCGATATCCATCCAGGCCAAGGAATATTTTTATTATCTAAATCGAAGATAATTAATATCGGTTGTAATCGAGTTATCTCTTCGAG